>JBEDFR010000122.1:0-6314 GCA_041175045.1 Pseudomonadota bacterium | reverse complement strand
GCCAGGACTCGGCCCCGAATTCATTCGGCTCCGGAATCGTATGGAAGGTCCAGAGAAGTTCTCCGGTATGCACGTCAAAACCGCGGATGTCGCCTTTAACGTTGGACTTGGAGCGCGGACGACCACCGGTGGCGTGCGCGGCACCCACGACAATCACGTCATTCATAACGAAGGGTGGAGCTGATGCGCCGATATCGATATTGTCGAAGCGCTCGTCTTCGGCGTTGCGCAGACCAACCATCAGGTCAACGATGCCGTTTTCGCCAAAGGCAGGATCGGGAACTCCGGTCTCGGCATCAAGCGCAACCAGATGATAGCCCGGAGTAATGTCGAAAATGCGCTTCTTATCACCGCTGTTCCAGTAGGCCACACCCCTCCCAGCGCCCTTGCGTGGAGCATTGTCAAAGCGGGCTCCTTCCTCAGGGCGCCACAACCATAGTACCTCGCCCGTGGTCGCATCCAGTGCTACAACGTTCCGGGTCACGCCGACGTTAGCGTAAAGAACACCGTCGATCTCCAGTGGGGTTGAAGGATTGGTGAAGTCTGTGGCAGGGCCGAAATTCTGCGTCGTGAAGCGCCAGGCGATCTGCAGAGAAGCAACATTGTCTGCATTGATCTGATCGAGAGGGGAATAACGCTGAGAGAATTCGTTGCCGTGATAAACGGGCCAATCCCCGTTGTCGACGCTGGTTCCCGTCTGACCCAAAGCCAGAGGTGCACAGGCGATAGCACTGGCCGTGACAATGACTCGTGAAACAACCTTTAATGCCGTACTCATCTTGGACGCTCCTGATAAGGCTTGATTTTTGTTATTGGCGATACATCTGCTGCCTGCCCGGGGAGACTAACGTATTGAGGCGCGGAATTCAAAAGCCCTGTGGTGTCGACATGAATATGCGGCGAAAGAAGCGCAATTGGCCGATCAGGGGAGGCGATAGAGGCGAGGAGAAAAAGTGTGGCGGAGGGGGAGAGATTCGAACTCTCGAAGGGCTCACACCCTCGCCGGTTTTCAAGACCGGTGCATTCAACCGCTCTGCCACCCCTCCGCGACGGGGGCCAATCTTACTGGAAAAAGTGCCTCAGTCAACCAGAGTTTCGCCAGCTCGCGCGCTGCCTGGGCAGAGATTGCTTTTGAGGACTTGCAAGGTATGATTGCCCTCGCCGGTCTGAAGCAACAGGGAAAGTGAATTGGCAAGAGTTTGACGTCATATCCCTGACAGCAGGCGCTGTTAACGCAAGGCTCCTGCAGTCCTGTTTGCGCACTTCAACAGCAAGGCAATACAACCACGGAGATCACTATGAGTCAGTTCGATGTAATGGATGTGGCGCGTACCGGCGAATCGGTGCTCGCAGTCAACAAGGTTCTCAAGAACACCTATATGCTGCTGGGCATGACACTCGGCTTCAGCGCATTGATGGCATTCGTGAGCACCAATGCTGCGCCCATGAACATCTGGATGTACATCATTGGCGTTTACGGACTGCTGTTCGCGACCCACGCACTGGCAAGAAGTGCCTGGGGTCTTCTGACCATGTTCGCGTTCGCCGGCTTCATCGGCTATGGCACAGGCCCGCTGATCGGCGCACTGATGTCCACCAGCGCGGGCAGCCAGGTAGTGACCACGGCGCTGGGCGGGACCGCCTTCATTTTCCTCGGCCTGTCCGGCTATGCGCTGGTATCCCGCAAGGACTTCTCCTTCCTGAGCGGCTTCATCACAGCCGGCGTCTTTGTCCTGCTGGCAGCGATGATTCTAGGCATCTTCGTCCAGATTCCCGCTCTGCAACTGGCCATTTCGGTAGGCTTCATGCTGTTCTCCAGCGCGATCATCCTGTACCAGACAGGCGAAATCGTGAATGGCGGTGAACGCAATTACATTCTGGCCACGATTACGCTGTTCGTGTCGATCTACAATCTGTTCATGAGTCTGATTCACCTGCTCACCGCCTTCTCCGGCGAGGAATAAGCGCGAGAACAGGCACTTTGCCCGAAGCCCCGACCAGCGTCGGGGCTTTTTTCTTTGCGACCAGCTGCCATGGATTGTCTGCCGTGAAATTCACTATCGTTCTGCACGCTGCTCCTTACACCTCGCAGGCCTCGCACAGTGCGCTGCGCTTTGCACAGGCTGCTCTGTCAGCGGGTCACGAGATCGTGCGGGTCTTCTTCTATTACGATGGCGTGCACAACTGCAATGAGTTCAGCGTGGCACCACAGGACGAAATCGATCTCGTCAAGGCGTGGAGTTCTCTGTTGCAGGCGCACAATATCGACGCAGTGACGTGCGTTTCCTCTGCCATGAAGCGCGGCATCGTTGACGAGCGTGAGGCAAAACGCCATGAATTGCGCAGCCACAATCTGCAAGCGCCATCAGTCCTGTCAGGCCTCGGGCAACTTGTCGATGCCAGCCTGGCCTCCGATCGCACCATCAGCTTCGGGGCATGACAATGACATTGACTCCCGCAGCAAAACAGCTTGTCTTTATCTCCCGCCGGTCACCCTATGGCAGTGCCCATGCGAGAGCCATGCTCGATATGGTGCTTGCCACTGCCGTATTTGACCAGAAGGTCACGTTAATCTTCATGGACGACGGGGTGCTGCAGTTGCACACGAACCAGGCTGCGGCAGGCATCGGGGTAAAGGATCTCTGCGCTGCTCTGAGCGTGCTATCCCTGTATGACATTCAGAAGGTTTACGTGGATGCACAGTCGCTGCAGGTGCGAGGCATGAGTCAGGAAGAACTGGCCATTGCGGCGGAGGTCTGTGACAGTGCACGCATCACCGGTTTGATCCGGGACGCCGACGTGGTATTCACACTTTGAGCACTCTTCACACCATCAGCAAGCCTTCATGGAGCAGCGATCTGTTGCAGTCCTGCCTGCATATTGCAGCGCCTGGAGACACGCTGCTTCTGATCGAGGATGGCATCTACAACGTGCGGACGCTCAACTCCCTTGCCGCGCGGATGAATGTCACGCTGGAAGGCATACAAGTCTGCGTGTTGAGAGATGACCTCATTGCACGTGGTCTTTCGGCAGTCGATCTGGCGGACCACATCACGACAGTCGACCATGCAGGCTTCGTCGAGCTGACATGCCAGCACCGACAATCGGTGCACTGGTTCTGATGGACGCCCTCGAGCCTGGCGCAGCACGCGATCTGCTGCTGCCTGATCAACGCAGAGTCGCTCTGGATGCAGACGGTTATCTGCGCTGCCTTGCAGACTGGAACGAAACGGTTGCCACTCTGCTTGCCAGGGATGCTGGCATCGAGCTGACACCTGCCCATTGGGAGATACTGCATCTTCTGCGACAGTTTCATGCACGTTTCAGGCTTTCCCCCGGGATGCGTCCTCTGGTGAAGTTTGCCGCACAGACTCTTGGTCCGGAGAAAGGCCGCAGCGTCTATCTGCTGTCACTCTTTCCCGGAAATGCCGCGCTGCTGGGCGCGCGCATTGCCGGCCTGCCACGGCCGGAGAATTGTTTCTGAGCGCCCTGCACTCTGGCGAGGGAAACACTTTCTGCTATCATTCGCGCGCTTTTCATTCAGCCCAAGCAGCCCAAGCCCTCCCTTTGACCACTCACAGGAAGCACCTCGATGAACTCTGCCAGAAGCCTTGCTGACCGCGTTCTTGCCATCAACAACGACTTGCCTATTCGCACCGAAAGACCTGTGCACAGTGGCAAGGTCCGTTCCGTGTACTGGTTGACGGAAAGCGACAGCAGACGCCTGATCGCGGAGCGTGGCTACGCCGTGGCACCTGACGCCCCGCTGGCCATCATGGTCATCAGTGATCGCATCTCGGCCTTCGACTGCATCTGGCACGGCGAAGGCGGCCTCAATGGGGTACCTGGCAAGGGGGCAGCGCTGAACGCCATCTCCAACCACTGGTTCGGCCTGTTCAAGCAACAGGGTCTGGCCGACAGCCATATCCTGGAAATTCCGCACCCCTTCGTGTGGATCGTGCAGAAGGCACGCCCGGTGATGATCGAGGCAATCTGCCGACAGTACATCACTGGCTCCATGTGGCGCTCCTACAGCAAGGGAGAACGCGAATTCTGCGGCATCACTCTGCCCGATGGTCTGAAGAAGGACCAGCGTCTGCCTGAATTGCTGATTACACCTTCAACCAAGGGCATCCTGCGCGGCATCCCTGGCGTTCCAGAATCAGACGATGTGAATATCACGCGCCAGGATATCGAACGCAATTACGCTGCCTTCAATTTCCGCAATCTGCAGGACATCGATTTCTACGAAAAACTGCTGCGTGAAGGCTTCGGGCTCATCAGCACGGCGCTGGAAAAGATCGACCAGGTTTTTGTCGATACCAAGTTCGAGTTCGGCTACGTCACCGACAGCAAAGGACTGGACAAACTGATCTACATGGATGAAGTCGGCACCCCTGACTCCTCGCGCATCTGGGACGGTCCTTCCTATCGCAGGGGCGAAGTGATCGAGAAATCCAAGGAAGAATTCCGCCAGCAGCTGCTGAGTCATTTCCCGGACCCGGACATCCTGCTGAACAAGGATCGCATGCCGGAGCGCATCGCCCTGGCACGGGACAACGCCCTCCCGGAGGAGATTCTGCTGCAGGTCTCACGCACCTATCTGGATATCGCCGCAAAGATCGTCGGTCACAGCATCGAACTGTCCGACAACCCGCGCCAGGAAATCATCGACGTCCTGCGTCGCGACTACGACCTGATCGTCTGAGACCGCCCTGCAACCTGCGCATCGGAGCCTGTGACGAGGGCTTCGGTGCGGAACCAGGCGTAATGCGACTGCAGCCCCACCACGCGTCCGACAATGATGATGGTGGGCGCCTGCACCGGATGACTGCGCACCAGTTCCGGCATCGTCACAAGATTGCCGGTCAACACTTTCTGATTCGCTGTGGTGCCCTGCTGTACGAGCGCGACTGGCATGTCCGGCGCCATCCCGTGGGCAAGCAACTGTCGGCAGATCCGCTCCAGCCCGACCAGCCCCATATAGAACACCACCGTCTGGTTTTCGCGCGCCAGCTCCGGCCAGTCCAGATCCAGCGACTCGTTCTTCAGATGCCCGGCCACGAAGCGCACGGACTGTGACCAGTCACGATGGGTCAGCGGAATGCCGGCATAGCAGGCACAGCCCGACGCGGCGGTTATGCCCGGAATGACCTGAAACGGGATGCGCTCCTGCGCCAGACGATCGATCTCCTCGCCACCCCGCCCGAAAATGAAGGGATCGCCGCCTTTCAGACGCAGGACCCTGTTGCCCTCCCTTGCCAGGCGCACCAGCAACTCGTTGATCTGCTCCTGCGGCAAGGTGTGATTCGAACGCTCCTTGCCCACGTGAATCTTCTCGGCATCGGGGCGCACGCGCTGCAGAATCTCGGGCGACACGAGTCGGTCGTACAGCACCACATCGGCTTCCTGCATGAGCCGCAGGGCCTTGAGCGTCAGCAGATCGGGATCCCCCGGACCCGCCCCCACCAGAAACACCTCGCCGCGGACATCCAGTTGATCGGCCTGAGACAGTTGCTGTTCCAGATGCCGGCGCGCATCGTCTTCACGCCCGGCCAGCACCATTTCCTGGAACGGCCCGGACAACAGGCTTTCCCAGAAGCGTGTGCGCCGCTTGAAGTCGCTGACCACGGACTTGACGCGGCCGCGATAGCTGGCGAGCAGGAGGCCAAGACGCCCGTAGCCTGCAGGGATGATGGTTTCCAGCTTTTCCTTGAGCTTGCGCGTAAGAATGGGCGAAGCGCCGCCACTGGAAATGGCGATGACCACTGGAGATCGATCGACAATCGCCGGCACGATGAAGCTGCACAGGGAGGGTTTGTCCACGACATTCACGGGCAGGCCGCGCGCCTTGGCCCCGACCGAAACCGCGACATTGACCTGCTCGTCATCAGTGGCAGCCACCGCCAGAAAGACGCCCTCGAGGTCATTGTCCTGAAATTCGCGCAGACACATCTCACCGGCGCCCGCAATGACCAGTGCCTCAAGTTGCGGCTCGATGGCTGGCGCCACGACACGCAGGCGCGCGCCCGCACGATCCAGCAGAACGGCCTTGCGATAGGCGACCTCGCCTCCACCGACGACCAGACAATGCTGGGCACGGACATTCAGGAATACAGGCAGAAACTGCATGGTGGCAGAGGCCTCCGCAGAAAGGGGTGCAAGCGGATCGTCCCTGCCTCAGACCAGACGATCCAATCCACCCATGTAGGGACGCAGAACCTCGGGAATACTGACGCTGCCGTCGACATTCTGGAAGTTCTCCAGGATGGCGACCAACGTGCGGCCAATGGCCAGCCCCGATCCGTTCAATG
>JBEDFR010000121.1:0-7029 GCA_041175045.1 Pseudomonadota bacterium | reverse complement strand
CACTTAGAGCGTTCAGGTCCGCCCGCGCAGCTTCGGCTTGCGCGGGCTCCTGCCGCCTCTTGATGACCCGAGGTCATGATGATGACAACGATTGATACCTTCGCGCCCGCCCAGATCCCGGCGGCGAAGCCGGTCGAGAGCGTGGCGCCCAGGCCCGCGCCTGCAGTCGATGCGGTAATGAAGACAATCCGGGATGTCTCCGCTCAGACGCAGCAGGTCAATGCGCAGATTGCCGAACAGCGCAATGCCGCGGCCGAGCAGATGGAAAAAATGAAGGCTCGACTCGACGAGGCCATCCGGACCCTCAACGAGTCCATCGACATGAATCCAAACAACCTGCAGTTCTCGGTGGATGCCGTGTCGAAGAAGATCATGGTGGTGGTGACCGATCAGGTGACCGGCGAGACGGTGCGTCAGGTGCCGGCCGAGGCCCTGCTGCGCGTCGCGCACAATATCGAAGCCATGAAAGGCATACTGTTCGACAAGGTTCTCTGAGCACGCAGCAGGGAACCTTGTGGTTCCTTGCCGCTCTCGCCCCGCCCCTCGACGCCTTCCGGGCGTCCCGCTTCTGTTCTTCCGGCAAGTGTGCTACGGTCGCGCCACTCGTTCGGACAGGTCAATTATTGAGCAAAGATGACGAAGGCGACTGTTTTTTTTGGCAACAGCGAGGCGATGCGTTCGCTGCAAAAACTGCTCGCTACATGCGCTGGAAGCGATGCCTCGGTGCTGCTGACAGGCGAAACCGGCTCCGGCAAGGAAGTCATGTCGCGGGCCCTGCATGAGCAGTCTCCCCGCCGCCACGCCCCGTTCATTCCCATCAATTGTGCCGCCATACCCGCCGCGCTGCTGGAAAGCGAGCTGTTCGGCTATACCAAGGGCGCCTTCACCGGCGCGATGAGTGATCGCAGTGGCCGCATCGAGCTGGCCAACGGCGGTACCCTGTTCCTGGACGAAATCGGCGATATGCCGCTGGAGCTGCAGGCAAAGCTGCTGCGGGTGCTGGAGGAGCGCGTGGTCGAGCCGCTGGGCAGCGGGGTGGCGCGCGAGATCAATGTCAGGGTCGTTGCGGCCACACACCGCGACCTCCATGCCCTGGTGCGCGATGGCGTGTTTCGCGAAGACCTCTACTTTCGCCTCAATGTGCTGCCCCTGCGCATTCCGCCGGTGCGTGAGCGCACGGGCGACATTCTTGCCCTGTGTCAGTGGTTTGCCGGCAGGCACGCGCGCGGGCAGTCGCCGATTCACTTCACCCGCCGCTCGGCGCGCTGGCTGGAGGCCTACGCCTGGCCGGGCAATGTGCGGGAAATCTCCAATCTGATGATGCGCTTCAGCGTGATCTACGGCGCCCAGGTCATCGACCTGAGTCGAGTGCCTGCCGATTTGCTGCCGCCTGGACTGTGGGAACTGATTCAACGCGACTGCGCGGAGAGCGCGGACAAGGTCGCGGCGCGCGACGAGGCCGACACGCCGTGGCCGCTGCAGCCGCTGGAGGCCGTGAGCGTGGCGGCCCCGGCCGGCGCCGAAGCGCTGGCCGACCCGATCAGCCCACGCTCGATCGAACAGATCCTGCGGCTCTCCCACTCCGTCACTGCTCTGCCCAGTGAGGGCGTGCCCGCCCGCCAACTGATGGCCGACATCGAGATCCAGCTGATCAAGGCCGCCCTCGCGCAGGCCGAAGGCAGTGTCAGCAAGGCGGCTGCGTTGCTGCATCTGCAACGTACCACCCTGATTCAGAAGATCACCCGCTACAACCTCAATACCTCCTCTCTGTAAGCGCTTCGGCGGTCTGCCAGATTTCTGACGCGGCGCCGAAAACGTGTCAAAAAATGTACAACTGCATTTTTTTAGTCTTGTAAAACAAAGACTTGAAAAATTGGCTCGCTTATTGCTAATCGTCGTCTGCACCTCCATGAACCACCCGATGAGTGTAATGATGATGACGCAGGCCACCACCCGAACGCAGCCCTTCGTATTTGTCGACCCCCAGAGCGCGCAGATCTTTGCGCTGGCGTGCCGGGTGGCGGCTTCCAGCATTCCTGTGCTGATTGCCGGGCCGACCGGCTCTGGCAAGGAGATCCTGGCCCGCGTGGTGCACGAGGCCTCGCCCCAGGCGCAGGGCCCGTTCATCGCCGTGAACTGCGCCGCCATTCCGGCGACGCTGGCCGAGAGCCTGTTCTTCGGCCACGAGAAAGGGGCCTTCACCGGCGCCAACAGCAGCGCCGCCGGCTATTTCGAGCAGGCCCAGAATGGCACCATTTTCCTGGATGAAATCGGCGAGATGCCGCTGGAGCTGCAACCCAAGATCCTGCGCGCTCTGCAGGAGCGCAAGATCACCCGCCTGGGCGGCACCCGCGAAATCGCGGTGAACGTGCGCGTGCTGGCGGCGACCAACGTGGACCTGCTGGAACACACGCGGCGGCAGCGATTCCGGGAAGACCTCTATTACCGCCTCAGCGCCTTCAAGTTCAACATGCCGGCGCTGGCGGCGCGCAAACTCGACATCCAGCCCCTGGCCTATCTGATGCTGCAGAAGTACAGCATGCCGGGAGGCCCGACCGACATCGCCCCCTGTGCCCTGGAAAAACTGCTGAGCCATACCTGGCCCGGCAATATCCGCGAACTGGAAAACGTGATGGCCCGCGCCACGATTCTGACGCAGACGCCGACCATCGTGGCGGCCGACATCGTGTTCGACGAGTCGGCAGCGCCGGCGCTGGCGGCGGATGCGGTGCCGGCGAGCCCGTCCGTGCAGGCCGAACCCGAGCAGGCCACCGCCGCGGGCGAGGGCAATCTGCAGGCCACGATCCAGCACGCCGAACGCCGCAAGATCCTGGCGGCGCTGCACAGCTCGAGCTCGCGCGCCGATGCGGCCAAGCGCCTGGGCATCAGCCAGCGCACGCTGCGCCATAAATTGCAAACCTTCCGCTCCGAGGGCCATCGGGTCCCGGATGCCTACGCACGCTGAGGGCCACAGCCATGGCGATCACTCCCACTCCGGACGCGCAGTACCTGCTGTCGCAGATCCAGCGCTACCAGAGCGCCATCCAGCAGACGCGGCTGCAGGGCGGCGCCGCCGTGCCCCCCCCTGCCAGCGGGGTGGAAGGCCGCAATTTTGCCAGCACGATTTCCGATGCCGTGGCGCGCACCCTGCAGGAGGTCAATGCCACCCAGCAGGCTTCCCAGACGATGATGGCCCGCTTCGAATCCGGCGAGAACGTCCCGCTGACGGACGTGGTGCTGGCCATGCAGAAATCCTCGCTGGCCTTTGAAGCCACCCTGCAGGTGCGCAACAAGGTGCTCAAAGCCTACGAAGACATCATGAACATGCCCGTTTGACAAAGGTTGACTGAACCATGGCGATTGCAGAAGAACTCTCCTCCCCCCTGATGTCCGCGAGCGATGCACGCGTGGATACCAGCCGTCGCAACCTGCCTGCCGAGCGTGATGCGGGCGGCGGCGCGCGTGCGGCTGAGGACGCCCGGGCTTATCCCAGCGTGGTTGAAGTGCTCAACCAGCCGCTGGTGCGCAAGTCCCTGCCGGCCATCCTGCTGACCAGCCTGCTGTCGATCCTGGTGATCGTGTTCTTCCTCATCAATAGCGGCGACTACCGTGTGCTGCATCCCGGCATGAGCGAAGTGGATCGGGCCGAAGCCATGGAGGTGCTCGCCAGCAGTGCCATCCCGGTGCGTCTGGAGGCCTCCACCGGTGCGCTCACCGTGCCCGTTGAGAATTACCACGATGCCCGCATGGCGCTGGCGGCCGCCGGCCTGCCGCGCGATGTCAGCAGCGGTGCCATGGATTACCTGACCGAGCAGTCCACCATGACCACCAGTCAGTTCATGGAGGAAGCGTTGTACAACGCCGCCATCGAGAACGAGCTGTCCAGAAGCATCGCGCGAATTTCCACGGTGCAGTCGGCACGCGTGCACATTGCCGCGCCGCGCCAGAGCAATTTCATCCGCAACAAGACACCCACCAAGGCGTCGGTCGTGGTGACGCCCTATTCCGGGCGCGCGGTCAGCCAGCCGCAGGTGGAAGCCATCGTCAATCTGGTGGCCTCCAGCGTGCCCTACCTGGCCACCACCGATGTGTCGGTGGTGGACGACCGCGGCAATCTGCTGACCAGCCCCTCTGGAGCGTCCACGCTGCAGCAGGCCTCGGAAGAGCTGACCTACCAGCAGTCGGTCGAGACCATGTACAAGGAGCGCATCGACGCGCTGCTGATGCCCCTGGTGGGCGAAGGCGCCGTCACCACCAAGGTCGATGTCGCCATCGACTTCACGCAGGTCGAATCCACCTTCGAGGAATTCGACCAGAATGGCGCCGGTCCGCGCTCGCGCTCGGAGTCCATCCGCATGGACATGAGCGCGGCCGATACGGCGCAGGGCATTCCCGGCGGCGTCAGCAATATCGTGCCCAATGACACGGTGGTGGCCCCGCAGGCCGTGGCCGCCGACGCCACCATCGATGGCGCCGGTGCGGCCCCCAATGCGGTGCGCAGCAGCGAGACGATCCGCAATTACGAGCTTGACCGCAGCGTGCGCTACACCCGCAACCAGGTGGGCACGCTGAACCGTCTGTCGGTGGCCATTGCGGTGGACGAAGCGGCCCTGACGCTGGCGCTGGACCTGCCCGACGCAGGCGCCGAGGCCGCCGAGGCGGTGGACGTCGATGCCCTGCTGGCGGCGGAAGTGGCCAAGCTGGAGAATCTGGTGCGCGCCGCCATCGGCTTCGATGCCGCCCGCGGCGACGCGCTGACCATCGTCACTTCGCGCTTCCACAGCGAGGAAGTCGTCGGCATCAGCCTGCCCTGGCATGAACAGCCCTCGCTGATTGCCCTGATCAAGTACTCGATGATCGTGCTGTTGCTGGGTCTGTTCATGGTGATCGTGGTACGCCCGGTCATGAAACTCTACATGCCGCAGCCCACGCTGGCCGATGCCCTGTCGCAGGAGGACACCTTGAATTCCAACGACCTCAGCCCGCAGGAACTGGCCATGCTGTCCTCGGGCGATGCCGCCGGCATCGACGAGATCAAGGCCAAGCTGCGCCCGAAGAAGTCGTCCATCTCGGCCGACATGCTCGACACCGCCAACACTTACGACGACAAGGTGGCCCTCATCCGGCTGCTGGTGGCCGAAGACTCTGCACGCGTCGCCAACGTGCTGAAGAAACTGATCAAGCCGGTGTAACCGGACGGAGACAATCATGGCTGAAGCCGAGAAGAAAGACGCCCTGGCGGAAGAGAACGCAGCGCCCCTGCCCGACAGCGTGCGCGAAGAGCTGGAGACGATGACCACGACGGATCGTGCGGCCGTGATCATGCTGCTGCTGGGCGAACAACAGGCGGCGGACATCATTCGCTATCTGTCGCCGCGCGAGGTGCAGGCGCTTGGTGCGCGCATGGTGTCGGTGGCGGACTTGTCCCAGGAGTGCGTGAACGTCGTGCTCGATGATTTCGTGGCCACCATCAAGAAGCAGACCAACCTCGGTCTGGGCACCGCCGACTACGTGGAGAACGTGTTCAAACGCGCCCTGGGAGCCGACAAGGCGGCGACGATTCTCGGTCGCATCATGCCGGGCTCCTCGAGCAAGGGGCTGGAGATTCTGCGCTGGATGGACGCGCGCTCCATCGCCGAGATGATTCAGGGCGAACATGCCCAGGTCATCGCCATCATCATGTCGGTGCTGGAGTACGACGTCGCCGCCGACGTGCTCAACTTTCTGCGGCCCGAGCAGCGCCCCGAGGTGATCCAGCGTGTCGCCATGCTCGACACCGTGCAGCCCAGCGCCATGGAAGAGCTGGAGCAGATCATGAAGCAGCAGTTCTCCAGCAGCTCCAGTGCCAAGTCATCGAATCTGGGCGGCGTGAAGACAGCGGCCAAGATCATGAACTTCACCAAGGTCGAGCTGGAAGGCAAGATCATGGAAGGCGTGTCCAATATCGACGAAGAGCTGGCGCTGAAGATTCAGGACAACATGTTCACCTTCGACAATCTCAGCGGCCTGGACAACCGCAGCATCCAGACCCTGATGCGCAATATCGATCAGGAAATGCTCATGATCGCCTTCAAGGGCGCGGACGAGCTGGTCAAGGACAAGTTCATGGCCAATATGTCGCAGCGTGCCCGCGCCATGTTCCTCGACGAAATGGAAGCCAAAGGCCCGCTGCGCATTACCGACGTCGAAGCGGCGCAGAAGAAGATCATGCGCATCGCCCGCAAGCTCTCGGACAAGGGCGAAATCCTGCTGGCAGGGCGAGGAGACGATTTTGTCTGACACCCTGTTCCATGCCGACGAGTGGGTCACCGACGCCTTGCTGCAGCGTGGCCATGCGACGCGCAGCTACCTGGGCACTGCGTCACTGGAACCGGGGGCAACGCCCTCGCGCTTTGTGCCCTGGGTCGCCCCGCGGGTAGACGCCCCAGAGCAGCCCGGCGCCGACACCCCGCCGGCCGCCCCGGCCACGGGCGAGGCGACGGATGCCGCGGCGCCCCTGCTTCCCGCCGAGGCCTCGGACGACGATGCGCCGGCCGCCGACAGCGGGACGCCAACGCGGCTGTTGACGGAGGAGGCGCTGGAGGAGATCCGTCAGCAGGCCTTCGAGCTGGGCAAACAATGGTCGGCCGGTGCTGCCCAGGAGCGCCAGCGGGCGCTCGAGGAACGCCTGGGCACCCTGCTCGATGCGCTGGCCGCTGCGCGCGTCGATTTCCTGGACTTTCAACACACGCTGATCGAGCTCGCCCGTTTCATGGCGCAGCAGATCGTGCGTGCCGAATTGCATACCGACCCCCAGTGGCTGCAGCAGCTGGTGCACACCTGCATCGCGCAATTGCGCAGTCACGGCGATGGCCTGGTGCAGGTGCGCCTGAGTCCGGCGGACTACAGCCTGCTGCAGCCACGGTTCGCGACGCTGGAAGGCGTCCGGCTGGAACGTGACGACAGTCTGCAGCGCGGTGACCTCGACCTCAGCATGGGCGCCACGCGCATCACCCAGCAGGTCGAAGCGCAATTGCACCGCGTCTGCAC
>JBEDFR010000120.1:0-3610 GCA_041175045.1 Pseudomonadota bacterium | reverse complement strand
GCAATAGCCGACGTCGAACTCCCGGATGCCGGCGCGACGGGCCAGCAGCCGCACAACGTCCTGGGTGTTTACCCCCGTCTTGCGCAGGTGCAGACACAGATGCTCCCCGACCCCGGTCAGTGCGAACCCCAGTTCCTCGATCACCTCGAAGTCAGCCGGAGTCCGCTTGAATCCAGCCTCCAGCGCCGGGGGCCCGAAAGCATGCCCGAAACCCGCCAGTGCCCCTGGCTTCATGCGCTCGCCGGGTCCCTGTGCAGCAGCACCACGGCGTAGGTGGCAATGCCTTCGCGCCGGCCGACAAAGCCCATCCCCTCGGTGGTGGAGGCCTTCACGTTGACTTGCGCCGGCGTGATCCCGAGCAGCCCGGCCAGTCGCGCCTGCATCGCCGGCACATGAGGCGCCATGCGCGGCGCCTGGGCCAGGATGGTGATGTCCACATTGCCGGCCTGCCAGCCATCGTTCTGCATATAAGCCACGACCCTCTGCAGCAGGATACCGCTGTCGATATTGCTGTAGGCCTTGTCTGTATCCGGGAAATGACGCCCGATGTCGCCACGCCCCAAAGCCCCCAGAATGGCGTCACACAGCGCATGGATCACGGCATCGCCGTCAGAGTGCGCCAGCAGGCTGCGATCATGCGGCAGTGTCACTCCGCCCAGCACCAGCGGCTTGTCAGGCAACAGGGCGTCGGCAAAGCGATGGGCGTCATAGCCATGTCCGATCCGCAGTTGATTCCACATGCTTGTCGCGCTCCTCGAGTTACCGGGCGGCAGTGGCGCTCTCACGCTGCTGGGCTGCCAGGATCAGTTCCGCAAGGAGCAGATCCTCGGTGTAGGTGATCTTGATGTTGTCGGCACTGCCTCGCACCAGTCGCGGGGCATGGCCAGCCAGCTCCATCGCCGAGGCCTCATCGGTAATGGCGACGCCGGCCTGGCGGGCGGCGCTCAGCGCCTGCCGCAAGACCCCAAGGCGAAACGCCTGAGGAGTCGCTGCCTGCCAGACATGATCGCGTGGCAGCGTGGCGACGATGTCCCCCCGCGCGTTACTGCGCTTGAGGGTGCTGCTGACGGGAACAGCCAGCAGGCCACCACAGGGGTGACTCTCGACTTCCTGCAGCAGGCGATCGATATCATCCAGCCGCACACAAGGGCGGACGGCGTCGTGCACCAGCACCCAGTCCTGCTCGTCGGCAATGCCCTGCAGAAACTGCAGGGCGCTGAGGACAGAGTCGCTGCGCTCGCGGCCTCCCGCGCAGGTGCTCAGTGGCAGCTGCGGCGGGAGCAACTGCGTGTGCCAGCAGGGATCTTCAGGATGCAGGGCGACGACGATGCGGCCGAGACCGGGGACCTGCGCCAGACGCTGCAGGGTATGCGCGAGCACGCTTTGTCCGGACAGCGACAGATACTGCTTGGGCAGGGAGCCCCCCATGCGCGCGCCCACGCCGGCCGCCGGCACGATGACCCAGAGCGCCATCCAGAGTCAGTCCACCACGATGAAGAGAGTCTCGCCCTGCTTCACCATGCCGAACTCGCTGCGAGCCCGCTCTTCGACGGCATCCAGCCCGGTTTTCAGGTCAAGCACCTCGCCTTCAAGCACTTGATTGCGTTCGGCGAGCGTGAGGTTTTCCTGCTTCTGCACGTCCACCTGCGCCTCGATTTCACGCAGCTCGGTAACGCTGCCCTCGCCAAGCCAGAGCTTGTATTGCAGCACCACCAGTACCAGCACCAACGCACTCATGAGCACTTTCATGGCTGTTCCGTCCCTTGGGCCTCTCAACCCGTGATATGACTGAATTCCTGGATACCGCGGTAGCGGGCACGGCTGCCAAGTTCCTGCTCGATGCGCAGCAGACGGTTGTACTTGGCCACGCGGTCGGAACGACACAGGGAGCCCGTCTTGATCTGCCCGGCACCAGTTGCCACGGCCAGATCAGCGATGGTGGTGTCTTCTGTTTCGCCAGAGCGATGGGAGATCACGGCGGTGTAGCCTGCTTTCTTCGCCATGCGGATGGCTTCCAGCGTCTCGGTCAGCGTGCCGATCTGGTTGAACTTGATCAGGATCGAATTGGCAATTCCCTGCTCGATGCCCCGGCTCAGGATGGCAGTGTTGGTGACGAACAGATCATCGCCTACCAGCTGCACGCGGTTGCCGATCTTGCGGGTGAGCCTCGCCCAGCCGTCCCAGTCGCTCTCGTCCATGCCGTCTTCGATGGACAGAATGTTGTAATCCACGGAGAGCTTCGCGAGGTACTCGACGAACCCGGCGGAGTCGTACTCCGCGTTCTCGCCCTTCAGGTGGTATTTGCCATCGTGGTAGAACTCGGAGGCTGCACAGTCGAGTGCCAGCCGGATGTCGCTGCCCATCTTCAGACCGGCCTTCTCCACGGCGTTCAGAATGGCATCCAGCGCCGCGGCATTGGACGGCAGGTTCGGCGCGAAGCCGCCCTCATCACCCACGGCGGTGCTCAGCCCCTGCCTGTGCAGCACGGACTTGAGGCTGTGAAAAATCTCGGCACCGTAGCGCAAGGCCTCGGCGAAGCTGGATGCGCCCACCGGTTGCACCATGAATTCCTGGATGTCGACGTTGTTGTCGGCGTGCTCGCCGCCGTTGATGATATTCATCATGGGCACTGGCAATGACAGCGTACCACCGCCATTGAGCGCTGCGATGTGAGCATACAGAGGCAACTTGCTGCTGATGGCGGCCGCCTTGGCCGCTGCCAGCGACACCGCGAGAATGGCATTGGCACCCAGGGACGCCTTGTTGGGCGTCCCGTCCAGCCCGATCATCGCGCGATCCAGCCCCACCTGATCCTGCGCATCGCGGCCCTTGAGCAGATCGCGAATGGCGGTGTTGACGTTGTTGACGGCGGTAAGCACGCCCTTGCCCAGGTAGCGGGCCGGGTCCTTGTCACGCAGCTCCAGCGCTTCGCGGGAGCCAGTAGATGCCCCGGAGGGCGCGCAGGCGGTGCCAATAACGCCGTTGGCCAGAAGGACGTCGGCCTCGATGGTAGGATTGCCACGCGAGTCCAGAATCTCCCGCGCTCGAATGTCTGCTATTGCTGTCATGTGTGTCTTCCTGCTGAGTCAAAATATCGAAAAACGGTGTCTGCCTGCGTCGCCCGAGGGCGCGATCCATGCCTGTAGGAGCAAGCCCTGCCCGCGCTTCCCTTTCACGCCGTCTCAATCTCTGGAAAGCCCTTGACCAGGTCGTCGATCGCTTTCATCTGCACTAGAAACTCCTCGAGCCGCGCCAGTGGCAGCGCGCACGGGCCATCGCATCGGGCCTGCGCCGGGTCCGGATGTGCCTCGAGGAACAGACCGGCAATACCCTGACTCATGCCCGCACGGGCCAGCGTCGTCACGTCGGCACGCCGACCATCGGCGCTGGTGGCAAGACCGCCTGGCTTCTGCAGAGAATGCGTGACATCGAAGACCACCGGATAGGAGAACTGCTTCATGAGGGCAAAGCCGAGCATGTCCACCACCAGATTGTTGTAACCGAAGCTCGAACCTCGCTCACACAGCATCAGGCGTTGATTGCCGGCTTCCTGGAACTTGGTGAGGATGTGGCGCATTTCCTGCGGCGCCAGAAACTGGGCCTTCTTGAT
>JBEDFR010000119.1:0-23816 GCA_041175045.1 Pseudomonadota bacterium | reverse complement strand
GCGCCGGGGCCGCGCCGGCCGCGAAGCCCCGGGCGTGTGCTACCGGCTGTGGGCGGAGGAAAGCATGCTGGCCCCGCATCGCGAGCCGCAGATGCTGCAGGCAGACCTCGCAGGACTGCTGTTCGAGCTGCTGCGCTGGGGCGTGCAGGACCCGGCCAGACTGAGCTGGGTCAGTGCACCGCCGGGACCTGCCCTCGAAAGTGCGCGAGCGCTGCTGCACTCCCTGGACCTGCTCGCGCCGGACGGCAGCCTGAGCCGCTTCGGGCGTGACTGCGGGCGCTGGCCCACCCATCCGCGACTGGCCGTGCTGCTGCAGGAGGCCGGCCGGCTGAACACGCCGAGCCTGGCGTGCTGGCTGGCAGCGTGGCTGGAAGAAGACATCGGCGGGCAGGACATCGACCTGACGGCCCTCTTCGCGACACTGGAGAACGGCGGCCACGCGCGCGTCGAGGAGCGCTGGAGGCGTGCCGCCCGGCAATGGGCCACCCGAGCGGGCTGTGGGCTGGAGATCGGCTCGACGGATGCTCTGCCACCACTGCTGGCGAGGGCCTGGCCGGATCGTCTGGCGCAGAATCAGCGCCAGAGCAGCGATCAGGGCCGCGCCCGCTTCAAGCTTGTCAGCGGTGGGCAGGCCCTGCTGCCCGAGACTCATGCGCTGGCACGGGCGGACTTCCTGCTTGCCATTGAACTGGACGGCGATGCCAGCGGCGCCCGCATCTTTCACGCCGTGGCCATGAGCACGGCTCAGGTGGAGCGCTGCTTTCCCGAGACTGCCCGCTGGCGGGCCGATGTGCGCTGGGACGCAGCGAGCGGCCGCATGCTCGCGGAGGAAGTGCGCGGCATCGGCGCCCTGGTGCTCGAGCGTCGTCCGCTGCGCGACGTGCCGCCGGAGGTGCTGCGTCAGGGCCTGCTGGAGGCCCTGCGCCAGCGTGGCAGCCTGCCGTGGTCGGAGGAAGACCGTCAGCTGCTGGGCCGGCTGCGTCTGCTGCAGCGCACCCTGGGCGCGCCCTGGCCTGCGCTGAGCGACGAGGCTCTGCTGGACTCCCTGGAGGACTGGCTGGGCCCGCACCTGCAGGGGCTGAACCGGCTGGAGCAGGTGGACAGACTGCCGCTGGGACGTCTGCTGCTGGAGTCTCTGGACTGGTCGCTGCAGCAGCAGCTTGCCCAGCTCGCGCCCACGCATCTCGGCGTCCCCAGCGGCAATCGCATCGCCCTGGATTACACAGGGCCGGAGCCGGTGCTGGCGGTGAAGCTGCAGGAGCTGTTCGGTCTGCAGCACACACCCACCCTGGTGCAGGGCCGCGTGAGCGTACTGCTGCATCTGCTGTCGCCGGCACGCCGCCCGGTGCAGGTCACCCGGGATCTGGCCAACTTCTGGGCCACGGGCTACTTCGAGGTACGCAAGGATCTGCGCGGACGCTATCCGCGCCACCCCTGGCCGGACGACCCGCTGCAGGCCGAGCCCAGTGCCCGCACGAAGAAACGTCCGGAAGGGCGGTAAGTCAGCACAGGCCAAGTGGGAAAAATCTGATTTGAAGGACGATTGAAGTGTCTCGAGAAGCTTGCGCACTTGTCGGCCGGCTGAGGCAGTCGCCTTGCCGCCTCGCGCCTTCTGCGCCTGCGCCGCGACCAGAGCCACAAGACGATCCCGTGAGATCTGACCGGAGCGCGGGGATGGGCGTGGCTGGACGCAAATCGCCCAGGCGTGCCGACAGCCGTCGGCGTGATGGTATAGTGCGCCCGACTCATCGCAATGTGGAACGCAGCACCATGGCCCGAGGCACCCTGTTCATCATTTCCGCCCCTTCCGGCGCCGGCAAGACCAGCCTGGTCAACGCCCTGCTCAAGGATGGCAGCGATGCGCTGCTGGGCGTGTCGATCTCCCACACCACGCGCGCTCGCCGCCCGGGCGAAGTCGACGGCGTGAACTATCACTTCGTCTCAGTGGACGTTTTTCGTGCCATGCAACGTGCTGACGCCTTCCTGGAGTCTGCCGAGGTGTTCGGCAATCTCTACGGCACCTCGCGCGCCTGGGTCCAGGCGCAGCTTGAGCAGGGGCTCGACGTGATCCTGGAAATCGACTGGCAGGGCGCCGCGCAGGTGCGCCAGCGCATGGACCGCAGCCGCAGCATCTACATTCTGCCGCCCTCACTCACCAGCCTGCGCGAACGCCTCACCGGCCGCGCCCAGGATGACGAGGAGACCATCAACCGACGCATGCGCCAGGCCACGGACGAGATCTCCCACTATGACGCCGCGGACTACGTGGTCATCAACGAGGACTTCGACACCGCCCTGCAGGACCTGCGCGCCATCGTGCGCGCCTGTCGTCTGGAGCGTGCCCAGCAGCAGCAGAACAACGCCAGTCTGCTCGATGCCCTGCTGAAATCGGCTTGAAACAGGCCGCCAGGGCCCTTCAATGCTGACCAGGACAAGATTAAAGTAGGCAGCGCCGAGGCTCTTTTAGTAGAATCGCCGGCCTCTTCAACAGCCCCGTCTCAACTACAGGTGTAGCTATGGCCCGTATAACCGTCGAAGATTGTCTGGCAATGGTCGACAATCGCTTCCAGCTGGTGATGATCTCCAGCAAGAGAGCCCGTCAGATCCAGACCGGAGGCAAGGACCCGCTGGTGCCTGCCGACAACGACAAACCCACAGTGATCGCCCTGCGCGAAGTGGCTGCCGGTCTGGTCGATGCCAGCATCCTGACTGCGCGCGCCCCGGCGCCCATCATCACGCTGACCCGCGATGATCTGAAGGCACCGCCACCCCAGAATCTCGACAATGACGATGACGACGCCTTCGGCGAAGACCTCTGAGTGAGGCAGGAGTCGGCTTGTGAATACAATCGACTCTCTCGCCAGCAGCCTCTCCACCTACCTTGAGGGAGAGCAGGTCAATCTTGTCCGCCGTGCCTACTACTACGCCGAACAGGCCCATGATGGCCAGTTCCGGCGCAGTGGTGATCCCTATGTGACCCACCCCCTCGCCGTGGCCGGCATCCTCTCCGAAATGCACATGGACCCCCAGAGTCTGGTGGCGGCCCTGCTGCACGACGTCATCGAAGACACCGGCATCAGCAAGCAGGCCGTGAAGAGCCAGTTCGGCGAGGCCATTGCCGAGATGGTTGACGGCGTCAGCAAGCTCAACAAGATCAGCTTCAGCAGTCACGCCGAGGCCCAGGCCGAGAACTTCCAGAAGATGGCGCTGGCCATGGCCAAGGACATCCGCGTGATCCTGGTGAAGCTGGCCGACCGTCTGCACAACATGCGCACCCTGGACGTCCTGAGTCCGGAGAAGCGCCGGCGCGTGGCGCGGGAAACCCTCGACATCTACGCCCCCATTGCCAACCGGCTGGGCATGAACTCCGTGCGCATCGAATTCGAGGAATTGGGCTTCGAGGCGCTGTACCCCATGCGCAAGCGCCGCATCAATGCGGCGGTGAAGAGCATCCGCGGCAACCGCAAGGAAATCGTCAAGCAGATCCAGAGTGCGCTGGAGGCCTGCCTGCAGCGCGAGGGCATGCCGGGCCGCATCTTCGGGCGCGAGAAGCACCTGTACAGCATCTACGAAAAGATGCGCTCCAAGCGCAAGTCCTTCTCCGAGATCATGGACGTCTATGCCTTCCGCATCGTGGTGGACAAGGTGGACACCTGCTACCGCGTGCTGGGCGCCGTGCACAATCTCTACAAGCCCGTGCCCGGCCGCTTCAAGGACTACATCGCCATCCCCAAGGCCAACGGCTATCAGTCGCTGCACACCACGCTGTTCGGCATGCACGGCGTGCCCATCGAGATCCAGATCCGCACCGAGGAAATGGAGGCCATGGCCAACAACGGCATCGCGGCCCACTGGCTCTACAAGTCCCACGATGACAGTCCCAGCAATGCCCATGTGCGGGCACGGCAATGGGTCAACGGTCTGCTGGAGATGCAGCAGCATGCCGGCAACTCGATGGAATTCATCGAGAACGTCAAGATCGACCTGTTCCCCGACGAGATCTATGTGTTCACGCCCAAGGGCACCATCATGGAGCTGCCCGCCGGCTCCACCGCCGTCGACTTCGCTTATGCCGTGCACACGGATGTGGGCAATTCCTGCGTCGCCTGCCGCATCAGCAAGCGCCTGGCTCCCTTGAGCGAGCCCCTGGAGAGCGGGCAGACGGTGGAAATCATTACAGCACCGGGCACTCAGCCCAACCCGGCGTGGCTCAGCTTCGCGGTGACCGGCAAGGCCCGCAGCAATATCCGCCACTTCCTGAAGAATCAGCGCCACTCCGAATCCGTCGCCCTGGGCCGTCGCCTGCTCAACAAGGTGCTGGGCGGCTTCGGCACTCAGCTGGAAAAGATCCCCCCGGCGCAGCTCAAGGCCGCTCTGCAGCTCACCAACAGCGCGGAGCTGGACAATCTGCTGGAGGACATCGGCCTGGGCAATCGCATGGCCCATGTCGTGGCCCGGCTGATGCTGCCGGGACAGGTCGAGACCGAGGTGGGTGCCGAGGTCGGCCGCGACAGCAAGCAGAGCTCCCTGGCCATCCGCGGCTCCGAGGGCATGGTGATGAGCTATGCCAAGTGCTGCCATCCGATTCCGGGCGATCCAATCATCGGCCACATCAGTTCCGGCCGCGGCATGGTGATCCATACCGAAACCTGCAACAACATCGCCGAGATCCGCGACAACCCGGAGAAATGTGTCTCCGTGCGCTGGGACCCGAACGTCGAGGGCGAGTTCTCGGTGGAGATCCGCGTCGAACTCGAGAACGAGCGCGGCATCATCGCCAAGCTGGCCACCACGATCACCGGGGCCGAGGCGAACATCGAAAAGATCAGCACCGTCGAGCGTGATGCCCGCTTCAGCATCGTCAATCTGTCGCTCAACGTGCGCAATCGCATCCATCTGGCGCGCGTGATGAAACGCATCCGCCTGATCAAGCCCGTCAGCAAGGTCACGCGGGTAAAGAGCCGCAAGACACCACGCCCGACCGGCAAGACCTGACCCGTTCCGCCGCCCATCAACGCCAGCACACAGAGATCCCACCGTGGCCCCAGACCAGATCATCAACACCACCCTCGCACCGGCGGCCATCGGCCCCTATTCCCAGGCTGTCCGCCATGGCGACCTGGTGTTTCTGTCAGGCCAGATTCCCCTGGACCCGGAGAGCATGGAGGTCGTCAGCGGCGGCATCCAGGCCCAGGCGGTGCGTGTGCTCGAGAACATGAGCGCGGTCACGGCGGCGGCTGGCGGCTCCCTGCAGGACGTCATCAAGCTGACCATCTTCCTGACGGATCTGGCCGACTTCGCCGTCGTCAACGAGACCATGAAGCGCTATTTCGAGGCTCCCTACCCGGCGCGCTCCACCGTGCAGGTGGCCGCCCTGCCCCGCGGCGTCGGCATCGAGATCGAAGCCATCATGGCGGCCCCCGGCACGCGCTGAGCCGCCGCCCATGACGGCCGAACTGGCGCCGCTCACCGTGCTCAAGGGCGTCGGGCCCGGCATTGCCGCGCGCCTGGCAACCCTGCACCTGCATACCCTGCAGGATCTGCTCTTCCATCTGCCCCTGCGCTATCAGGATCGCACCCGCATCAGCCCCATCGCCGCCTGCCGTATCGGCAGCGAGCTGCTGCTGGAAGGTCAGGTGCTGGGCTGCGAGATCAGCTTCGGGCGCCGCCGCAGCCTGCTCTGCCGCATCAAGGACGGCACCGGCCTCATCACCCTGCGCTTCTACCACTTCAGCGCCGCGCAGAAGAACGCGCTGGCCCCGGGCACGCGACTGCGCTGCTATGGCGACGTGCGCGGCGGCACCACCGGGCTCGAGCTCTATCACCCCGAATATCAGGTGCTGAAGGGCCAGGAGTCGCCTCCTCTGGAAGCCCGGCTCACCCCCGTCTATCCCGTCACCGAGGGCCTGCAGCAGACCCGCCTGCGCGCCCTGGTGGAACAGGCTCTGACACTGCTCGAGGGACAGCTGCAACTCACCGACTGGCTGCCTGCCGAGCTGCGTCAGGCCCTGGGCTTCGCCTCGCTGGCCGACGCCCTGCAATTCCTGCACCGCCCGCCGGTGTCGGCGCGGCTGCACGAGACGCTGCACAGCCTGGCCAATGGACAGCATCCGGCCCAGCGCCGGCTGGCCTTCGAGGAGCTGCTGAGTCATCGCCTGTGTCTGCGCCGCCTGCGCCAGCAGGCCGATCAACACAGTGCGCCCCTGCTGCGCGGCCCCGGCACCCTGCGAGCGGCCTTCCTGCGCTCCCTGCCCTTCACCCTGACCGGCGCGCAGCAACGGGTGGCGCAGGAGATTGCCGCCGATCTGGGCCGCGAACGCCCCATGCTGCGGCTGTTGCAGGGCGATGTCGGGTCGGGCAAGACGCTGATTGCAGCGCTGGCCGCGCTGCAGGCGGTGGAGAGCGGCTTGCAGGCGGCCATCATGGCACCCACCGAACTGCTGGCCGAGCAGCATCATGTGAACTTCACTCGCTGGCTGGAGCCTCTCGGGCTCAAGGTGGGCTGGCTCAGTGGCAAGCTCAAGGGCCGCCAGCGCGAGACGCAACTGCAGGCCGCCGCAAGTGGGGAAGCCCAGGTGGTCGTCGGCACCCATGCCCTGTTCCAGGCCCAGGTGCAGTTCGCCCGCCTCGGGCTGATCGTCATTGACGAGCAGCATCGCTTCGGCGTGCACCAGCGCCTGGCTCTGCGCGAGAAGGGCGCCAGCGGGCAGCAGGTGCCGCATCAGCTGGTGATGACGGCCACACCGATTCCCCGCACTCTGGCCATGAGCGCCTATGCCGATCTGGACTGCAGCGTGATCGACGAGCTGCCCCCGGGGCGCACCCCGGTCAACACGCTGGTGATCTCCAGCGCCCGGCGGGCCGAGATCATCGCGCGCATTCACCATGCCTGCACCCAGGGCGCCCAGGCCTACTGGGTCTGCACCCTGATCGAGGAATCCGAGGCGCTGCAATGCCAGGCCGCCGAGGCCAGTGCCGAGGCCCTGCGCCAGCAGCTGCCGGATCTGGCCATCGGCCTGGTGCACGGGCGGATGAAGCCGCGCGAGAAGTCCGCCGTGATGGACGCCTTCAAGGCCGGCGACCTGCAACTGCTGGTGGCGACAACGGTGATCGAGGTGGGCGTGGATGTGCCCAATGCCAGCCTGATGATCATCGAGAACCCCGAGCGGCTCGGGCTGGCACAGCTGCATCAGCTGCGCGGGCGCGTAGGGCGCGGGGCCGTGGCGAGTCACTGCGTGCTGCTCTACCAGGCCCCGCTCTCCGCGCTGGCCCAGGAGCGCCTGGGCATCCTGCGCGACAGCACCGACGGCTTCCTGATCGCCGAGAAAGACCTGGCCTTGCGCGGCCCCGGTCAGGTGCTGGGCACGGCGCAGACCGGCCTGATGAACTTCCGCATCGCCGACCTGGTCCGGGACGCCGGCATGCTGGAGCAGGTGCGTGACCATGCCGAGAATCTGCTGCACGACTACCCCACGCACGTGGAGCCCCTGATCCGGCGCTGGCTGGGCGAACGCGAGCTGTACGGCAATGTCTGACCCGGCATTGCCCGGGTAGGCGGCGCAGTGATCGCGCAGCTATAATGCGAGCGTCTCGAACATCCCACACAGTGCAATCCCGTGGGTATGCGTCGGCTCGTCCACTCTGTTGCGCAGGCACACCATGTACGCACCGCAAACTCCTGTTCGCCGCGACCACAGCAGCGTCACCTGACGAGGCCGCCGTGAGCCAGTCACTCGCCACGCTGCGTGCCCGTCTGCACACCGCACTCGTCATCTGCACAACAGCTTTCGCTCGGCAGTTCCCCGCGGCGCATGCACGCCTGCCCGCCTTCGTGCAGCTCACCCGCCTGAATCGCCCCATCGGCATCTACCTGCTGCTGTGGCCCACGCTCGGAGCGTTGTGGCTTGCGGCGCAGGGTTTGCCGGAACTGCCTCTGCTGCTGATCTTCGCGCTGGGTACGGCACTGATGCGCTCGGCGGGTTGTGCCATCAACGACTTCGCCGACACCCGTTTCGATGGCGGTGTGCAGCGCACACGCGCACGTCCGCTGATCACCGGTGCCGTGAAGCGCCACGAGGCACTTCTTGTGTTCGCTGTGCTGTGCGCGCTCGGCTTCGTGCTGCTGCTGTTCACCAATGCGCTGACGATCCAGTTGTCTTTCTTTGCCGTGGCCATCGCGGCGCTCTACCCGTTCATGAAGCGCGTCACCCATCTGCCGCAGCTGGTGCTGGGCGTGGCGTTCTCCTGGGGCATCGTGATGGCGTTCGCGGCGCAGCGTGGCGAGCTGCCGGTGCAGGTGTGGCTGTTGTTCGTGGCCAATTGTCTGTGGACGGTGGCCTATGACACGCAGTACGCGATGGTGGATCGCGCCGATGACCTGAAGATCGGCGTGAAGTCGACGGCCATTCTCTTCGGCGAGGCCGACCGACTGATCATCGGCACGCTGCAGGCACTGTTCCTGCTGGCCATGCTGCTGGCCGGCCGACAGTTCGAGCTGGGGCTGTTCTTCTACGCCGCTCTGGTGGCCGCGGCGGTGATGTTCGTGCAGCAGGCGGCAATGACGCGCACACGCTCACCCGAGGGCTGCTTCCGGGCCTTCCTGCACAATCACCGCGTTGGCGCGGCGGTGTTCGCGGGAATCTTTCTGCACTACTTGTTCAATTAGCAGGAAGAGCGCAGGCGGCGCTCTTCGTTGAGGCCTCACCCCGAGAATGCCTGGATGCCCGTCTGCGCCCGCCCCAGAATCAGCGCGTGGATGTCCTGCGTGCCCTCGTAAGTGTTGACCACCTCCAGGTTCTGCAGATGCCGCATCACCGGGTATTCATCCGAGATGCCATTGCCGCCCAGCATGTCCCGCGCCGCACGGGCCGCGTCCAGCGCCTTCAGACAGGAATTGCGCTTGAGCAGCGAGATCAGCGGCGGCGCCAGCTGATCCCTGTCACGCAGACGCGAGCCCTGCAGACAGGCCAGCAGGCCCACCGCGATGTCCGTCTGCATGTCCGCCAGCTTCTTCTGGACAAGCTGATTGGCCGCCAGCGGCCGCCCGAACTGCTGGCGGTCGAGCGTGTATTGTCGCGCGGTTTTCCAGCAGGTCTCCGCGGCGCCCAGTGCGCCCCAGGCGATGCCAAGCCGCGCCGAATTCAGGCAGCTGAACGGCCCCTTCAAGCCCTCCACGCCCGGCAGCAGGTTCTGCGCCGGCACGAACACGCTGTCCATCACGATCTCCCCGGTGATGGACGCTCGCAACGCCAGCTTGCCCTCGATCTTGGGTGCCGACAGCCCGTGCATGCCCTTCTCCAGAAGGAAGCCGCGGATGCTGCCCGCGTCGTCCTTCGCCCAGACCACGAAGACATCGGCGATGGGCGAGTTGCTGATCCAGGTCTTGGCTCCGCTCAGCAGATAACCCCCGTCGACCGCGCGGGCCCGCGTGCTCATGCCGCCTGGGTCGGAACCATGGTCGGGCTCGGTCAGACCGAAACAGCCGATGAGCTCACCACTGGCCAGTCGCGGCAGGTAGTTCTCGCGCTGCGCCTGCGAGCCGAAGTGGTAGATCGGGTGCATCACCAGGCTGGACTGCACACTCATCATGGAGCGGTAGCCAGAGTCCACCGCTTCGATCTCGCGCGCCATCAGGCCGTAACAGACATAGTTCACGCCGGCACAGCCGTAGCCCTCGATGGTCGCACCCAACAGACCCAGCGCACCCATCTCGCGAAAGATGGCTGGATCGGTGTGCTCGCGCCGACAGGCCTCGCGCACCCGCGGCAGCAGCCGTTCCTGCGCATACTGCCGCGCGGTGTCGCGCACCAGACGTTCCTCCTCGGTCAGCAGGTCCTCCATCTGGAAAGGGTCTTCCCAGTGGAAGCGGGCGGAATCGGATCGAACGGACATGGGAGTCTCCCTGCGGGCTGCTAGGTGGAGCCCGCATGGTAACAACAGCCCCGGCTCTTAAGAAGGCGCGGGTTTCTGGCGTGTGCCCCATGAGGCATTCAAGCTAGAATGCTGCCCCATGGACGTTTCTTACCTTCTTGATTCCCTCAATGATCCCCAGCGTCAGGCCGTGGCCGCTCCCGCCAGCAATCTGCTGGTGCTGGCCGGCGCCGGCAGTGGCAAGACCCGCGTGCTGGTGCATCGCATCGCGTGGCTGATGCAGATCGAAGGCGCCTCGCCCTTCTCCATTCTGGCGGTGACTTTCACCAACAAGGCGGCGCGGGAGATGCGGCACCGTATCGAACAGCTGCTGGAGCAGCCGGTTGGTGCCATGTGGGTGGGCACCTTCCACGGCCTCGCACACCGTCTGCTGCGCACGCACTGGCGCGAGGCGAATCTGCCGGAGAATTTCCACATCCTGGACAGCGATGATCAGCTGCGCTTGATCAAGCGTCTGTGTCGCAATCTCGGCCTGAACGAGGAACGCTGGCCGCCCCGGCAGTGCCAGTGGTACATCAATTCGCAGAAGGACGAGGGCCTGCGCCCGCAGCACATCGAGCATTTCGGTGACGAGTACACGCGCAATCTGCTGGCCCTCTACGCCGCCTACGAAGACGCCTGCCAGCGCGGCGGCATGGTGGACTTCGGCGAGATCCTGCTGCGCTCGCACGAGCTGTGGCTCAATCATCCGCAGCTGTTGCAGCACTATCAGCGCCGCTTCCGCCATATTCTGGTGGACGAGTTCCAGGACACCAACACCGTGCAGTATGCCTGGCTGCGCGTGCTGGCCGGGCGTAACAATGGTCTGATGGTCGTCGGCGATGACGATCAATCGATCTATGGCTGGCGTGGCGCGAAGATCGAGAACATCCAGCGCTTCACGCAGGATTTTCCCGGTGCCGAGATCGTGCGCCTGGAGCAGAACTATCGTTCTACTTCCACCATCCTCAAGGCTGCCAATCGACTGATCGCCAACAATCAGGGGCGCCTGGGCAAGGAGCTGTGGACACAGGACAAGGAAGGCGAGGCCATTTCGCTCTACGAAGCCTTCAACGAACAGGACGAGGCGCGCTTCATCGTCGAGCGTCTGCAGGCCTGGCTCGACAGCGGGCAGCGCCTGAGCGAGGCGGCCATTCTGTACCGCTCCAACGCGCAATCGCGGGAACTGGAAGACGCGCTGCTGCGGGTCGGCCTGCCCTATCGCATCTATGGCGGACACCGTTTCTACGAGCGCCTGGAAATCAAGAACGCCCTCGCCTATCTGCGTCTGCTGATCAACCGCCACGATGACACCGCCATGGAGCGGGTCATCAATGTGCCCACGCGTGGCATCGGCGAGCAGACCATCGAGACGCTGCGCAGTGTGGCGCGCAGCGAAGAGCTGTCGCTGTGGGCGGCCTGCGTCAAGGCGCTGCAGCATGGCCTGCTGGCGGGCCGGGCCGCCAGTGCGGTACAGCGCTTCCTCGACCTGATCGCGGCGCTGGATGCGGCCTGCGAACCCCTGGCGCTGGCAAAGAAAGTGGAATACGTGATCACCTACAGTGGGCTGATCGAGCACCACGAGAAGGAGGGCGGCGAGAAAGCGGCGGCCCGCATCGAGAACCTGCAGGAGCTGGTGAACGCGGCGGGCAGCTACGATGAACTCGACCCGGATGCCGAGGCCATGGCCGTGGAGTCGCGCGAATTCCTGGCCGCCTTTCTGGATCAGGCGTCGCTGGATGCCGGCGAAGGTCAGGCGAGTGAATCCGACGATGCGGTGCAGCTCATGACCCTGCACTCGGCCAAGGGTCTGGAGTTTCATCTGGTGTTCCTGGCCGGCATGGAAGAAGGGCTGTTTCCACACAAGATGTCCATGGACGGCATTGCCGGTCTGGAAGAGGAGCGCCGGCTCTGCTATGTCGGCATCACCCGCGCCCGCAGCAAGCTCTACCTCACGCATGCCGAATCGCGTCGGCTGCACGGCGAGGTGAACATCACCCGACCGTCACGCTTCATTCGCGAGATTCCCGCCGACCTACTCGAACACGTGCGGCTGAAGGCCAGCATCACACGCCCGAGCTTCGGTGTGCGCCCCGCGCCTCTGCTGCGCCAGGAGGAGGTTCCCGATTCCGGCATCAGGCTGGGAGCCCGCGTGCGGCATGGCAAGTTTGGCGAAGGCGTGGTGCTGAACTGCGAGGGTCACGGGGCCAATGCGCGCGTGCAGGTCAACTTCCACGAGGTGGGCAGCAAGTGGCTGGTGTTGTCCTACGCCAAGCTCGACGTCCTCTGACGTCTGTTCCGGCAGGCAGCTTTGTTCGACTCGTGAACCGTCGCGCCGCCTTTCGGCCTCTGACACCGCGCCACACGAGATTGGTCCGTCATCCCACAGAGGAGTCCGTGCATGCTGCAGATCACCCCTACCGTCAGCATCCCCGCCGACGAAATCGAACTGAGCGCCATTCGCGCCCAGGGCGCCGGAGGCCAGAACGTCAACAAGGTCTCTTCGGCCATTCACCTGCGCTTCAATGTGCACACCTCGTCCCTGCCCTGGTTCTACAAGCACCGGCTGCTGCATCTGCAGGATTCCCGCATCAGCAAGGACGGGGTGATCATCCTCAAGGCCCAGCAGCATCGCACCCAGGAGCTCAATCGCGAGGACGCCCTGCGCCGGCTGCAGGCATTGATCCGCGAGGCCACCGCCCTCCGCAGGCCGCGCACGCCGACGAAGCCAACGCTCGCCTCTCAGCGCCGGCGCGTGGAGGAAAAACAGGCAAGAGGACATCTCAAGGCTCTGCGCCGCCACAAAGGCGGCGAGCAAGACTGAGCGTGCACCCGGCGTCAGGGCGTCTCGTGGCGGCGGGGCACTTCGATGCGGCGGGTGCGGCCGTTCTCGTCGATGGCCACGAACACGAACAAGCCTTCAGCTACCTTGCGCAGGCCCGCATGCGTCAGAGAATTGGAGATCCACACTTCGATGTTGATGTGCATGGAGCTGCGGCCGATCTCGACGATCTCGGCATAGCAGCTGACGATGGAGCCCACGCTCACCGGCGCGAGGAAAGCCACGTTCTTGATGGCCACCGTGGCACTGCGGCCGCGCGTGACCTGCTTGGTGGCGATGGCGGCGGCGAGATCCATCTGCGAGACCAGCCAGCCCCCGAAGATGTCGCCGTTGGCATTGGTATCCTTCGGCATGGCCAGGGTCTGCAGTGCCAGTTCTCCCACAGGCACCGGCTCGAGGTCGAGGTCTTCCACATTCGTGAGGCTCATGGTCTCTCCTGGATACTCCTGCCTGCATCGGCGGCAGGCTCAGTACATCATGCGCCAGGCCCCGGCCAGTTGCCAGCTGGCAAGCAGCAGGCCCAGCGAGAGCAGCGCGAACAACAGCAGAAACAGGTAATGAAATGCTCGTCTGGCCCTGCCCAGCATGCGCTGCCGCCATGGCAGGGGCATGACAGGCGGCGGGACCTGCGCGAACAGGCTGAGGAAGGCATGCAGCATCAGACACCACAGGAACAGCAGCAGTGCGGGAATCAGGTAAATGTCTCCCGCCTGGGTGCTGGAGGTCAGCAGCACCCACAGCGCGACGGCCAGCGCCAGCAACGCGCCCAGCAGCAGCAGGGGGCGCGTGCGCTGCCAGCGGCGAGCGATTCCCTGCAGGGTTTCCAGCATTGCGTGGCGCTCCGGGGCGCGGGTTAGAATGATGCCAAGCCTACCTGTTCCGGACCCGCGAATGAACCCACCCTCCCAGCCAGACGCCAGCGCGGCGCAGACCCTCGACCTGATTGCCGGCTATCGCAGCGACGGCGAAGCCATCATGGAGCGTCTGAGCGTCGAGGCCCTGCCCGACACCACCGACGAGTATCGCCTGCGCCAGTCGCCGGGCTTTCTGCGCGGCCTGGCCAGTGGCGACCGCATCCGCTTTCCGGCCCGCAACGAGGCCGGTTACGAACTGCTGCGCCGCAGCGGCAATCTGTGCATCCGGGTGCTGCGCAGGGACGCTCTGGACAGCGTGGCCCTGGCCCTGACGCCCGAGATCGAACTGCTGGACGGCAGCCTGGATCTGCAGACACCGCGCCTGCTGGTCTACAGCATTCACGTGTCGGCCGGCTTCCAGACTCTCGAGATTCTGCTGGACCGCATCGTCGGCCAGTTCCCCGGCACCGTCTGGTACTATGGCAATGTCTACGACCCGGCCGACGGCGTGACACCCCTGGACTGGTGGCAGGAATTCCTCGCCCCCGTGTAAGCACTTCGCCGCAGCGAGGCCCCGATGCTGATCGTCATTTCCCCTGCCAAGACTCTCGACTTCGAATCACCGGTGCGCATTCGCACCGCCACCCAGCCGCAGTTCCTGCAGCGCTCCGCCGAGCTCGTCGAGAATCTGCGACAACTGACCCCTGCGCAGGTAGCGCAGCTGATGGCCATCAGCCCCGCGCTGGGCGAGCTCAATCGCGCGCGCTTTCAGGCCTGGCACACGCCCTTCGACAGGCACAATGCCCGGCAGGCTCTGTTCGCCTTCAAGGGCGATGTCTACCTCGGCCTCGATGCGCCTTCCCTCACCGCCCGCGAAGTCGCCTGGGCGCAGGATCATTTGCGCATTCTCTCCGGGCTCTACGGCCTGCTGCGCCCGCTCGATCTGATCCAGCCCTATCGACTGGAAATGGGGACGGCCCTGCGCATGGGCAGCAGCGCCTCGCTCTACGATTTCTGGGGCCGGCAGATCACCGACGCGCTGCAGCAGGAGCTGGAAACCCAGCGCAATCCGCTGCTGGTGAATCTCGCTTCCGTCGAATACTTCAAGGCGGTGCGGCCGCAGCAGCTGCAGGCGCGCATCATCAGCCCCGTGTTCAAGGATTTCAGCAACGGCCAGTACAAAATCATCAGCTTCTTCGCCAAGAAGGCGCGCGGCCTGATGAGTGCGTGGATCATTCGCGAGCGACCCCGCAAGGCCGCGGACCTGCTCGCGTTCGCTGTCGAGGGCTATCGATATGATCCGGAACAGTCCACCGCCGATGCGCCGGTGTTCCTGCGTCGCGAGGCCTGAGTCATGCAGCTGCCCTTCAGTCAGGCCTGCGAGAACAACAAGGCGCCCATCCTGGCCGTGTTGCAACGGCACTTCACGCGGCGCGGGCGCGTCCTGGAGATTGCCGGCGGCACCGGTCAGCATGCCGAACACTTCGCTGCGGCCATGCCCTGGCTGCACTGGCAGAGCAGCGATGTCCCTGCCAATGTCGCCACGCTGAACCTGCGACTCGCCGCTGCTGCGCTGCCGAATCTGCCGCCCGCCCTGCCGCTGGATGTCACACAGGCCGACTGGGGTCAGCGCGACATCGACTACCTGTTCAGCGCCAACAGTCTGCACATCATGCCGCAGAGCGCTGTGGCGGACTTCTTCCGGCCGCTGCGTGCGGTGCTGGCACCCGGCGCCATGGTCTGTGTGTACGGTCCGTTCAAATATGGCGGCGAGTTCACCACGCCGAGCAATGCGCAGTTCGATCTGTGGCTGAAGGACAGGAACCCGGCCAGCGGGATTCGGGACTTCGAGAGGGTGCAGGCACTGGCCACCGCCGCCGGACTGAGCCTGGTGGAAGACAACGCCATGCCCGCCAACAATCAGCTGCTGGTATGGCGTCGGGTGGAAGACGCCTGAGGAAGCGCGCTGGACTGTCAGCCCTCGCGCAGCGGGGGCAGTTCGACGGTGGTTTCACGAATCCATTCGCGCCAGATGGACACCAGCAGCGCCATCAGTACCGGGCCGATGAACAAGCCGACGATCCCCATGGTCTTCACCCCGCCAATCAGCCCGAAGAAGGTCGGCAGAAAGGGCAGCTTCACCGGGCCGCCCACCAGTTTCGGCCGCAGCGTCTTGTCGACGATGAACAGCTCGATGGTCCCCCAGGCCAGCAGCCCGAGCCCGGCCGTGATGTCGCCCGTGCCCACCAGATAGATCGAGATCAGGGTGAAGGTCAGTGGTGCGCCACCGGGAATCAAGGCCATGAAGCCGGTGAGCACGCCGAAGGCCACCGGTGACGGCACGCCCGCGATCCAGTAGGCCACCCCCAGCACCACACCTTCGCCGATGGCGATGATGGTCATGCCCATGACGGTCGACGTCACCGTGGCCGGCACCACGCGCGAATACCGCCGCCAGCGCTCGGGCAGCACGCGCTCGCCCACCGTGTCGAGCTGGCTCGAGAGGGCCTGACCGTCCTTGTAGAGAAAGAACAGCGTGATCAGCATGAACACCAGGGTCAGCAGCAGGCCGGCGAGGTCCCAACCTGCGCTGAGCACGAAGCGCGAAATGCCGGTGATCTGTTCGCCGCTGACCAGACTCACGATCACGCCCAGCTGCTGCGGTTCACCCAGGTACTGTGTCCACTGCTCGGCCAGCCACTCCCCCGCCAGGGGCAGAGCCACCACCCACTGCGGCGCCGGCGCGCCGTTCTGATTCGCCTCTGTCAGCCAGTGGATGGCGGTGTCGAATTCGTTGAGGGCAAAGGAGAAGGCAATGGCCAGCGGAATCAGGATGCCCAGGACCATGGCACTGACGGCGATGGACGCCGCCAGAGTGGTGTTGTCACTGCAGCGTTGCAAAAGACGCAGATACAGGGGCCAGCTGGCGAAGCAGATGATCAGCGCGGCCAGCACCGGCACCAGAAAGCCGATGAAGAAATAGACGCCGGCGGCCAGAATCAGCAGCAGCAGCGCACGAGCAACAGCGACATTGGTGAAGACGGGCATGAGGCGAAGCACTCCTGAGAGACAGGCCACGGGCTGGACGCGTCCCGAATGGACTTTGGCGCAGTATACCGACAGTGCTGGATTCCTGTGCGTTGTTGTCAGCAGATTTTCTGCAGGGTCTGCAGGCGCACGTCCACATGCAGATCGAGTGTTTGCAGGGCCGCCACCCGGGCCTTGCCCTGCGCGCTCGCGCGGAACAAATGCGGCGTCATCAGCAGCAGGTCGGCGATCGCCTGCGGCGTCGTCAGTCTCAGGTCGAAGCGCACCGGGGTTTCGCACAGCAGGGCAAAGCCCTCGGGCAGCGTGGGCGGGGTGTCGCGTTCGGGTTTCAGCTGCGGGTAGATCAGCTCGCGCAACTGCAGCAGATGGCGGGGGCCGGGGTCGGCCTGCAGCAGCAGCCCGCCCGGCTTGAGCACACGCTTGAATTGCTCGTGCACGGGAAACCCGAACAGACACAGCACCGCGTCCAGCGTGCCCGGCTGTACCGGCAGATTGGCATTGCTGCCCACTACCCAGGTGGCATCACGCTGCTGCCTGGCAGCGGCGAGCACGGCCCACTTCGAGATGTCCAGCCCGAGCAGAGCCAGCGGACGTGTGGAGGCGGCAGCCAGGGCGCGCAGATAGAAGCCTTCGCCACAGCCGGCGTCGAGCACGCTCAGAGGGGCTTGCGCAGTGGCGGGAACGTCCTGCAGCAAGCGGCTGCACACAGCGTCGGCCAGCGGCTGATAATGCCCCGCGGCCAGGAAACGCCGGCGCGCGGCCACCATCTCCTTGCTGTCGCCCGGGTCGCGCGAGCGCTTGTGCTGCACCGGCAGCAGATGCACATGGCCTTCGCGGGCGCTGTCGAAGCTGTGCCCGCTGCCACAACGCCAGCGGCCGCTCGATCGCTCCAGCGGCAGATGACACAGGGGACAGGCCAGAGCCGCAAAGGCGCAGGTGCTCATGCCAGTCGCGCCTCAGGCGCCCAGGCCATATAGCGCGCCGAACTTCGCGTGGACATAGCGCACGAAAGGCTCGGCCGTCAGCTCCTGCCCCGTGGCACGACGACACAGCTCGGGCGCATCGAAGCGGCTGCCGTGCTGGTGAATATGATGCCGCAGCCAGGCCAGCAGGCGCGTCACCTCGCCGCGCTCAAGCTCCGCCGCAATGTGGGCGTCCTGCTGCCTCGCACTGGCCATGAACATGGCAGCGTAGAGATTGCCCAGGGTGTAGGTGGGGAAATAGCCGAAGGCTGCCTGGGACCAGTGCACATCCTGCAGCACGCCCTGGGCGTCATCGGGCGGCGTGATGCCCAGCAGGGCCTGCATGCCGTCGCGCCACGCCTGGGGCAGATCCTGCACCTGCAAGTCACCGCGCACCAGCGCCTGTTCCAGCTCGAAACGCAGAATGATGTGCATATTGTAGGTCAGCTCGTCGGCCTCGACGCGAATCAGCGAAGGCTGCACCTTGTTGATGGCGCGGTGGAACTGTGTGAGGGACACCTGGCCCAGCTGGGCGGGGAAGTGTGCCTGCAGCGTGGCGTAATGCTTCTGCCAGTAGCCCAGGCTGCGACCCACCTGATTCTCGAACAGTCGTGACTGGCTCTCGTGAATGCCGGAGGAAGTGCCCTGCGCGAGTGGCGTGCGCGCCAGTGCCGGGGCGATGCCCTGCTCGTAGAGCGCGTGTCCGCTTTCATGCAGCGTGGCGAAAATGGCCGAGGTCGCGAAGTCCGGCTGATAGCGCGTGGTGATGCGCACGTCGTCGATGCCGAAGCTGGTGCTGAACGGGTGCTGCACCTCGGCCAGATGTCCGCGCGAGAAATCGTAGTCCACCGAGGCGGCGGCGTGGCGGCAGAAGGCACGCTGCGCGTCGATGTTGAAGTCCTGGTACAGAATGCGGTCATCGATGGCGTCGAGCTGCGCGCTGATGGCCTGGATCAGCGGCACTGTCTCGCGCTTGACCGTGGCAAAGATCGCACGCACGGCGGCCGTCTTCATGCCACGCTCGTACTGGTTCAGCAGCGCGTCGTATTTCTCCTCCGCATAACCGAGGATCTCGGCACTCTGTCGCGCAATCTCGACCGTGCGTTCCAGGTGCGGTTGAAACGCGGCAAAGTCATTGCGCTCGCGCGCGGACGCCCAGGCGGCGCCTGCTGCACCCGTCACCTCACTGCGCCAGCGCACGAACTCGGCAGGAAAGCGGCGCTCCTCATCGAACTGCCGACGCACGCAGCGCAGCAGGCAGGCCGCGTCGCTGTCGGGCACCGCGCTCGCCTGCTCCAGTTCGGCCGCCGCGAGCAAATCGGCCATGCGGGTACTGGTGGCCATCTCGTGGGCGAGTTGATTCAGCGTGGTCAGCTGCTGCGTGCGGCCCGCATTGCCCTGCACCGGCATGCAGGTCTCACGGTCCCAGTAGAGCACCGCTGCCGCCTTGTGCAGATCATCGAGGGTGTGCAGTTGTTGCAGCAGGGCCCGGTAATGCGGATGCGCGTCGCTCATGAGCCTGTGCCGCCGGCGTCGGCTTCCATGCTGCGATTCACCCCGAGCGCGCTCCAGGCCTGACAGGTCGGCATCACTTCCAGGGTGTTGATGTTGACGTGGGCCGGCACCGAATTCACCCAGTGAATGATCTGCGCCACATCGTCGGCGCTCAGGGGTTTGGTGCCCTCGTAGACCTTGTCGGCACGTGCCGCGTCGCCCTTGAAGCGCACAGTGGAGAAATTGGTGTCCGCCATGCCCGGCTCGATATTGGTCACGCGCACACGCCGGCCCAGCAGGTCAGCGCGCAGAGCGCGGGAGAAATTCTGCACGAAGGCCTTGGTGGCGCCGTAGGCATTGCCGCCGGGATAGGGCCAGTTGCCTGCCGTGGAACCGATATTGATGATGTGGCCGCTGTTGCGCTCCACCATCCCCGGCAGTACCGCGCGGGTGACGCGCAGCAGGCCGGTGACATTGGTGTCGATCATGGTTTCCCAGTCGCTGAAGTCGGCCTTGTGCGCCGGCTCCAGCCCCAGGGCCAGACCGGCGCTGTTGACCAGCACGTCGATGGCTCGCAGCGACTCGGGCAGGCCGGCGAAGAAGGCATCCACGCAATCCTGTTGCGTCACATCCAGCACCGCGGCGTGCACCTGACACTGGCCGGCCAGCGCGGTCGCCAGGGACTGCAGCTTGTCGAGGCTGCGCGCCGCCAGAATCAGCGCGCAGCCATCCTGGGCGAAGCGCCGGGCGGCCGCTTCGCCGAAGCCCGAGGACGCGCCGGTAATCATCACGACTCGGGGCATGGCGAGCGCTCCCCGTCAGGCCAGCTTGAGCGGCAGGCGGGTGAGCACCTGTCCGGTGACGGCAGCCAGCGCATTGGCCACGGCGGGCGCGATGGGCGGTGTGCCCGGTTCGCCCACGCCGGACGGCGCGTTGGTGGAGGGCACGATGTGCACCTCGACCTGGGGCATGGCATTCATGCGCAGCACGCGATAGGTGTGGAAATTGTCCTGATCCACATTGCCGCCAGTCAGCGTCACTTCGTCGGCCAGCGCCGCCGAGAGGCCATAGGCGATCGCGCTCTCGACCTGGGCCCGCACCACGTTCGGGTTCACCGCGATGCCGCAGTCGATGGCCGCGACGACGCGCTCCACCTTGAAGCTGCTGCCCTGGACGGACACATCCACAATCTCGGCCACGGTGGAGCCGAACGAGGTGTGCACCGCCACGCCACGGCCCCAGCCTTGCGGCAGCTCGGTGCTGCCCCAGCCGGCCTTCTCGGCGGCCAGCTGCAGCACGGCCGTTTCCCGCGGGTTGTTGCGCAGCAGCCCCAGACGGTAGGCCACCGGGTCCTGCCCTGCCTTGCGCGCCAGCACATCGATGAACACTTCCTTGCTGAAGGCCGTATGCGTGTGGCCCACGGAGCGCCACCACTGCACGGGTACGCCATTGGTGGGCGAGTGCAGCTCCACCTGCCGCTCGGGTATCTCGTAGGCCAGATCGGACAGGCCCTCCACCGAGGTCATGTCGATGCCGTTGACCATCATCATGGCTGCCAGCGGTGTGCCTGCCATGATGGACTGGCCCGCCACGCGCACCTGGATGGCGGTGGGACGGCCATTCACGTTCACGCCCGCCGTGAGCTTGTGCACATAGGCCGGGCGGTAGTAGCCGGCGCGCATATCGTCTTCGCGCGACCACACCAGCTTCACCGGCGTGCTCTGCACTTCCCGCGCGATGCGCACTGCCTCCAGCACGTAGTCCGAGGCGGGGTTGGCGCGTCGGCCGAAGCCGCCGCCGGCGAACACGGTGTTGATCTTCACGTTCTCGATGCCGGTGCCCAGCAGCTGGGCGATGGCGGCCTGGTCGCCGGTGGCGCTCTGGCAGGCGTACCACATCTCGGCCGCATTGCCGTCCACTCGGGCGACACAGTTCATCGGCTCCATCTGCGCGTGGGCCAGGTAGGGGAACTCGAACACCAGTTCATGCACTTCGCGGGACTGGCTCAGAGTGGCGGCCACATTGCCCTCGGAGGTGGCGACGGCGCCCTCGGTGTCCACCAGCTCGCGGTAGTGCGCGAGGATGTCGGTGGAGCTGCGCGTCTCGGCCTGGGAGTCGTCCCACTCCACCTGCAGCAGTTCCCGACCCTTGGTGGCTGACCAGTAGTCCCGTGCCAGCACTACCACGCCGGTGTCGATGGCAAACACGCGTTCCACGCCCGGGCGCGCGAGTGCTGCCGTGGCATCGAAGGAGCGCACCTTGCCGCCGAAACGCGGGGCATGGGCCACGACGGCTGTGAGCATGCCGGGCAGCTTCACGTCCTGGGTGTAGATTGCGGTGCCGTTGTGCTTGCCGGTGTCCTTGCGCAGCGTGTCGTCACGGCCGATCAGGGTGAACTGGTCCGGCGTCTTGAGGGTGAGGGTCGCGACATCCGGCGCACTCTGCTGCGCAGCCGCCGTGGCCAGCTCGCCGAAGGTGGCGGAGTGGCTGCCGTGGGTCACGACGCCGCGGGACACGCGAATCTCGCCGGCCGGTACGCCCCACTGGGTGGCAGCGGCATTCACCAGCATGGCTCTGGCCGCCGCGCCCGCCTGGCGCATCTGCATGAAACTGTTGGCGATGGCGGTGCTGCCGCCGGTGCCCTGCTGACCCATCAGCAGGTTGGCGTACTTCTCGGTATCGGCCGGAGCGTGTTCGCACACCACCTGCTCCCAGTCGGCGTCGAGCTCGTCGGCGATGCAGGTGGCCAGGCCCGTGTAGACGCCCTGCCCCATCTCCAGGTGCTTGATCATCACCTTTACGCGATTGTCGGGCGTGATGCTGACGAAGGCGTTGAATTCGAGTGCTGCGTCAGCCGCGCTCTGGGCCTGGGCGGCGATGCCGCCGAAGTTGACGCCGAGCATCAGGCCGGCGGTGGTGCCGGCAGAGACCTTCAGGAAACTGCGGCGGCTGGGGTCGATCGTGTGATTCTTGAGGAAGCGGGACAGGTTCATTACGCGGCCCCTCCGTTGCTCTTCAGACTCGCGGCAGCCATGTGGATGCCGGCGCGGATGCGGGAGTAGGTGCCGCAGCGGCAGATATTGCCGGACATGGCGGCATCGATGTCGGCGTCGGTCGGGCTGGCATTGCTCTCCAGCAGCGCCGTCGCCGACATCACCTGACCGGACTGGCAGTAGCCGCACTGCGGCACCTGCAGTTCCACCCAGGCGGCCTGCACGGCACGCGCCTGCGGCGATTGCAGCCCTTCGATGGTGGTGATGTTGCGCCCCACGGCGCTGGAGACGGGGAGCACGCAAGTGCGGGTGGCCACGCCATCGATCTGCATGGTGCAGGCGCCACACTGGGCCACGCCGCAGCCGAACTTGCTGCCGGTGTAATTCAGATGATCGCGCACCGCCCACAGCAGGGGCATGTCGCCGTCGACATCGACCTCGTGGGTCTGTCCGTTGATGGTGAGTTGATAGGCCATGGGCCCTCCTGATTCAGTGATCGCAATGGGTGCACAGTCTGCGCTGGCGGGGGTGAAGTGCGGCTATGGTAGCACTGCGCCGCAGCCAAGGCTCAGGGAATGAAGATCTCCCGGCTGTACCACGGAATCGCCGTCACCCCGGTCAGCACCTGGGTGCCGTCGAAGATGCGCGAGAACAGCGGCCCTGTGGCCGTGAAGCTCAGCTGACGGATACGGCTGCCGGGCTCGTCCGGACGTCCGAGCGTGTCGGTCGCCTGATCGATCTGGTAGGTGCGGGTGAAGTCCGGTCGCCTGCCCGAGCGCAGCACGACGCGGGACTGGCGGCGCACCGGCGTGGCCTCGGTGTACGCCAGGCTCAGTTGCACGCGGTCGCCGCTCTGGGCCTGCATCGTCCAGGACTCCTGCGTCTCACCGCTCGCCTCGCCCTCGCCGCTGCCGCGCTTGTCGACGCTGGCCACCACGGCCTGTTGATAGACCTCGTAGGCGCCCGGACCTTCCGGCGAGATGCCGGTCACGAGCATGGTGCCTGACTGCCCGCCGGCCTCATGGCGCGCCTGCACCGACATCACCATGTAGCGGCTGGTGCCCGTACGCAGCACCTGGCCCTGAGCGTCCAGCACCAGGTGACGGTCCATGAAGGTGATCGACACCGCCGTCCGCTCCGGGGCGCCTTCCAGCGGCACCAGACTCCAGCCGTCCGGCAGCAGCGGCGCCACCCCCGCCGCGTTCACCTGAAAGCTCAGCGAAGTGCGGTTTTCGGTGCTCCACTCGACGTAGTCCTGCGCGCTCGCCAGCGGCAGCAGCGTGAGGGCAGCGACCAGCAGCAGCGGGCAGCGGAACAGGGATGTGAGACGCATCATCGGGGCTTACTCCGGCAGGGCGAGCACGAGCAGCTCGGGAACAGGGTTGCTGAGGATACTCATGGCGATGTACTGGCGGCCGTCGATGGCATAGCTCATCGGTGCGCCACCGGCATTGGCCGGCAACGGGATGCTGGCCAGCTGCGCCCCGGTGAACTTGTCGCGGGCCACCAGCGCGGCGCCATCCAGGGTGGTCTGCGCATGAATCAGCAGCGTGGGCGTGACCAGCACCGGGTGCTTGCCACCCCCGCCCAGCGGCGGCAGGTCGATTCCGGCCAGGTCAGGGTGATGGGTCACCGCGGCAAGATCATCGCCGTTGGCCACCTGCCACAGGATCTCGCCCTTGTTCATGTCGAAGGCGGTGATCGTGGCATAGGG
>JBEDFR010000118.1:0-38412 GCA_041175045.1 Pseudomonadota bacterium | reverse complement strand
TCTTGCGCAGGATCCACATGCGCTGCAGTTCTTCTTCCGTGGTCAGCAACTCTTCCCGGCGTGTGCCGGAACGACGCACATTGATGGCCGGATAGACGCGCTTCTCGGCAATTTTGCGGTCAAGATGCAGCTCCATGTTGCCGGTGCCCTTGAACTCTTCGTAGATCACCTCGTCCATCTTGGAACCGGTTTCCACCAGTGCCGTGGCGATGATGGTGAGGCTGCCGCCTTCTTCCAGATTGCGCGCAGCACCGAAGAAGCGCTTCGGACGTTCAAGCGCGTGGGCATCCACGCCGCCTGTCAGCACCTTGCCGGAAGACGGCACGATGGTGTTGTAGGCGCGCGCCAGACGTGTAATGGAGTCGAGCAGAATCACCACGTCCTCTTTGTGTTCGACCAGGCGCTTGGCCTTCTCGATCACCATCTCCGCAACCTGCACATGGCGGGCGGGCGGTTCGTCGAAGGTGCTGGCCACCACCTCGCCGCGCACGGAGCGCTGCATTTCCGTCACTTCTTCCGGGCGTTCGTCAATGAGCAGGACGATCAGACGGCACTCGGGATTGTTCTTGGCGATGGACTGGGCGATGTTCTGCAGGATGAAGGTCTTGCCGGCCTTGGGTGGTGACACGATGAGGCCGCGCTGGCCCTTGCCGATGGGCGCCGTCAGATCGATGGTGCGGGCGCTCAAGTCCTCGGTGCTGCCATTACCGATCTGCAGACGCAGACGCTCGGACGGGAACAGCGGAGTGAGGTTTTCAAAAAGAATCTTGTTCTTGGAATTTTCAGGCTTGGCGAAATTGACTTCGGAAATCTTCAGCAGCGCGAAGTAGCGCTCGCCTTCCTTCGGGGGTCTGATCTTGCCCTCGATGGTGTCCCCGGTACGCAGGTTGAAACGTCGAATCTGACTGGGTGATACATAGATGTCGTCCGGACCGGCCAGGTAGGAAGAGTCGGCCGAGCGCAGAAACCCGAATCCATCCTGCAGGATTTCCAGAACGCCATCGCCGGAAATGTCCTCGCCGTTCTTGGCGTGCTTTTTGAGGATGGCGAAGATGATGTCCTGCTTGCGGGTTCTGGAGAGGTTCTCGAGACCCATTTCCTGGGACATGGCGAGCAGGTCCGCGATAGGTTGTTTCTTCAGGTCAGTTAGATTCATGATGATGTTGATACGCAGGTTTGTGGGCTGAGGACAAGCTTAGTCCCGTGACAGTGCACGACGCTGAAGGTCAGTCTGCCGGGGGCTGACATGCTTGTGATGCAAGCTTGTGTTGGTAGTGAACAGAATGGTTTTCTGATGTTTTAGTAAATACTGAATTTACGGGTTACGGATTAAAGCGTTGTTTGGAGCGGTGTAGATAAGAGACAAGGTCGTCAGTCGGACGAGACGATGAACGCAATGTATACCGACTCCAACGAGACTGTCCAGAACAATTTTGTCTTTATTTGTGACCTGTAAACAGCATTTGCGGCGCCCTTGTTGCAGGTGTTTGCAAGGGCGCCGCCGCGCATTTCGGTGGAGGTTCAACCGGGTTGGCAGATGCGTCAGACCCGACCTCAGATGACGCTGTCCACGAAGGCGGCGAGCTGTGAACGCGACAGGGCGCCCACTTTGGTGCCGGCCACCTGACCATTCTTGAAGATGATAAGCGTGGGGATGCCGCGAACACCATACTTCGGGGCTGTTGCCATATTTGAATCAATATTCAGCTTGGCAATCTTCAGTCGACCAGCATATTCCTCTGCGATGTCTTCCAGTACAGGAGCGATCATCTTGCAGGGTCCGCACCATTCCGCCCAGAAGTCCACCATCACAGGGCCACTGGCCTGCAATACATCCTGCTCGAAACTGGCATCGGTCACTTGAACGATATGGTCGCTCATAAACTCATTCCTTCATTGGTGGGAGAGATGTGAAGCTCGTTCCAGACGAGTCGAGCGTCACGCAGGTGCCTATCATAAGGCCTGAAGTGCCGGATTCAAGTCGCAAATTCGCGGCACGCTGGCCTCCTTTTACTGCTGAAGCAGAGCCGCCACCTTCTTCGCGAAGTAGGTCAGGATGGCATCTGCCCCGGCGCGCCGGATGCAGAGCAGGGATTCCATGGCCACGGCCGATTCGTCCAGCCAGCCATGGCGGGCAGCAGCCATATGCATCGCATACTCGCCGCTGACCTGGTAGACGAATGTGGGCGCGCCGAATTCATCCTTCACCCGGCGCACAATGTCGAGGTACGGCATGCCAGGCTTGACCATCACCATGTCGGCGCCTTCGGCCAGGTCGAGTGCCACTTCATGCAGGGCTTCATCGCTGTTGGCCACATCCATCTGATAGGTGTGCTTGTCGCCCTTGCCCAGAGCAGTGCTGGAGCCCACGGCATCGCGGAACGGTCCGTAGTAGTTGGAGGCGTACTTGGCAGAATAGGCGAGGATGCGGGTGTGAATGTGGCCGGCACCTTCGAGAGCGCTGCGGATGGCACCGATGCGGCCATCCATCATGTCCGAGGGGGCCACGATGTCGGCACCGGCCTCGGCATGGGACAGGGCCTGGCGGATCAAGGCCTCGACGGTCACATCATTGAGCACGTAGCCCTGGGCATCGATGATGCCGTCCTGGCCGTGCGTGGTGTAGGGGTCCAGTGCCACGTCCGTGATGATGCCCAGATCGGGAAAGGCCTGCTTGAGCGCACGTACGGCGCGTTGCACCAGGCCGTCCGGGTTCCAGGCCTCGCGTCCGTCCAGTGACTTGCCTGCAGGGTCGGGGGAGGGAAACAGGGCAATGGCCGGGATGCCCAGCGCCACGATCTCGGCCACTTCCTTCATCAGCTCGTCCAGACTGAAACGATGGATATCGGGCATGGAGGCAATGCTCTGGCGCTGCCCCCTGCCTTCGACGATGAACATGGGAAAGATCAGGTTGTCGGTCGTCAGCTGCGTCTCGCGCATCAGGCGACGGCTGAAGTCGTCGCGGCGCATGCGGCGCATGCGCGTGGCAGGGAACTGGCGGGACATCGGCGCAGTGGGCTTTGTGGTATCGTTCGGCACGTGGCGTTTCTCGGTCTGGGTCAGCAAGCTGGCCTTATAACACAAACCGCTGCAGGCAGAAATAAACCCGCGCCCCTGCAACAGCCTTGGCGCTCCTGCGTCTGGTGCACCACAAGCCCTCTGCGAGATTTTCATGAAATCACTCAAACTCCTGGTTGTCCTGGTGATTGTGTCGCTGATCGCGGCCTTCTTCGTGCTCGATCTTGGTCGTTACATGACGCTGGACTTCGTGCAGTCGCAACTGCAGGGCCTGCAGGATTTCGGGCGCGAGAATTTCCTCACACTCGCTGTGGGGTACTTTCTTGTCTATGTGGCGGCCGCGGCGCTGTCCATTCCCGGCTCGGTTGTCATCACTCTCGTGGGTGGCGCCATCTTCGGCCTGTGGTGGGGCACGCTGCTGGTGTCCTTCGCCAGCACCATCGGTGCGACGCTGGCCTTTCTCAGTGCCCGCCTGCTGTTGCGCGACTGGGTGCAGTCCCGCTTCGGCAATTCGCTCAAGGCGATCAATGCCGGCATGGAGAAGGACGGCAATTTCTATCTCTTCAGTCTGCGCATCGTGCCGATCTTTCCTTTCTTTCTCGTGAATCTGGTGATGGGGCTGACGCCCATTCGCGTGCTTCCCTATTTCTTCATCAGCCAGCTGGGCATGCTCATGGCCACGATCCTCTATGTGAATGCCGGTGCGGAACTGGCGCAGATCGACTCCGTGTCCGGGCTGATCAGCGCCCCCATGCTGCTGTCACTCGCTGCCCTGGGTGTTCTGCCCTGGCTCGCCCGAGGACTGCTGGGCCTGTTGCGGCCCGCGCGCACGCCGGTGAGCTTCAAACGGCCCTCGCGCTTCGAGGCCAATGTGGTGGTGATCGGAGCGGGCTCGGCAGGCCTGGTGTCGTCCATCATCGCGGCGGGCGCAAAGGCGAAGGTAGTGCTGATCGAGCGCCACCGCATGGGCGGAGATTGTCTGAATACGGGCTGTGTGCCCAGCAAGGCGCTGATCCGCAGCGCACGCATTGCCGACTATCTCAAACGCGCCGCAGAGTTCGGCATCGACGGTGCGACCGGGCAGGTGAACTTCGCCCGCATCATGCAGCGGGTACAGGCGGTGATTCAGCGCATCGAACCTCACGATTCCGTGGAGCGCTTTACCGGACTGGGCGTGGAGTGTGTCGCCGGCGAGGCCGTCATCACCTCGCCCTGGAGCGTGCGGGTCGGCGAGCGCACCATCACCACGCGCGCCATTGTGGTCGCCACGGGCGCGCGTCCCTTCGTGCCGCTGATTCCCGGGCTCGAGAAAATTGCGTATCTGACCTCTGATTCCTTGTGGGAGTTGCGGGAGTTGCCCCGCCGCCTCCTGGTCCTGGGTGGCGGCGCCATCGGCTGCGAACTGGCGCAGAGTTTCGCGCGCCTGGGTTCGCAGGTGACTCTGGTGGATCAGGCGCCGCGCATCATGCCGCGGGAGGACGAGGAGGTTTCGGCCATGGTGCGCGAGCGCTTTCAGGCGGCGGGCATCGTGGTGCACACCGCCTGCCGCGCCACCGCGTTTTCGACCAGCAACGAAGGCGGGGTGCTGCATGCGGAGTCCGCGGCCGGCGCCCTGGAAATCGGTTTCGACAAGGTACTGGTGGCCATCGGCCGCAAGGCCAATGTGGAAGGCTTCGGTCTGGAAGCCCTGCAGATGCCGCTGACCGAGCGCGGCCTGATCCAGGTCAATGCGCAGCTGCAAACGGTCTACCCCAGCATCTACGCCTGTGGTGACGTGGCCGGACCATACCAGTTCACCCACATGGCTTCGTTCCAGGCCTGGTATGCCACGCTCAATGCGCTGGCGGGCCGCCTGAAGAAGTTCCACGTGAATTACCGTGTGGTGCCCTGGGCTACCTTCACCGACCCGGAAGTGGCGCGAGTCGGCCTGAATGAACAAGAGGCCCGGGAGCAGGGCATCGCCTTCGAGGTGACGCGCTACGAGATCGACGACCTCGATCGGGCCATCGCCGACGGCGAGGCCCATGGCTTCGTGAAGGTGCTGACGGTAGCGGGCTCCGACCGCATTCTGGGGGCGACCATCGTGGGCTATCACGCGGCGGAGCTGATCACGGAATTCGTGCTGGCCATGACCCATGGGCTGGGGCTGAAGAAGATCGGCGCCACCACGCACATTTACCCGACGCTGGCGGAATCCAATCGCTTTGCCGCCAATGCCTGGCGCAACGCGCGGATTCCGACGCCTCTGCTGCCCTGGGCCGAGCGCTATTTCCGCTGGCGCCGGGGCTGATGGGCAGGGCTCAGGCTTTGCGCAGTGCCTGATACAGGCACAGCACGAACAGGCCGATGAAACCGCCCAGAGAGAGTTCGGCAATCGAGAAGATGCCCAGGAAGCGCCAGGTCACTTCCGCGCAGTTGCCGTCACCCTTGAGCAGGAAGGACAGCATGTCCATCAGCGGGAAGTTTTCCATGATGTAGCTCAGGCCCGGGCCGCAGGCCGGCACCTGGTCTTCGGGCAGATGCTGCAGCCAGATCTGGCGCACGGCGAAGTAGCCGCCGCCGATGCACATGCTGGCGGCTGCGAACGCATAGTTGCGGCGCCCGGCTTCGCCGGTCTTGTGCAGGGCCGAGGCCAGGCAGATCAGCCCCACCAGAATCACGAACACACGCTGGGTGATGCACAGGCCGCAGGGTTGCAGCAGCATCACGTGCTCCATGTAGAGTGCCACGCCGATAATGGACGTGCAGGCAATGAAGATCAGGAAATTGAGATTGCGGGAGCCGGGAATTGCGTCCAACAGGGATGTAGCCATTGTGTCACTCACTGCCTGCGAGAGGCCTTCTGGGTTGTCGGGACTCGGCGCGAGTCACCGGGTGCATTGTAATCAAAACCTTTCGCGGGCGTCCTCTTCCCGAATTGCTCACGAAATCGTCGCTCTGGACGATAGTGAGCGCCTGGTCTTCGTTGGCACTGCCCCCCTGCGCCCGCAGCGAGGCCCCTGCCTCGCACTCAGCCGCAGTGGCGTCACCCACTACCCTGGCGGCGGCAGGACGCGCTCGCGCTGATCCGTGAAGCCATCGAATTGGGGGAAGGGGAAGGCTCGCAAGGCATCCTCGACCTGTTCTTCACGTCGTACGTGATTCAGCAGCAAGGTTCCACTGCTGCACGAACGCCTCGAAACTCATCGTGTCCGTGGCCTCGATCTCGCTCTGTCGCTCAAGGGACAGGCGCGAGACCTGCCGCATTTCAGCCAGCCGGTCAGCTTTCAGCCCGACCTGCTGGAAATGTGCCAGCGTGGCGGTGGACTGCGCCATGGTATAAGCGCAGAAAGGTTTTCCGGCTGCCCGCATTTCCCGCAGCACCCTGGCCGATGGCGTCATCTCCGGATTTGCAAGCCTTGCCTGCGCAAAGGTGACGGCTGAGCGGTGGTCCGATGTCTGGTGCACGCCATCGAGCAGCTCTGCCGCGTGAGCCACATCCAGCAGCAACTCTTGCGCCCAGTCCGTGAAGGCCACTTCGCGACCTTCGCGGCACAGCAGCAGGCCGGGTTCGCGGCCGCGATTGACCACACGTGAGAGATTCTCCTCGCTTTCCTGATGCCTGGCGCGGGTACAGAGCGGGCTGTCGGCCAGCAGGCAATGCAGCAGAAAGGCGTCCAGGAAGCGGATCTGTGGCGCGTCGATACCCAGCGGCAGGAAAGGGTTCAGGTCCAGCGCGCGAACCTCGATGTACTGGATGCCGTGCTGGCGCAGCAGGGTCAGCGGACGTTCGCCCGAGCCGCCCACGCGCTTGGGCCGGATGGTGCCGTAGAACTCGTTTTCGAGCTGCAGAAGGTTGGTGTTGATCTGCTGCAGTTTTCCCTCTCGTCGTGCGCCGATGGCCTCGTATGGCGGGTAGGGTGTGGTCAGTGCCTTCTGCAGGCTGTCCAGATAAGACTCCAGTTCGTTGTAGCACACGAACAGCGAACGCTGGGCTTCGCTCTTGTAGCCCAGATTGCCCATGCGCAGGGCGGTGGCATGGGGCTTGTACCAGGTGCTGTCGTCGAAGGCTTCCAGATCGTGAACACGGCCGCGGGTGAAACAGCGCGACACCGCCGGCGATGCACCGAAAAGATAGGGCAGCAGCCAGCTGAAGCGGTGGAAGTTGCGGATCAGGTGCAGGTACTGCCGGGTCTGGAATTGTTCCAGAGGCTCGCTGGCCCCCCTCATCTCCCGATAGTCGGCCCAGAAGCTGTCGGGCATGGAGAAGTTGTAATGGATGCCCGCGATGGTCTGCATCACCCGGCCGTAGCGCAGCCCCAGTCCCTCGCGGTAGAGCGTCTTCAGGCGGCCGATGTTGGAGCTGCCATAGCGCGCGAGGGGGATCTGTTCATCGCTCTCGATCAGGCAGGGCATGCTGGACACCCACAAGCGCTCGCCTGCCGCAAGGTGCATGCAGGTGTAGGCGTGTAAATCGTGCAGCTGTTGCAGGCAGTCGTCGATGGAATGGCTTGCCGAGGTGATCAGTTCGATCAGGGCTTCGGAATAGTCTGTGGTGATATTGGCATGCGTAAGCGCCGAGCCGAGCGCAGCGGGATGATCGGTCTGGGCCAGTCGGCCCTGCGGCGTGACCCGCAGGCTTTCCTTCTCTATGCCGCGCAGGATCTGCGCCCACTGCGGTTTGAACTGGGTCAGGCCGAAGCGACGCAGTGCACTGGTTTGGCTGTCTGTCATGCTGCGCCCTCTGCGCCCTGGCTCTGCGGGCCGGCCGCCAGAATCGACGCGGGCACGTGGAACTTGGTGATGTTATGGTGGAACTGGGCGGCAAGCGCGGCCGCTCTGGCGTCATACGCGGCGGTATCGGCCCAGGCACGTCGTGGATCGATCACGTCAGGGTCTACCCCCGGCACTGACCGGGGAATGCGCAGATTCATGCCCGCCAGCAGCTCAGTGTCGCAGTGCTGCAGCGCGCCGCTCTGGATCGCGGCGATCACGGCACGGGTCTCGGGAATGCTGAAGCGTCTGCCGACGCCGTGGGGCCCGCCGGTCCACCCGGTGCTGACCAGATACATCTGACTGTCGGCACCCGCGATTCGTTGCATCAGCAGCTCGGAATATTCGGTGGCGCGGCGCGGCAAGAAGGGCGCCCCGAAGCAGGTGGAAAAGGTCGCCTTGATGCCGGCACCGGCGCCGACTTCGGTGGACCCCACCAGGGCGGTGTAGCCACTCAGGAAGTGATAGGCCGCCGCCTCCCGTGACAGCATGGCCACCGGTGGCAACACCCCGTGCAAGTCACAGGTCAGGAAGATGATGGACTCGGGCTGACCGGCGCGATTGTCGGGCACCCGCGCGGCGATATGGGCGAGGGGATAGCAGGCGCGGGTGTTATGGGTGAGGCTGGCATCGCTGTAATCCGCCTGCCGGCTCTGGGCGTCAATGATGACGTTCTCCAGCACGGCGCCGAAGCGGATGGCGTCCCAGATCACGGGTTCGTTCTTCTGGCTCAGGTCGATGCACTTGGCGTAGCAACCGCCTTCCAGGTTGAACACGCCGTCCTCGCCCCAGCCGTGCTCGTCATCGCCAATCAGCAGGCGTTCCGGATCGGCTGACAGCGTGGTCTTGCCGGTGCCTGACAGGCCGAAGAACAGGCAGACATCACCTCGCCTGCCCACATTCGCAGCGCAGTGCATGGGCAGCACCTCCTGTTCCGGGAGCAGGAAGTTCTGTACGGCGAACATGGACTTCTTCAGCTCACCGGCGTAGCGCAGGCCGGCGAGCAGCACGCGGCGGCGGGCGAAGTCGATGATCAGAGCGCTCTCGGAACGGGTGCCATCGCGGAACGGGTCGCAGACGAAGCCCGGGGCACTGAGCACTTGCCACACGGGCTTGTGCAGCGGGTTGTGCTCGTGAGGGTGGATGAACAGTGTGCTGGAGAAGAGGCTGTGCCAGGCCACATCCGTGCGGACCTGCACGCTCTGGTAGTGCCGAGGATGCGCGCCAACGTGCAGGTCCGAGATGAACACGTCCTTGTCGGCCAGCCAGAGACTCACCCGTTCCCACAGGGCGTTGGCCTGTGCCGGGTCGAGGGGCTGGTTGACGTCGCCCCAGTCGATCTGCGCTGCCGTGGACGCCTCGTTCACGATGTAGCGGTCCTTCGGACTGCGACCGGTGCGCGCGCCGGTTTCCACCACCAGGGCTCCCGTATCGGCCAGACGGCCTTCGCCGCGCTGCACGGCCAGTTCGATCAAGTGACTGTTGCCGAGATTCCGATAGACACGGCGCCCAGGACCGGAACGGATATCCGTGCGGCTGTTCGGCATTGGCTGTGTCTCCTGACTCGTCAAGTTCTTGTTCCCGGGCGTGGCGGTCGGATTATGCCAAAGATTCGTGAAGCCCGGTAAGGCGACGCCATCGCGGCTATTCCGAGCGCATCTTGAGTGCCTGGCGGGCCCGTCTGTCCTTCTTGTCCGGCCTTGCCATGGGCTGTAGCAACAGGGCGTGCAGACGCCTCTGTTCGCCCTGATTCTCGCGCCGGGAGACGCTCTCGGGAGTCTCCTGATAGAGCAGTGCCGCCTCCGGTGCCCCGCGCCGCTGCTCGGACAGACCGGTGACCACCAGGGTGCGTTCGTCCCAGCCCTGGCGCACCGTCAGCGTCATGCCGATGCTCATCTCGCGGCCGGGCTTGAGGCGTTGTCCTTCTGCCTGCACCTTGCCGCTCTCCACAGCCTGCTTGGCCAGGGCTCGCGTCTTGAACAGGCGCGCGGCCCACAGCCACTTGTCGAGCCGCACGCCTGTGTCTTCGCTGTCGTCTCGCGTGCTCATCGTGACTGCAACCCCGGAAGGATGTCGGTGAAATGATCAATCTGGCGGAACTCCGGCGATGGCAGCAGCGGCGGGCGTTGGCTGTCGGGCTGGCGTACCCCGAGCAGATGGGCGATGCCTTCTGCGCGAGCCTGCCGCAAGACGGCCAGATTGTCATCGATCAGCAGCGTGCGCGCCGGCTTGTAAGGGTGCTCCTCGCGCAGCGCATGCCAGAAGCCGGGGTTCTCCTTCGCCAGCTGCAGGACATGGGAGCTGATCGTGTGGTGGAAATGCTGACCGATGCCCGTGGCCTGCATCTTCAGCGCCAGGCTCCGGGGATGGGCGTTGGTGACCAGCAGCACCTGGCGACCGCTTGCCCGCAGCTGCTGCAGGAACTCCACGGCATGAGGCCGCAGCGCGATCTTGTGACGAATGTGCTCTTTCAGGCGCGGGATGTCCAGGGCGAGGCTGTCGGACCAGAAGTCCAGGCAGTACCAGTCCAGAGTGCCCTTGACCTCGTCGTAACGCGCACGTAGCAACCGTGAGGCCTCCTCGGCCTGAAGTCCGTGCAGCTCGCCATAGCAGGCCGGGACGAATTCCTCCCAGAAGTAGTTGTCGAAATGCAGGTCGAGCACGGTGCCGTCCATGTCCAGCAGCACCGTGTCAATATCCTTCCAGTCCAGCATGCGTGTGCGTGTCTCGTGTCAGTAGGCGTCCAGACCCTCGGTGAATTCGATGTAGACGCCGGTCGGGTCGGTGATGAAGGCGATCTTCAGCTCCAGCGCCTCCACCTCGCGGTAGGCGACATCGAAGGCGATGCCCTTCTCCGCCAGCAACTGGCAGAAGGCCTCCAGGTCCTCGACTTCGAAGCCGATGTGGTCGATGGAACGGCCCCGTGTCGGCAGGCGCTCTTCGTCGGAGTTGTTGAAGCTCAGATTCATGCCCGGGACATTGGTCGTGGTGGCGATGGAGCCGCGTGAACGCACTTCCAGACCGAGCAGCTGCGTGTACCACTGCAGCAGCTCTTCATGGCCCGGAGTGAAGAAGTGGATGTGATAGGGCACGACCTCAAGGGGCAGTGCCTGATCTTCCTGCAGCTCGACGTAGACATCGTCCGGCATCATCACATAGGCGTTGGGCTGGCCTTCCGCGCCGGTGAACTCACGGCCCACCCACAGACCGTCGGCCCGCCACTGCTCCAGGAACTTCGCCAGATTGCGCACCTTGAAGCCGAAGTGGTCCATCACGGTGCCCTGGGAGCCACCCGTCGGCGCGCGGTCGGCGAGCAGGATGGCCATGTTGGGCATGCGGATGGCGGTGAGATTGCCCTTCTGCACGACGGTGCCGCCGAAATGCTTCACCCAGAGTTCCTTGTGCCGTTCCATGTCGGTGACATTCAGATGCACGTGGCCATAGGTGAGGCCGGCTTCATTGGGAACGGCGAGCTGGGCGGAGGCCTGACTGGCGGCGACAGCCAGCAGGAGAAAAACATAGAGTGAACGCATGGTGGTTTTCCTTCTTGTTATGGGCGCCGGGGAGACGCGCAGGCATGCTAGCATCGCCGCGCTGGATTAGTCGAACGTCCGCGGAATCCGCCGCGGACAGCTCAGGAGCAGGCAGCATGCGGGACCTGAAATCGCTGGCACAGCGCGCGGCCGGTATCGCCATCCTGGCGGGTGAGGAAATTCTCGCGGTGTATGCCGATCCCTGCTCCAGCGCACCGCAGCTCAAGGCCGACAACTCTCCCGTTACCAGCGCCGATCTGCGCGCCCACACGCTCATTCTGCAGGCCCTGCAGGCGCTGACGCCCGAGCTGCCCGTGCTGTCGGAGGAGAGTCCGCTGCCCCCGTTCGCCGAGCGCAGGCGCTGGCGGGACTACTGGCTGGTCGACCCATTGGATGGCACTCGGGAATTCCTCAGCCGCAACGGTGAATTCACCGTCAACATCGCCCTGATTCGCGAGGGTGCGCCGGTGCTCGGCGTTGTCCATGCGCCGGTGTCGGGCCTGAGCTGGATGGGCATTCCCGGCAGTGGCGCCAGCAAGTCTGCCGATGGCAGGCAGTGGCAATCCATTCACGTCGCACCCCTGAACCCTGCGTTACTGCGCGTGCTCGGCAGCCGGCGTCATGGCGCCGAGGCCGTGCAGCGTCTGCTGGCGCGTCTGCAGCCGCATTTCGCGCAGATCAGTCTGCAGAGCGCAGGCAGTTCTCTGAAGTTCTGCCTGCTGGCCGAGGGTCTGGCCGATGTCTATCCGCGTCTGGCGCCGACCAGCGAATGGGACACAGCCGCCGCGCAGGCGGTGCTGGAGGCGGCGGGCGGGGCGGTATGGCAGGAAGATCTGCAGCCGCTGCGCTGCAACCGGGGTGAGAGCCTGACGAATCCGTCGTTTCTGGCGGTCGGCGATGCCACGGCCGACTGGCGTCGGCTGCTGGCCTGAGGCGGTGAGCCGGGCTTATTCGGGCACGTGGATCGGGAGTTCAGCCGCGAACAACATGCTGCGATCGCGGTCCCGCGCGGCCCACTGCAGCAGGGTCTGTTCGCTGGTCTCGACCTTGCCTGCCAGCACGCTGGTGCCATTGACCAGCACCTGCACCGGCTGCTCGAAATCGACCTCTTGCGGGCTCAGCAGGAGCGTGAAATCGCTGACTCCGAAGGCCGTCACCGTGAAGGTATTCCCAGTGCGCTCCACCACCACACGTCCCGGCTGACCCTGCTCGCGCAGACGATCCACCCGCAGCCAGTGATTGCGGTTGTAGCGGTCGGTGCGATCGGTCGCCCACTGCACGCGTTCGGGCAGCGGGTCCCGCACATGTTCAGCCTTGAAGCGTTCGATGGCCTCGCGCTCCTCGGGCAACCAGCGGGTGTTGTGCCCGCCTTGCGGGATGATGCGGAAAACGTGCTCGACATGGGCGCGCGCCATCAGGTCAATGTAGGGCTGAATGCGTGCCGCGGGGTAGAGCGGGTCATTCTCCCCATTGACGATGTAGAGCGGCTTGCCTGCCAGGTTGTCAAAGGAAAGTGGGTAGCTCACCCGTCCAGCCGGATTGCGCAGCACAGCCAGATTGCCGATGTAGGGCAGGAAGGCTGCCCATTCCGTGGGCTGCAGGAAGGCGAAAAAATAGGAACCTGTCCCGCCATCCGACACGCCTGATAGAGTCACCCGGTTGTCGTCGACGTGGTAGGTCTGCTTCAGCTCGTGCAGGATGGCCGGGATATTGTCGGCCTGATTGTCGAACCACCAGAAGGCCTCCTCCCAGGCGGCGGGCACCACCACGATGCGGTCGGGCTCGCGCAGCTGCTCGTAGCCGTTGCGCCAGAAACTCTCGCCGGCTTCCGGTTTCGGCCGGCTGATGCCGCCATGCAGATTGAATTCGACCGGCCAGGCGCGGCGCGGGTCATAGTTCTCGGGTACCAGAAGTACGTAAGGGAATTCGGTGCCCTCGGCATCGGTGCGGCTGCGGTGCAGCTCGCCGGTGGGGGCGTCCTGCGACCACTGGGGTCCTGCCTTCAGCCAGGCATGCAGGGTGAGGGCATCGGGGGCGGCGTCCTGCAGCTGTTGCGCGCTGGCGGCGGCCTCCTGCGGGGCAGCGATCCAGAAGCGGGTGATCAGCGCCTGCACCGTCTCATCGACGGCGATGGCCGACTGACACTGGGTCAAAAACAGGGTGGTGCACAGTCCCAGCAGATGTCTTGTTGTTTTCATGCGCAGCATCATAAACCAGCCCTCCAGGGCCTCCAAACTTTCCTTTTCACGGCATTGAGACTAGCATTCAGGCCCAATCCGGCGCCGCTGTGACAGGCACCCCAAACCACACACGACAACATGCAACGACTGCTTTCGGCAGTCCTGAAGAAGGGTAGAAAATCATGTCCTTGAAACGCATTCTCGAAATCGGCTTGACCTTGTGTCTGCTCGGCAGCAGTGCCATGGCCCAGAACTTTGGAGTCGATGAACTGCGCCAGCGCGCCGAGTCGGGCGATGCCGAGGCCCAGAACAACCTCGCGGTGCTCTATCACACCGGCCAGGGCGTGGCCGTCGACATCAATGAAGCCGTTCGCTGGTACAGCGCCGCCGCCGAACAGGGTCGCGCCAATGCCCAGCTCAATCTGGGTGTGCTCTACAACTTTGGCATGGGTGTCCCGCAGGATCACGCCGAGGCGGCGCGCTGGTTCCGTCTGGCGGCTGATCAAGGCGAGCTGATGGCGCAGATCAGTCTGGCGGCCCTCTACATCACCGGTCAGGGCGTGCCCATCGACTACATCGAGGCCGCCAAGTACTACACCATGGCCGCCGAGCAGGGCGATCCCGGTGCCCAGATGACCATGGCGGAAATGTATCTTAGCGGACAGGGCGTGGCACAGGATTACGCCGAGTCCGCACGCTTCTATCGCATGGCGGCCGATCGCGGCGAAGTGGCTGCCCAGTTCAGTCTGGCGATCATGCATCGCGATGGCATGGGCGTGGAGCAGGACATGGAAGCGGCTGCCAACCTGTATCGCATGGCCGCCGAGCAGGGTCACATCGCCGCCATGTTCAGCATTGCATCGCTGCACGAAACCGGACAGGGCGTGCCACTCGACCTGGCTGAGGCCTATCGCTGGTACAAGGCCGCCGCGAGCCAGGGTCACCCGGGCTCGCAGAACAATCTGGCGCTGATGTACGAATCCGGCAATGGGGTCGCGCAGAGCTTGCCTCATGCCTTCATGTGGATGGACCTGGCTTCCAAACTGGCCGATGGTCCGGAGCAGCAGAATTACGAGCTGAACCGCGATCAGATCGAAATTCGCCTGAGTCCCGAGGATCTGGTGAGAGCGAAAGGCATGTCCGACCGTTGTCTGGAAACCCGTTACGCCGAATGTGACTGAGCCCCTGCGACTCTCTCTGCGGCGTTCAATCGCACTCGGCGGCGCGGCACCACCTGGCGGCTCCCTGGAAGTGCTGATGAACTTCGTGATGGAGGGGGGCCGTGCTCTCCCCGGAAAAGCGGGTGAATCCCTTCGTGAAATCCTGAGTATCAAATGAAAAAGCCCCGCTTGCGCGAGGCTTTGGAATGATGGTGCCCAGGGGCGGAATCGAACCACCGACACGAGGATTTTCAATCCTCTGCTCTACCGACTGAGCTACCTGGGCGTCAAGAAATCTGCGGGCTTGCGGTCGTGTCCCTGCCGCCGGTTTTGACAAGGCGCGTATTAAACCTGCGAAGCCCGGGCCGAGTCAAGCGCGGGATTTCAGGCCTGTGGAGGCACGTATCCCGCCGCCGTGTCGTGATTTTGATTGTTCAGAAACTTCAGCATTTCGTCCTGCAGATAGCGACGATGGTCCGCATTCATCATGCTCAGCTGCTTCTCGTTGATCAGCATGGTCTGCTGCTTCAGCCATTCCTGCCAGGCCTGGCGTGACACCTGCTCGAAGATCTCCAGGCCCTTGCTGCCCGGATAGGGCGGCGCGTCGAGGCCGGGCAATTGCTGGTGGTACTTGCGACAGAACACGGTTCGGGACATGGCGATTTCCTTGCAATGAATGGGTCGTTGGCCTGCTGGCGTGCGTCACTTTGCGCTCAGGGCGGCAATGCGCTGCAGCAGCTCCAGCACCGGCGCAGCCAGGCCGATCGTAGCTGCGGGCCTCGCAGCGTCCGGGCCGGCAGCGTACCAGAGCCAGCGCCCGGCCTCCATGACGCCCGGCAGTTCGCCAGGGGCGTGCACCAGCAGCGGCGTGATTTGCCACTGGAAATGGCTGAAACTGTGCTTGAGCACGGGCCAGGAGTGTTGCTCCAGCACCTGACCTGGCCACTTCTGATCCAGGAACTGCTGCGCTGCGGCGACGTCGGCGAATTCCGGAAAGCTCCACAACCCGCCCCAGATGCCGCTCTGCGGGCGTTGCTCCAACAGCACCTGTCCTGTGGGCAGGCGGCACATCAGCATGCAGACGGCGCGCTTGGGCACGGCACGCGTCGGCTTGCGCGAGGGCAGTGCCGCGACGGTGTCGGTCGCCAGCGCCTGGCAAGCTTCGGCCAGAGGGCACTGCTTGCAGGAGGGCCGGCTGCGGGTGCAGACGGTGGCGCCCAGGTCCATCATGGCCTGGGTATAGGCAGCGAAGCCTGTAGCGGGCGTGGCGTCTTGCGCCAGCACCCAGAGACGTTTCTGCACCGCTGGCAAATCCGGCCAGCCTTCGATGCCGTGGAAGCGGCACAGCACCCGTTTCACGTTGCCGTCAAGGATGGGTGCCCGTACGCCGCAGCCCAGCGCCAGAATGGCGCCGGCCGTGGACCGGCCGATTCCAGGCAGCTCGCAGAGCGCGTCAACCGTGCGGGGGAATTCCCCCCGCCACTGCGCGCTGAGTATCTGCGCGCTGCGATGCAGATTGCGGCCGCGAGCGTAGTAGCCAAGTCCAGTCCACAGATGCAGCACCTCGCCCAGCGGGGCGGCGGCAAGGGCGTGCACATCCGGGAAGCGCTGCATGAAACGCTGGAAGTAAGGAATGACGGTGCTGACCTGGGTCTGCTGCAGCATGATCTCAGAGACCCAGACCCGATAGGGTGTCGGGTTCTGCTGCCAGGGCAGCGTGTGGCGGCCGTGTACGGCATACCAGGAGAGTACGGTGTCGGCAAAGCCTGGACTGGGCATCGCAGGCCGGCCTCAGGGCAATGCGCGGTCGAGCAGGCTGCGCGCGGCATCCTGCAGATCGGCCGGCACCTGGTCCGTCACGGCGTCCTGCACGCGGCGCTGCACCTGATTGCGCGAGATCTCCACGAACAGGTCCCGCACCCGGGCGAAGTCCGGCGCGCAGTACTGGCTGTACTGGGCGTCGAAGCGGGCCCGGCACTGCACGGGCCAGCCCACGTTCTGGTACAGCGGCGCCACGGGAATGGTCTGCACTGCCGGCTCGCCATAGACGGTGATCAGCGTGGCATAGTCGAAACGCGCCTGTGCCAGGTCCACGCCGCCGCTGGCCGTGATCTCGAAATTGTCCATCTGCAGTTTCAGCTGCTGGCCGCTGGCGATGCCGCTCGCGAAGCTCAGGCTGCCCTCGACGCTGGCGAAGTTCACGACATCGGGCCACTGCTGGGCCAGGTCGCCGGAGCCTGCCGGGCTGAGCACGGAGATCGCCGAGAACACTTGCTTCACGATACCGATGTCGATGGCATTGTCGGCCAGACTGAAGCTCGTCGAGCCATTGAGGGACGCCAGCAGCTGGGAACTCGTGCGGCCCTGGGCAGTGTGGAAGGACTCCAGGTTCAGCTGCCCCTGGGCGAAGGCGGCGGCCGGGAACTGGCCGGCAAGCCGGGCAACATCCAGGTTCTGCAGCGACAAGATGCTGCTCAGGGCGGGTGTTGGCTGCCGTGTGTCGTAACTCAGAGCCGCCGTCAGCTGACCGCCATAGAATTCGGTCGGACGCAGGTTCAGATTGAGACGGCCATTGCTCACGTTCAGGCGTGCATCGACGCTGCCGAACTGCAGGCCGCCGATGGCAAGGGACGCGATGCTGTGGGTGCCCTCCACGTCGAGGCTGCGCAGCAGGTCGACGGGAAGTTCGGTATCCGTGTTCGCCGTGGCGGCGGGTGGGTCCATGGCGGGAGGCTGCCCGGGTTCTGCGGACGCGGTCGCGACCGCAGTCGCCGCTGGTGCCGTGTTGAAGTCCAGGGCATTGCCGATGAGGCTGTAGCTCAGGCGCGCGGGAGTATTGGTGCCTGCGGCTGTCCAGTTTGCCCGGATGTCGAGCTGCTTCTCGTCGAGCTGCAAACGCAGACTCGGAATGTCGAGCTGACTGGCATCGCCGCTGAAGTCGATGCTCAGGCTGGCCTGGTCGCGTGTGGGGTCGAAGTCCTGTGCCAGCGCTGCGGCGGCCGGTTCAGGAGCTTGCGCTCGCACGTGCAGGTCAAGGAAATCGTTCAGCGGGAAGCGATTACTCTGCAGGCTTCCCTGCCAGCGGGGAGTGCCGTTCAGATTCTCCACCGCTACGCGGCCCTGCAGCTGCAGCGGATTGAGCTTGAGTGTCAGCTCCTCGATGCTGGCACTGCCGGCGGCGCGGTCCAGGCGCAACTGCGCTGCAACGTCAAAGACAGCGTCGCGACCGCTGTCATCCCGCGTCATGGCGAAGGCAAGTTGCAGGGGGAAGCGGGCGCCACGCAGATTGGCGCTCGTGGCATCGGCGCGCAGATCGTGCAGGCGCAGGTTCAGTCCGCGCTGTCTGTCCTGCAGTCCCAGGCTGGCGTCGCGCACGCCGATGTGCGCGATGCGGCTGGAGTCGACGAGGCTGTCGGTGGCTGCGCTCCTGGCGGTTGCGGGTGTAGCGCCAGCGTTGCTGCTGGCAGGCGTGCCGCGTTGCCAGTTGCTGCGGCCGTTTTCGTCCACCAGCCAGTTCATGTGCAGGCCTTCGATCTGCAGCTCCTGCAGCGCCAGTTGCCCATCCAGCAGTGCCCGTGGTTCCAGCCGGATATTCAGCAGGGCCAGTGAGGCCAGCTCCATGGGTGAGTCGGGGTTGCGCAGGCGGACATCGCTCACGGAGATGCCGAATTGCGGGCGCAGGGTCCAGGCGATCTCGCCCGCCATGTCGAGCTGCAGGCCGGTCTGGGTGTTGAACGCAGACTCCAGGGCGCTGCGGTAGCGCGCAGGATCGATCAGCAGGAACGCTGCCGTCACGGCAGCCAGCAGAAGGATGCTCAGGGTGGCGAAGGCGAGGACAAGGGTCTTGAACAATTTCAACATCGTGGGGTTCCAGCGTGCGCGGGCACGTTCCCGCCATGACTCAAGCAGGAGAAAGTGTAACCCATGGCCACCGCGCGACGCATCGTCCCATGCGCGGAAGTGTCGGGAAAATCACGAATTCCCACCTTGCCAAACCACATGCGCGGCGGTATCCGCGCTTTCAAAAGCCGCTGGGCTGCCCGTATAATGCCCGCCACCTGAAACCGGCCGCCAACACCGGCCAGTGCGCGAATGCGGGGAGCATTGATGTCATCACGACAAGCCACAGTGGAACGCAACACGAAGGAAACCCAGATCAAGGTGTCCGTCAATCTCGACGGTCAGGGCGATCTGCGCTGCGAGACGGGGTTGCCCTTCCTGGACCACATGCTGGATCAAGTGGCACGCCACGGGCTGATCGATCTCGACATCAAGGCGGTGGGCGATCTGCACATCGATGCTCATCACACGGTGGAAGACCTCGGCATCACCCTGGGCATGGCGGTCTACAAGGCGCTTGACCGCAAGGGCATCCGTCGCTATGGCCACGCCTACGTGCCGCTGGATGAGGCGCTCTCGCGCGTGGTGATCGACTTCTCCGGCCGGCCTGGCCTCGAATACCACATTCCCTTCACGCGCGGCGCCGTGGGCGGCTTCGATGTCGACTTGTTCCACGAATTCTTCCAGGGGTTCGTGAACCACGCGCTGGTCACCCTGCACATCGACAATCTGCGCGGCGTCAATTCCCACCATCAGATCGAGACGGTCTTCAAGGCCTTCGGTCGCGCCCTGCGCATGGCGATGGAAATCGACCCCCGCAGCGCCGATGTCATTCCGTCCACGAAAGGCGCGCTCTGATACCCCCAGCCGCGCCAGCAGGTCCGCATTATGAAGAAAGTGGCCGTGATCGATTACGGAATGGGCAATCTGCATTCCGTCGCCAAGGCACTCGAATACGTCGGTGACAACGTCAAGGTGCTGGTTACCAGTGATGCCGACACCATAGCCAGCGCCGACCACGTGATCTTCCCGGGTGTTGGCGCGATTCGCGACTGCATGGCGGAGATTCGTCGGCTGCACATCGACAAGATTGTCGCCGAGGTCAGTCGCACCAAGCCCCTGCTCGCGATCTGCGTGGGCATGCAGGCGCTCATGGATTCCAGCGAGGAGAACGGCGGCGTGCCCTGTCTTGGCCTGGTGCACGGCGAGGTGCGATTCTTCGGCAATGTCGATGCCGGTGTCACCGGCGACTCAACGCGTGCCTGCAGCGGACTGCGCGATGACGACGGCGCACCGCTCAAGGTGCCGCACATGGGCTGGAACTGTGTGCAGCAGACAGACCACCACCCCCTGTGGCGCGGCATCGAGGACAATACCCGCTTTTATTTCGTGCACAGCTACTATGTGGTGCTGGGTGCCAGCGAACAGGCGTCGGGTGTCACCCGCTACGGTGTGCAATTCACCGCGGCGTTGAACAAGGGCAATCTCTTCGCCGTGCAGTTCCATCCAGAAAAAAGTCAGCATGGCGGCCTGCAGCTGCTGCGCAATTTCCTCGCGTGGGACGGCACACACTAGATTCCTGAACGGACGATTCATCATGTTGATCATTCCCGCAATTGATTTGAAGGACGGGCAGTGTGTACGCCTGAAACAGGGTCGCATGGAGGACTCCACGGTATTCTCCGACGACCCGGTGAAGATGGCCGGCCACTGGCTGTCCCAGGGGGCGCGTCGCCTGCATCTGGTCGATCTGAACGGCGCCTTCGCCGGCACGCCCATCAACGGGGGCGTGGTACAGGCCATTGCTCGGCACTACCCCGCGCTGCCTCTGCAGATCGGCGGCGGCATTCGCGATCTGGGCACCATTGCGCGTTATCTCGCGGCCGGCGTGTCGTGGGTCATCATCGGCACCAAGGCTGTGCGCGACCCCGGCTTCGTGGCCGAGGCGTGTCATGAATTTCCGGGTCAGATCATCGTCGGCCTGGATGCCGTCAACGGCATGGTCGCCACCGATGGCTGGGCCAATGTGACCGACGTGAATGTGATCGACCTGGCACGGCGCTTCGAGGACTACGGCGTTGAGGCCATCATCTACACCGACATTGCGCGCGACGGCATGATGCAGGGCGTCAACGTGGCGGCCACTGTCGCCCTGGCCGAAGCCACGCGCATCCCCGTGATCGCCTCGGGCGGCATCAGCCGCATCGAGGACATCCACGCGCTGCAGGCGGTGGCGAAGACGACGACGGGCGGCGGCATTGCCGGCGCCATCACCGGCCGCGCCATCTACGAAGGCGCACTGAATCTGGCCGCTGCGCAGCGCTACTGCGACGAGGCCGTCCGCGCACACGCGGCCACCTGAACAGGCGAAGAGGCAACCCATGGCGCTGGCCAAACGAATCATTCCGTGTCTGGACTGCGACAAGGGTCGCGTGGTGAAGGGCGTGAAATTCCTGGAGATCCGCGATGCCGGCGATCCAGTGGAAATCTCCCGCCGCTACAGCGATGCCGGCGCCGACGAGATCACCTTCCTCGACATCACCGCCAGCCACGAAGGCCGTGAAACCACGGTACAGACGGTGGAGTTGATCGCCGGCCAGGTGTTCATACCGCTGACGGTCGGGGGCGGCATCCGCACGCTGGAGGATATTCGCACCATGCTCAATGCCGGTGCCGACAAGGTGTCCATCAACACCGCCGCCGTGTTCAATCCGGATTTCGTGCGAGAGGCAGCCGAGCGCTTCGGCTCGCAGTGCATCGTGGTGGCCATGGATGCCAAGAAGGTGAGCCAGCCCGGCGAGACCGAGCGCTGGGAGATCTTCACCCACGGCGGGCGCAAGGCCACCGGCATCGACGCGGTGGAATGGGCGCGCCGCATGGTGAGCTACGGTGCCGGCGAGATCCTGCTGACCAGCATGGATCGCGATGGCACCAAGAGCGGCTTCGATCTGGGGCTCAACCGGGCGGTCAGCGATGCTGTGTCGGTGCCCATCATCGCCTCGGGCGGCGTGGGCACGCTGCAGGATCTGGTGGACGGCGTGCAGATCGGCCACGCCGATGCCGTGCTTGCCGCCAGCATCTTCCACTTTGGGGAGTTCACCATTCCCCAGGCCAAGCGCTACATGGCCGACAAGGGCATCACCATGCGGCTGTAACGTCGCGCTGCAGTGCAATCATCTGGGATACCGGTATCAGCTCGATATTGAGCGCCGCCAGGGTGGGCAGGGTCTTTTCCAGATAGTCCAGGGTGGCGGCATGGGGGTGTCCGATGCCGGTGGCAAAGCCCTTCTCGCGCGCCAGCGTCAGCAGGCGCTGGAATTCGCGGTCGATGTCCTCGGCTGTCTGCACATTGTCCAGAAATACATTGCGCGTCAGCGTGGGGATGTTCTGTTCCCGGGCGATGCGTCCGGCCACGCTGCTGGCCGTGGTGTAGCTGTCGACGAAATAGAGATTGCGTCCCTGCAGTGTTTCCATCACCCAGCGCATGGGCGCTTCCTGTGCCGTCAGTTCACTGCCCATGTGATTGTTGAGACCCTGCAGATGGGGCACGGCGTCCAGCGCAGCGGTCAGGGTCTGGACGAACTCTTCCCGTGTCAGCTGCGGGGTCAGGGCCCCCGGCCCCAGGGGCATGGCGGCCAGATTGCTCATGGGCGCATGCAGCATGACTTCCTTGCCATTCGCGTGGGCAGCCTCGGCCAGTGCGGCGCCATACGGCGTGTGGGGCAGCACGGCGAAGGTCACATCGTCCGGCAGGGCGACGGCGCGGGCGCCGAGATCGTCGACATAGCCGATATCGTCGATGATCAGCGCGATGTAATGAGTGCCGGATGCAGGCACGAAAGTCCCTGGAGAGGGCGCCGAGTTCAAGGAGGCAGGCGCCGACAATGTCTGTGTCGTCGGCGCGGGCATTTCTGCAGGCATTTCTACAGGCGGTTCGATGACGACAGGGGTCGCAGTCGTCGCAGGTTCTGCCGGGGCAGGGGTGGCGACGTTCAGCGTCAGGGCGCTGCTCTGGTCTGCAGCAGGAGCGGCCGCTGTCGCGGCGGGCGTCGCGGTGGGAGTGGCGGTGGAGCTGATCACGACCCCGGCTTCGGGCCGCGCGGGCGCACGCTCCGGCGTGAACAGCCACAAGCTCAGCGGCATGCCCACCAGCCCGATGACCGTCATGAGCAGCGGAGCGGGGTAGCGGGCGATAGCCTCGAGCAGAGGGTCACGCTGACTCAAGGCTGCGTGGTTCCCGTGGTCGGGGCCTGGGTGACAGGCGTGGCGGGACTGCGCTGACGCTCGCGGGCGCCTTCCAGAATGCTCAGTCCGCGCAGCAGGGTCAGGGCTTCCTGAAGTTGGTAGTCTGTGGACACAACCTGCTCTGCCGTCACCTCCGCCTGACGCTCTTCGCCGTCGATGTCGTCCAGATCATTGCCATTGCGCAGGTGGCCCGCCAGATCGGCTTCGGTATAGCCAGCGCGGCCCGTGGTGCGGGTGACCAGTCCTTCCTCGATCAGGATGTCCGGCTGTATGCCCTGGGCCTGGATCGAGCGTCCCTCCGGCGTGAAATACAGCGAGGTGGTGAGCTTGATGGCACGGTTCTCTGCCAGCTGCATGACGCTCTGCACCGAGCCCTTGCCAAAACTGCGAGTGCCCATGATCACGCCACGGCCGTGGTCCTGCAGCGCACCGGCGACGATCTCTGCCGCCGAGGCAGAGCCCGAGTTGATCAGCACCACGAGGGGGACTCCAAGACTAGGGTCTTCCGGCGTGGCGAAGAACTCCATCTCGATCTCGCCTTCGCGCCCCTGGGTGTAGACGATCCTGCCCTCGCGCACGAAGGCATCGACGACCTCCACTGAGGCCTGCAGAATCCCGCCCGGGTTGTTGCGCAGGTCCAGCACCAGGCCCTTGAGCTCGGGCTGTGCAGCCTTTATCTCTTCCAGAGCCTCCAGCACTTCCTCGCCGGTGTTGACCTTGAACTGCGAAATGCGCAGATAGGCGAAACCAGGCTCCAGTTCGCGGTGACGCACGCTGGCGACCTCGATGATGTCTCGCACCAGCGTGATCTCCAGCGGTTCCGGTTCGCCCTCGCGCATGATGCCTAGCACGATGGAGGTGCCGACTTCGCCGCGCATCAGCTCCACGGCATCGTCGATCTGCATTTCCACCAGGGGGCGGCCGTCGATCTCGACGATCAGGTCCCCTGGCAGAATGCCGGCGCGCTGGGCCGGCGAATCGTCGATGGGCGTGATCACCTTGATGAAGCCGTTTTCCTCGCCCACCTCGATGCCCAGGCCGCCGAACTCGCCGGTGGTGGTCTCCTGCAGGGAGTCGAACTCTTCGTAGGCCAGATAGGCGGAATGCGGGTCGAGGCCTGACAGCATGCCCTTGATGGCGTATTCCAGCAGGGTCTTGTCATCGATCGGCTCGACATACGTGTTGCGAATGGCGTCCAGCGCCTCGACGAAGATGCGGACTTCCTCCAGCGGCAGCGGCAGGGCTTGTGCCGAGGCGGGCGCGGCCTCCTGCGCAAACGCCTGGGGGCCGAAGGCCGTGCACAGTGCCAGTGTCAGGGCGCCAGGCAAGAGGCGGCGCGTGACGAGTGCAACGGGGGTGTGGCGTCGTGTCTTCATGGGCTCTCCGACTGCGTGTCATGGGTAGCGCAGATAATGGACGATCTTGTGTGGCGGCGAGCATAGCACGGCGCTCTCGAGGCTCTACAGAGGCCGCGCGAATTTCAGGGTTGCCACCACTGGGCCGGGTCCTGGGCCTGGCCGTTGTGGCGGATCTCGAAATACAGACCGGGCTGACCGGAGCCGCCATCCCGGCCGGCGGTCGCCAGGGGTTCGCCGCGATTGACCCAGTCACCATTGCGCTTGATCAGGCTGCCGGTGTTGGCGTACAGGCTCATGTAGCCCGCACCGTGGTCCACCACGACCAGCAGGCCGGAGCCCCGCAGCCAGTCGGCGAACACCACTCGGCCCGGATGCACAGCACGCACCGGTGCGCCTTCCACGGCGCTCAGCACGATGCCCTGGCGGTGCAGATTGCCATCGCTGTAGGCGTCGCCGAAGCGGTTCAAGGGGGCGCCGTCGACGGGGCGCGGCAGGCGGCCGCGAGCCTCGGCGAAGGGCGCCAGGTCCTCCGGGGCCGGAATGTTGATGACGATGTCGCGGATCTGCTGCACCAGGCTTTCCAGCCGTTGCTGGTCTTCCCGCAACTGTTCGAGTTCGGTGCTGCGTGCTGCCATTTCCCGGGCCAGTTCCGCCAGCAACTCCTCTCGCCGAGCTGTCTCGGCCGCCAGGGCGGCCTGCGCATCCTCGAGGGTCTGTCGCGACAGTGCCAGTGCCTGCTCGGCGTCGAGAAGGCGGGCGGCAGTGGTGTCGAGTGCCAGCAGGGTGCTGCGGTAGGCCGTGATGCCGTCAAGGCGCGCGCGGTTGAAGTCATTGTAGTAGCGCAGCATGCGCGCACTGCGGGAGGGGTCTTGCTGGGTCAGCAGCAGCTTCAGGTAACTGTCGCGACCGCTGGTGTAGGACGCGCGCAGCGCCTGGCGCACCAGAGCTTCCTGGCTGGCCAGAGCCTGGTCCAGTTCACGCTGCTGGCGCTCCAGCTGCTGCAGATCCTCGCGCAGTGCGAGGATCTGTGCCTCGGTGTCGAGGATGGCCGTGCGATTGGCGGTGATGGCGGCGTTGCTGTCGCGCAGAGCCTGCTCCAGGGCCGTGCGATCGCTGGCGGCCGCCTGCAGCCAGTCTTCGATCTGTGCGATGGCGGCGCCCACCTGCGCCAGCTGTTCCTCTGGCAGTGGCTCGTCGGCCGCCATGCCCGCTGCGCTGGCCAGCAGCGCGACGCTTAGCAGCAGCGCCGTGGCGTGCCGGCAGGGACTCAGGCGGACTTGAGCACGAGACATTGGCCGGTCATTTCTGCCGGGACGGGCAGCTCCATCAGGGCGAGCATGGTGGGGGCGATGTCGCACAGGCTGCCGTGGCTGCGGAAGCTCCAGCCACGCTTGCCGACATAGACCAGGGGCACCGGGCCACTGGTGTGGGAGGTCATGGGCTGACCGGAATCCGTGTCCACCATCTGCTCGACATTGCCGTGGTCGGCCGTGATCAGGCACTGGGCGTCGTGGGCCTCGATGGCCTCCACGAGTCGGCCCAGGCAGATATCCAGGGCTTCGACGGCCTTCACCGCCGCGTCGAAACTGCCCGTGTGTCCCACCATGTCGCCGTTGGCGTAGTTGCAGATGATGGCGTCAAAGGTGCCCGCGGCGATGGCCTCCACCAGCTTGTCGGTGACCTCGAAGGCGCTCATTTCCGGTTTCAGATCGTAGGTGGCCACCTGCGGCGACGGCACCAGGATGCGGGTTTCGCCCGCATAGGGTTCCTCGCGTCCGCCGCTGAAGAAGAAGGTCACGTGCGCATATTTCTCGGTTTCGGCGATGCGCAGCTGGGTCTTGTGCAGGGCGCCCAGGTATTCGCCCAGGACATTGTCCATGGTCTGCGGCGGGTAGGCGCACAGCACGCCGATGTCGGCGGCATATTCCGTCAGCGTGACAAAGTCGCCCAGCGCGGGCTGCACGTGACGCACGAAACCGGTGAAGGCCGGGTCACTGAGGGCTCGCGTCAGCTGCCGCGCGCGGTCGGACCGGAAATTCATGTAGATCAGTGTGTCGCCATCCTCAATGTGCACGGGGGTGTCATCAGGGCCTGCCACCACGGTGGCCTTGACGAATTCGTCGTCTTCGCCGCGGGCATAGGCGGCAGTCAGCGCCTCCTCGACACTCGCGCTGTGGAAATCGGCACGGGCTTGGGTCAGCAGCTCATAGGCAGCCTGCACGCGATCCCAGCGATTGTCGCGGTCCATGGCGTAGTAGCGGCCGATGAGGGACACGATGCGGCCGCAGCCGGTCTCGCGCAGCCGCTCCTCGGTGCGCTGCAGGGACGCCAGCGCGCTGCGCGGCGGAGTGTCACGGCCGTCGAGAAAGGCGTGCAGGTAGATGCGCTCGGCACCGCGCTGGGCGGCAAGGTCTATCATCGCCAGGATCTGGTCCTCATGGCTGTGGATGCCGCCAGGCGAGAGCAGACCCATGATGTGCACGGACTTCTCGTTGAGAATGGCCTTGTCCACGGCGTCCACCAGCGGCTCGTTGAGGAAGAAGGTGCCGTCCTCGATAGCCTTGTCGATGCGCGTGAGGTTCTGGTACACGATGCGGCCGGCACCCAGGTTCATGTGTCCCACCTCGGAATTGCCCATCTGCCCCTTCGGCAGGCCCACCGCCTCGCCGGACGTCGTGATCAGCGTGTGGGCGCAGCGCTGCCACAGCTCATCCCAGACGGGCGTGCTGGCGGCACTGATGGCGTTGTGCTCTGTCTCTTCGCGGTAACCCCAGCCATCGAGAATGAGCAGCAGGGTGGTGGAACGGCGGGCGATGGTGTGTGAACTCATGAGAACTGTGATTCCGGGGAAGGTGAACGCAAGTGGCGCGCATTATCCCGAAAAGCCCTGGGCAAGGCGAGCCTGCGTGGGCTGCACGAACTTTCTAATGCCCGGGAATGCTGTGTATACTGCCCACCTTTTTTGCGCGCCCGTGGGGGCTACGGCTGCCACGCGCGCGTCTGCCACCGCTGCCGTGCGGGCGGCCGAAAACACGGGGATATATGGCGCAATTCATTGAATTTGTTGGTAATCACTGGATGCTGTCCAGTCTCTGGGTAGGTCTGGTCATTGCCCTGATCTTTCATCGCAACAAGACCTCCGGCGAGACTGTCAGCGCCCAGCAGGCCGTGATGCTGATCAACCGCTCCAATGCGGTGGTGGTCGATATCCGCGACAAGAAGGACTACGACAGCGGCCATATCGTCGACTCCTTCCACATTCCGCTGGCCAAGCTGGGCACGCGCGTGTCCGAGCTCGACAAGCACAAGGGCGTTCCCGTCATCGTGGCCTGCAGGCTGGGCCCGCAGTCCGTCGATGGCGTCAAGGTGCTGCGCAGTGCCGGTTTCACTCAGGTGCTGCGCCTTGCGGGCGGCATGACCGAATGGCGGGCTCAGGGCCTGCCTCTGGTGCAATGACAAGAAATTCCTTCGGGAACACAAGGCAGGAACACTTCAATCACTCACGAACGACGCAGGAATCGACATGGCAGAGAACACTCACGATCAGAACACCCCGACAGCGCCGGAAGCCGGTGCTGCCAATGGACAGCAGGCAGCCAACCCCGGTCCGGCCTTCGCTCTGCAGCGCATCTACATGAAGGATGCCTCGTTCGAATCTCCCCGCAGCCCGGTGGTCTTCCAGAACCAGTGGTCCCCGAAAGTGACCTTCAACCTTGGCACCAAGAGCGCCCGCATTGCAGAAGGCGTCTTCGAAGTCGTGTTGACCGTGACGGTGGAAGCCAAGGTGGATGACGCTGCGGCCTTTCTGGCGGAAGTGCACCAGGCGGGCGTGTTCTCCTGCGTCGGCATGAACGATGCCGATCTGGAGCACGTGCTGGCGTCTGTCTGCCCGAACATTCTGTTCCCCTACGCCCGCGAGGCAGTGGACTCCCTGATCATCAAGGGCAGCTTCCCCCCGATCAACCTGGCACCGGTGAATTTCGACGCCCTGTACCTGCAGACCAAGCAGCGTCAAGCCGCCGACGCGGCCGCCAAGGCCGGTCAGCCCGCCGCCAATTGAGTGCGAGTGCCGGGCTGCTGCCTGCAGCCCGACACACGCTCATTCACCGAACGCGAAGTCTTGCTGGCGTAAGGCTTCGTAAATCACCACTGCTACCGCATTGGACAGGTTGAGGCTGCGGCTGCCGGCGCGCATCGGCACGCGCAGCAGCTGCTGCGGTGAAAGGCTGTCACGGATATCCTGCGGTAATCCCCGTGACTCTGGTCCGAACAACACCACATCCCCCTTCTGGAACGCCACCTGCGTGTAGCACCGCTGTGCTTTCGTGCTGAGCGCGAACAGGCGGCCTGGCGGTCGCGCGCCCAGAAACGCCTCCCAGGACTCATGCGTCTGCACGCGGGCCATCTCGTGGTAGTCCAGTCCCGCGCGGCGTACCTGTTTGTCGTCAATCGCGAAGCCCAGCGGCTTGATCAGGTGCAGTTGGCACCCCGTATTGGCGGCCAGGCGAATGATGTTCCCGGTATTTGGTGGAATTTCAGGCTGATAAAGCGCTACGTGAAGCACGGAATGGCTCGTTCGAGTTGATCAAAATGTTCCCAAATATAGCCGCTCCTCATTTTTAAGCTCAACGTCTTCAGCACTTGAGTTGTATAAAAAATAAACGGGAGTGCCCTGTATCGGCAGGCAGTCCGTGGACGTCAAGTACTGCAGATTCTGGAGTCCAAGGCACAGGCAGGAGGCTTGATCGCAGTGTCGTTTGGCCAGCGTCATTTCGGCATTGCCAAAGTCACTCGCGACCGCGATTCGCCCCGTCTGGCGCACTGCACGCGACGCCGTGCGGGCTCCCCGCGACTCCTGCATCTGCCTGGTGTAGGTTCGGCCGCATTCACTGGCAGGCAATCGACAACCGTGCCACACCCCGACTCAGGCGAGTGGGACAGCGCGCTCGACGCTCAGTCCAGATCGTCTCTACCGGCGTCCATGCCGAGTTCCTTGATCTTGCGCGTCAACGTGTTGCGGCCCCAGCCCAGCAGCAGCGCCGCGTCACGGCGCCTGCCTGCGGTGTGTTTCATTGCGACCTCGATCATGGTGCGTTCGAACAGGGGCGTGGCCTGGTTCAGGATTTCCTTGTGTCCCAGATTGAGTTCCTGATCCGCCCAGTGGTGCAGCAATTGTGACCAGTTGCCCGCGCTGCTGGTCTGGGCCTGGGTTTCCAGAAGTTCCGGCGGCAGATCGTCGATGTGCACTTCCCGGCTGGACGCCATCACCGTGATCCAGCGGCAGAAGTTCTCGAGCTGCCGCACGTTGCCAGGCCAGTTCAGGCCCGTGAGGTACTTCTCCGTTTCCGGGCGCAGCACCTTGGGCTCTGTCTCCAGTTCCTCTGCGGCCTTGAGCAGGAAATGCTGGGCCAGGCGTGGAATGTCCTCCCGGCGGTCGCGCAGGCGCGGGATGTGAATGCGGATCACGTTGAGTCGGTGGAACAGGTCTTCCCGAAACAGGTGTTTCGCCACCAGGGCTTCCAGATTCTGGTGGGTGGCCGCAATGATGCGCACGTCCACCTTGATCGGGGTGTGGCCGCCCACGCGATAGAACTCGCCATCGGAGAGCACGCGCAGCAGGCGCGTCTGCGTCTCGGGGGGCATGTCGCCGATCTCGTCCAGAAACAGGGTGCCGCCGTTGGCCTGTTCGAAGCGGCCCGTACGCTGCGTAGTGGCACCAGTGAAGGCGCCCTTTTCATGACCGAAAAGTTCAGATTCGATCAAGTCCTTCGGAATCGCTGCGACGTTCAGGGCAATGAACTGATTCTTTCTGCGCGGGCTGTGGCGGTGCAGCGCATGGGCGACAAGCTCCTTGCCTGTGCCGGACTCGCCATTGATCAGCACGGTAATATTGGACTGCGAGAGGCGCCCGATGGCACGAAATACCTCCTGCATTGCCGGCGCCTCACCGATGATGTCCTTGGCTTTTTCCAGCGCCGGGGGCAGCACCTCGATACTCTTTTCTTTCGCATGCTCCAGCGCCCTCACCGTCATTGCCACGGCTTCGTCGATATCGAAGGGCTTGGGCAGGTATTCGAAGGCGCCGCGACTGTAGGACGATACCGCGCTGTCGAGGTCGGAATGCGCGGTCATGATGATCACAGGCAGTTGTGGATACTGGTCGAGCACCGTGGAAAGCAGATCGAGTCCATTGATGCCCGGCATGCGGATGTCGCTGATGATGGCGTCAGGACGCTCCTTCTCCAGGCGGTGCAGCAGGTCCTCGCCATTCTCGAAACATTGCGTGTGCAGGCCGTTTTTGCTCAGGGACTTTTCCAGTACCCAGCGGATGGACTTGTCGTCATCGAGTACCCAGACGCTGTTGCGCTTGCTCATGTTGCTTGTTCCTGTTCTTCAGTCTGAATGCGCTTGCCCCGTCTGATCGGCGCCACGGGGATGCAGATGGCAAAACGTGTGTGCCCGGCCCTGCTGTCACACTCGATCATGCCCTTGTGCTGATTGATGATGGAGTGGGCGATGGACAATCCCAGCCCGGTGCCCTCGGCACGTCCGCTGATCATGGGGTAGAAGATGCTGCCGATGAGGTCCTCGGGGATGCCCGGTCCGTTGTCGATCACTTCTATGCGTGCCGCGAGGCGATGGAAGGCGGTGCCGATGGTGATGTTGCGCAGCACGCGCGTGGTCAGCTCGATGCGGCCTGCGCTGTGGCGCACGTTCGGGCTCTCCAGCGCCTGCATGGCGTTGCGCACGATGTTGAGCACGGCCTGTATCAGCTGCTCGGCGTCGGCCATGACGTCGGGAATGCTCGGGTCGTAGTTGCGCTCGATCTGGATGTCCTTGTCCATGACCTCCACGGCGATCAGGCTGCGCACGCGCTCCAGCACTTCGTGAATATTGATGGGCTTCAACTGGGGCGGCTTGCGCGTGCCCACCAGGCGGTCGACCAGATTGTGCAGGCGATCGGCCTCTTCAATGATGACGCTGGTGTAGTCGGTCAACTCGCCTGCGGGCAGCTCACGCGCCAGCAGCTGTGCAGCGCCCCGGATGCCGCCCAGGGGGTTCTTGATCTCGTGGGCGAGTCCGCGCACCAGTTCCCGTGTGGTCTCGTGGGTATTGACCAGGGCTTCTTCCTTGCTGATGCGCTCCGCGTAATTGATGGTCTGGATTTCCATCAGGATGTGCGCATCCTCCAGGTCCACGAGGGGGGTGATGGTGTAGTCCACGCAGATGGTGCGCCCCTGCAGCAGGGTCAGCTCAGCCTTGCGTCGGGTGAAGCTGTGGTGGCTGCTGCGCGCGTTCTGGATATCCTCGATGTCCTTGGCGGCGCCGAGAAAGATGTCTCCGATCCAGCACTTGGAGATCTGCCGTCCGCTGATGGCCAGCATGCTCTCACCGGCCAGATTGATGTAGGTGAGCCGCAGCTGCTGATCGAAAACGATCACGCCGGTGCTCAGATTGTCCAATAAGCGTTTGTGGAGAGGGTCGATGGCCACGTCTGCTGCTCTTTCGCGGTGCACACTATTCGTACATCGCATGGGTTTCGAGGAAACATGCAATAAGCAAACCAATCGCGGGCGCGCCAGATTCACGGGACTTGCGCGCCTGTCGCGGTCCTCAGTGGCAGGACTATGCACCACTATGGTGCATTGCTCAAGGATTGGCTGTTCCAGAATGGCGCGCATACACGCCAGCAGCTTTCTTCCGGCAAAAAAAAGCCCGGCACATTGGCCGGGCTCTTCGTGACGCTGCAGCGGATCAGACGCTGTAGTACATGTCGAATTCCACCGGGTGCGTGGACATGTTCAGCCGTGTGCAGTCCAGTGACTTCAGCTCGATGTAGGCATCGATCAGGTCGTCGCAGAACACGCCGCCCTTCTTGAGGAACTCGCGGTCCTTGTCGAGGGATTCCAGCGCTTCGTCCAGGGAGTAGCAGACGCGCGGGATCAGCGCCTCTTCTTCCGGCTCCAGGTCGTACAGATCCTTGGTGGCGGGGTCGCCGGGGTGGATCTTGTTCTGGATGCCGTCAAGGCCGGCCATCAGCATGGCGGCGAAGAACAGGTAGGGGTTGGCTGTCGGGTCACCGAAACGCACTTCGATGCGCACGGCACGCGGGTTGCCGCCCAGGATGTAGGGGATGCGGATCGCGGCTGAGCGGTTGCGCGAGGAGTAGGCCAGCAGTGTCGGGGCTTCGAAGCCTTTCACCAGGCGCTTGTAGGAGTTGGTGGAGGCGTTGCCGAAGGCGTTCAGAGCCTTGGCGTGCTTGATGATGCCGCCGATGTAGTACAGGGCTTCCATGGACAGACCGGCATACTGGTCGCCCGCAAACACGTTCTTGCCATCCTTGGAGATGGACTGGTGCACGTGCATGCCGCTGCCGTTGTCGCCAACCAGGGGCTTGGGCATGAAGGTCGCTGTCTTGCCGTAGGCGTCTGCGGTGTTGTGCACGCAGTACTTCAGGATCTGCACTTCGTCGGCCTTCTTCACCAGGGTGTTGAACTTGGCACCGATTTCCAGCTGGCCGGCATTGCCTACTTCGTGGTGGTGCAGCTCGATGGTCAGGCCCATTTCGGTCATGGTGTCGCACATGGCGCAGCGCAGGTCCTGGAAGGAATCGATGGGAGGGACGGGGAAGTAGCCGCCCTTGACCTTCGGACGGTGGCCCTTGTTGCCGCCTTCGATGGCCTTGTCGGAGGACCAGGCGGCCTCGTCGGACCCGATCTCGAAGAAGGAGCGGTTCATTTCTGTCTTCCACTTCACTTCGTCGAACACGAAGAATTCGGGCTCGGGGCCGAAGAAGGCCTTGTCGCCGATACCGGTGGACTTCAGGTATTCCTCGGCGCGACGGGCCACGGAGCGCGGGTCACGGTTGTAACCCTGCATGGTCTTGGGCTCGATGATGTCGCAGGTAATGTTCAGTTGCGGGTCGTCTGAGAAGGGGTCCATGACGGCAGTGCTGTCGTCCGGGCGCAGGATCATGTCGGACTCGTTGATGCCTTTCCAGCCGGCCACGGAGGACCCGTCGAACATCACGCCCTCCATGAAGGTCTCATCCACGACAGCCGCCGGGAAGGTTACGTGCTGTTCTTTGCCTTTGGTGTCGGTAAAACGGAGGTCAACCCACTTTACGTCGTTTTCTTTAATCAGTTTCAGAGTCTTTTCAGACATTCTTGATCCTCCGTGAGATCGAGAAAGAGACGGCTGGCGTCTTGGTTTAATGGCAGTTGCCACCGAGAAATTCGGAGCTCCTGTAGAAGGCCTTGCTTGCTGTTGTCTGCCTTGTTTGAGCGCTCGCGGGCAGGCATCCTGCAGCCTGCGCAACAAGAGAGCGTTGCGCCGCAATCATAGCGCGCAAGCTGGCCTTGTGTGCAGAGGTGGAGCAAAATATATGCCAGTCATCCATCTCCCTGCAGGTGAGCATTTACGCGGCCCCCAGGCCGGTTGGTAAGTTCTGAAGCGTCGAAGATGCACCATAAATGGGCGTGCTCAAGGCGCTTGCACCAAAATAAGGCAGTCGATTTCCACCCCCCGAGCACCCCCCGGGCATTGGTCTATTGCTGCGAGTATGCGAGCTGCTGATGCCAGATCTGGACCGCGTCGCGGCACACACTCTGACCCACTCCGCCAGCCGGCTGCCGAGGAAACGCTTCTCCCTGGCTTGCGCCTTTCTTCACTGCCAGGGAGCGCAGACAGGGGCTGCCGATGGTGCGCGGCTTTGGCCGTCAACTCGAGGGCGCGGCACCGAATGCTTGCGGACCTGCCCCCCATGGCTCAACGCTGGATGGCCGCATCCGGGATACGACTGTGGTCTTCGACGTGGGCGCTGTGGGTGGTGAAGTCGTACAGGATCAGGTACAGACTCGGCACCAGGAACAGCGTGATCACGGTGGCGAACAGCACGCCGAAACCCAGGGAAATGGCCATCGGCACGATGAAGAAGGTCGCCGGGGTCGGGGTCACCATCAGCGGCACCAGGCCGATGAAGGTGGTCATCGAGGTCAGGAAGATCGGCCTGAAGCGGGCCACACCCGCCTTGGCGACCGCCTCGGGCAGACTGTGGCCCGCATTCACCTCGCCATTGATGTAGTCCACCAGTACCAGGCTGGAGTTCACCACGACGCCCCCCAGGGCCACGATGCCGATCAGCGAGAAGAACACCAGCTCTGCTCCCATGATGAAGTGTCCGATGATGGCACCGATCGCGCCGAAGGGGATCACGCTCATGATGATCAGCGGCTGTGAATACGACTTCAGCGGAATGGCGAGCAGCGCGAAGATGATCAGCAGAGCCAGCGGATACGTCGACAGCAGACTGCCGAGCGATTCGTCGCGCTGCTCGCTTTCGCCGCTCAATGCCATGGTGATCTGGTAGTCGTCGCGCCAGCGCTGGGTGAACTCGGCGGCGATTTCCCGTGTCACCTGTTCCGGGGCGCTGACGGTGCGGTTGATATCGGCATTTACGGTGATCACGCGGCGCCCGTCTTCGCGGTTGATGCTCGAATAGCTGTTCCCCAGAGTCAGCCTGGCGACTGTCGACAGCGGCACTTCACCGCCATTGGGCGTGCGCAGCAGCATGTCTTCCAGATTGCCCAGTGACTGCCGCTCGTTCTCCGGATAACGCACCATGACCTTGATCTGGTCCGGGCCGCGCTGGATGCGCTGCGACTCGGCCCCGTAGAAGGCCTGGCGGACCTGGCGGGAGACATCATCGAGGGTGAAACCGAGCAGCTCGCCTTCGCGCAGCAGTTCGAACTGGACTTCCTGCTTGCCGGCACGGAAGGAGTCGCTGATGTCGAACACCCCCGGATAGCGGGCCAGAGCTTCCCGCAGCTCGGTGGTGGCGATGCGCAGAGTGTCCTCACTGCGGCCCTCAAGTCGGAAACTCAGGGCCTGCCCGGCAGAGAAGGAATCGGAGACGAAGTTCAGCTCCAGGGCGTCGGGGATCACGCCGACCTTCTCACGCCAGCGATCGCGGATTTCATTGGCGCTCATGCGGCCGCGATCCTCGTAGGAGCTCAGGATCAACACCACCTCAGCGATGTGACTGCCACCAGCACCGCTGCGCCCCATGGGCGGCCCGCCGCGATTGATGCGCGAGCCCAGGGTGGTCAGCGTGTTCTCCACCACCACTCCCGGCGTGGCGGGGGCATCCCCGGCAGCGATGCGGGCATCGAGCTCGGCCTCGAGTTCCTGCACGAGTTCCGCGCCGGCCGCTTCTATGCGTCCCAGCGCTTCTTCCGTGACGGCCACGGCCACCCCTTCGGGCATCTGGATGCTGGCATAGATGCGGTCGCCTTCCACGGCGGGGAAGAACTGGAAGATCACCCGGCCGCTCATCAGCAGCGCGACGGTAATCAGAATCACGGCCGTGGCCGCTGCCCAGGTGGCATAGCGATATTCCAGGCAATGCCGCAGTGCCGGCTGATACACCTGACTGGCGAAGCGCTCCAGCCCGCCCGAGATCTTCTTCTGCAGAACCAGCCAGCGCTCGATCAGGGGGCTGCCTTCCATGAAATAGCCCTTGATGCGCCGATGCGAGAGATGGCCCGGCAGGATGAGCTGCGATTCGATCAGACTGAAGATCAGGCACAGGGACACGACGCCCCCGATGACATTGAAGAAGGCGCCCATCGGTCCGCCCAGAATCAGCAGCGGCAGGAAGGCCGCGATCGTGGTCAGCACCCCGAAGATCACGGGCACGGACACGCTGAGCGTGCCTTCGGCAGCGGCATCGCGCGGACTCATGCCTTGCTGCTCGTAGACGAAGACCCGTTCGCCCACCACGATGGCGTCGTCCACGATGATGCCCAGCACCAGAATGAAGGCCATGATGGTCAGCGAGCTGATGGTGAGGCCGAGAGAGGGGAAGAGGGAGAGTGCGCCGAGCATGGCGATGGGAATGCCCGCGGCCACCCAGAGGGCCGTCTTGAAGCGCAGGAACAGGGTGAGCACGATCAGCACCAGGATGAAGCCAGAGTAGGCGTTGCTGGCCACCGTGGCGATGCGCTCCTGCAGGCCCTTGGCATCGTCGGTGAGCACCATCAGCTCCACGCTGCCGGGCATGCGCGACTGACGTTCAGCTACATACTGCTTGACACGTTCGGCGGAGCGCACGGTGTCCTCGTTGCCCACGCGATAGATCTGCACGATTGCCGCATTGCGGCCATTGACGCGTGCCGTGAGATAGCCCTCTTCGAACCCGTCGCGCACGGTGGCAATGTCGCCCAGGCGCAGCTGCGAGCCATCGGGGTAGGAGCGGATGACGATGTTCTCGTATTCCGCGCCCGTGAACATGCGCCCCTTGCTGCGCAGCAGAATCTCGCCGCCTGGAGTGCGCAGGGTCCCTGCTGGCATGTCCATGGCGGAATTGTTGATGACATTGGAGATCTGACTCAGGGACAGGTTGTATTGCCGCAGGGTGAATTCGGAGACTTCCACGGAAATCTCGTATGGCCTGATGTAGCTGATTTCCACACGCGATACGCCATCCAGATCGATCAGCTCCAGACGGATCTGCTCGGCCAGCTCTTTCAGGCTGGCGTCGTCGGTGTCGGCCACCAGGGCCAGCGACATCACGGTGCTTGCGGGGGAAAAGGACAGCACCGTGGGCTGTTCGATATCGGCAGGGAAGGTGGTAATGCCGTCGATGGTGCTCTTGGTTTCATTGAGCATGCGGTTGAGGTCTGCTCCGGTGGTCAACTGCAGCGTGGCGGCGCAGCCCCCTTCGCGCGCTGTCGAGGTCATGCGCTCGATGTTTTCCATGTTCTGCAGCGCTGCTTCGAGGTGGACGCATACAGCCTGCTCGACTTCCGCCGGGGCGGCCCCGGGGTAGGGCACATTGATCTGGATGGTGCCGGTTTCGATGCTGGGAAATTCTTCCTGCCGGGTATTGACGTAGGACACGACCCCCGCAACCAGGAACACCATCATCAGCAGATTCGAGGCAATGGGATTGTCGATGAACCAGGTGACGACAGTTCTCATTGCTGCACGACCTGGACGGCCATGCCGTCAACCACCGCCTGGATGGGCGACATGCAGATCAGCTCGCCGGCGCGCAGGCCGCCGCTGATCAGCACTCTGTCATTTTCCAGACGCAGAATCTCGACATCACGGAAGTGCATGCGGTTCTCGGTATCCACCACCAGCACCTGACTGCCGCTGCGGATCACTTCCCGCGGCAACGCCACGATGTTGTCCACGGATTTGCCTTGAATGGTGGCTTCGACGTAGAGGCCCACCGGCAGGGGAATGGCATTGACGTCTTCTGCCGTGGCGCCCACGGAGTTGGGGTTGTCCACCCGCACAATGGCCTGCACCGCGTTGCTGGTGGTGTCAATGCCGGCTTCAGTTCGCACCAGACGCCCCGTCCAGGTATGCAACTGACCGCCGAACATGCCTTGCAGTGTGACGTCGGGCTGTGAGGCGGCCGGCAGTTCGCCGCGGTGGCCGAGCGGAATGTCGAGATAGCCCAGTTGCGCGAGGGCCAGAGGCAAGCGCACTTCCACTTCGTCGGCGCTGAGCAGCGTTGCCAGGGCTGAGCCGCGATTCACATGCTGACCCAGCTCGATGCTGGTGCTTTCCACGATGGTGGCAAAGGGGGCGGTGATTTCACTGCGTCGCAGTTCGAGTTCTGTCTGGGCCAGGGCCGCCTGGGCATCGCGCAGCCGAACGGCGGTGATGTCGACTTGGCGCTGCAGATCCTGCAGCTGGGACTCACTCACCAGACGCCGGGCAGCGAGCTCGCGGTAGCGTTCCAGTTCCGTGCTGGCATGTCGGGCTTCGGTTTCTGCCTGGGCCACAGAACTCTGGCCGCGGATCAGGGCGTTCTCGAAGTCGCTGCTGTCGAGCCGCAGAATCGCCTCGCCCTCGGCAAAGTAGCCGCCTGCCACCAGATTCGGCGAAATCCACGACACCGGGCCAGCCGCTGCCGCCGAGAGGCTGACGCGGCGGGAGGCCTGCACCTTGCCCTGGGAGCGGACCTGCATGGTGACCCTTTCCGGTTCGACCGGGGCGACGCGCACCGTGGTCAGTGCCTGTTCAGGGGCGACGGCTTCAAGTCGATCAGGATTGCGTACCAGGGTGACGAAGGTCACGCCTGCGACAGCCAGAATCGCGATGGGGAGAAGAGCTCGCTTCAATTGGGGAAACCTCGTGGAAAGCTGCTGTGTGGGAATGTGTGAGCCGAACGCCACGGCCTGTGCGCTGGTATACGCTGAGGAGTGCCGGGAGATCAGTGGTCCGCATGAAATTCCTGAATTTGGCCGCTGTTACGCTAAGCCACAGGAATACTGTCGGTCGGCCGGCTATTTTTTACACCGTTGTTGCG
>JBEDFR010000117.1:0-33285 GCA_041175045.1 Pseudomonadota bacterium | reverse complement strand
GCTATGGCCCCATGTTCTCAAAATGTATTGATTAAGTAATAGAGGTGGGCGCTTACCGAGATCAGATGCACTATCGTTTAAGGAGGTGATCCAGCCGCAGGTTCCCCTACGGCTACCTTGTTACGACTTCACCCCAGTCATGAATCACAAAGTGGTGAGCGTCCTCCGAAGTTAGACTACCCACTTCTTTTGCAACCCACTCCCATGGTGTGACGGGCGGTGTGTACAAGGCCCGGGAACGTATTCACCGTAACATTCTGATTTACGATTACTAGCGATTCCGACTTCATGGAGTCGAGTTGCAGACTCCAATCCGGACTACGAAAAGTTTTATGGGATTAGCTCACCCTCGCGGGGTTGCAACCCTTTGTACTTCCCATTGTAGCACGTGTGTAGCCCTACTCGTAAGGGCCATGATGACTTGACGTCGTCCCCACCTTCCTCCGGTTTGTCACCGGCAGTCTCCCTAGAGTGCCCACCCGAAGTGCTGGCAAATAAGGACAAGGGTTGCGCTCGTTACGGGACTTAACCCAACATCTCACGACACGAGCTGACGACAGCCATGCAGCACCTGTCTCAGAGCTCCCGAAGGCACCAAGGCATCTCTGCCAAGTTCTCTGGATGTCAAGAGTAGGTAAGGTTCTTCGCGTTGCGTCGAATTAAACCACATGCTCCACCGCTTGTGCGGGCCCCCGTCAATTCATTTGAGTTTTAATCTTGCGACCGTACTCCCCAGGCGGTCAACTTAGTGCGTTAGCTGCGCCACTAAAAGGATTACCCTCCCAACGGCTAGTTGACATAGTTTACCGCGTGGACTACCAGGGTATCTAATCCTGTTTGCTCCCCACGCTTTCGCACCTCAGCGTCAGTATCGATCCAGGGGGCCGCCTTCGCCACTGGTATTCCTCCACATCTCTACGCATTTCACCGCTACACGTGGAATTCTACCCCCCTCTACCGTACTCTAGCTTGGCAGTATTGGATGCAGTTCCCAGGTTGAGCCCGGGGCTTTCACATCCAACTAACCAAACCGCCTACGCGCGCTTTACGCCCAGTAATTCCGATTAACGCTTGCACCCTTCGTATTACCGCGGCTGCTGGCACGAAGTTAGCCGGTGCTGCTTCTGTAGGTAACGTCAATCCCGGCAGATATTAGCTACCGAGCTTTCCTCCCTACTGAAAGTGCTTTACAACCCGAAGGCCTTCTTCACACACGCGGCATGGCTGGATCAGGGTTTCCCCCATTGTCCAATATTCCCCACTGCTGCCTCCCGTAGGAGTCTGGACCGTGTCTCAGTTCCAGTGTGGCTGATCATCCTCTCAGACCAGCTACGGATCGTCGCCTTGGTAGGCCTTTACCCCACCAACTAGCTAATCCGACGCAGGCTCATCTGATAGCGCAAGGTCATAAGATCCCCTGCTTTCCCCCGTAGGGCGTATGCGGTATTAATCCGAGTTTCCCCGGGCTATCCCCCTCTACCAGGTAGATTCCTACGCGTTACTCACCCGTTCGCCGCTCGTCAGCACCCGAAGGCCTGTTACCGCTCGACTTGCATGTGTTAAGCCTGCCGCCAGCGTTCAATCTGAGCCATGATCAAACTCTTCAGTTTAAGTCCTGCTTCTGCTGCCAGAGCTTTTCACCGTACAACTTAACCGGCGACACCCAAACAACAGAAAATCATGCTCAAAGTCACAACTACTGTCTTCAACTTAATAAATTCACGCAGTTGTTTCCCTTTGATATTCTTGCAATTAATGCAACATCACAAAGGCAAACACCCACCTCTATTACTTAATCTCTACTTTTTAAAGAACTTTTCTCGCAACCTTCGTGGCTGGGAGGCCGCGTATGATACGCAGGTTATTCGGCAATGCAAGAAGAGTTTCGAAAAAGTTCAAATTTTAATGAACTCCGATTTCAGCACCCAGAGAAAGTAATTCATCAACTCAGGGGCGCGCATTATGCCACAGCATTGAGAACTGACAAGCTTTATTTCCCAAGTGGTCAGCCCTATGGCATGAAGCTACGCGACCAAGATTCTTAATCAGCCAGACAAAGCAACTGGAAAGTCTTCTTTCCACGACGCAACAGGGCATATCGACCAAAAAGGACGTTTTCCCGATTAACAAGATACTCGTCAGACTCGATGCTCACGCCATTGAGACTGATCGACCGGGAAGCAATCAGCTCGCGCGCTATCCTGTTGGAGGCTGCAAGGCCAACATAAACCAATGCACTGACCAGAGACATTGAAGGCGACTCTAGAATTGTGGAGGGCACACCATCAAGCCTGAGCTGTTCAAAGTCCCCATGGCTCAGCCTTGCAACATCGCCTGAAAACAATGCCTCACTGATTCTCTCAGCAGCCTCGTAGCCAGCTTCTCCATGCACAATTCGAGTGACTTCCCGGGCGAGAATCCGTTGCGCCTCCGGCTTGCCGAGTGCTGACTTGTCAGAAATCTCGATCTCATCAATCAATGCGGGAGACAAGAATGTGAAGTACCTGAGAAAACGGTAGACATCTGCATCCGCAGCATTCAACCAGAACTGATAGAAAGCGTAAGGAGAAGTCTTGTTGGCATTCAACCAGACTGTGCCAGTTTCGGTCTTTCCGAATTTCTGCCCATCCGCCTTCATCACAAGCGGTATCGTCAGGCCATACACCTGCGCTTGGTGCAACCGACGAGTCAGCTCGATGCCACCTGTAATGTTGCCCCATTGATCACTTCCGCCGATTTGGAGAATGCAGCCGTAGCGCTTGTACAATTCGGAGAAATCAAAGGACTGAAGAATCATGTAGGTGAACTCTGTAAAAGAGATACCCGCACCTTCTCGCTCAAGACGCTGCTTGACCGAGTCCTTCTGAATCATCGAGTTCACCGAAAAGTGTTTGCCAATCTGGCGCAGAAACTCGAGCACATTTAGATCACGCACCCAATCCAGGTTGTTTACGACAATCGCTCCAGAGGAGCCTGAATCAAAATCGACATACTGCGAGACTTGAGACTTGATCCGATTAACCCAGCGCTCCACGACCTCTGTGGAGTTCAATTGCCGTTCTGACGCCTTGAAGCTTGGATCCCCAATCAGTCCAGTTGCGCCGCCGACGAGCGCTATGGGCCTGTGCCCTGCCAACTGGAATCTACGCAGCGCAAGAAGCGGCACCAGATTACCTATATGCAAGCTTTCAGCTGTTGGATCAAAACCGGCATAGAGAGTTCTCGGAGTACTCAACACCCCCGGCAATTCATCGCCAGAACTGAGCTGCGCCACCAACCCTCGACTTTCAAGGTCGCCAATAATGTCAAACAAGCAGGACGTCACTTTGACTCTCCATTCATACATCAAATAAGGACGCGTCAAGCAAAGGCACGTCGACAACCTGGATGACATCGGGAAATGTGCCAGCGACTCCACCTTGCATGACAGATCAAAAGGTGCGCGATTTTACACTAGTAAATGGAATATGACTTGACCTGCATTTGAAAACTCATAAGAATCGGTCGCTCGCAGGCCTCGATCCGGAAGCGGGGCAACATCCAGAACACATTCAAAACAGCAAGATTTCAATGGGCTTTTTGTCTTCAGCCAAGTGCTTCCTGTGCACATACTACCCTCGCAAGCACCTTGAGCTCGCCAGCTATCTGAGTGTTGCCCTGGTCTTCACGTTGTTCTTCGCGCCAGAAGAGTCGGCTCATGGCGCAAGAGCCAGCATACCCATACAGGTCGGCCCCAGCGCACTGTCACGAGCGCTTGCCGGTGCCAGCACCGATTCGATGCTGCGCGACGAGATTGTGCAATCTGACAAGACGGACCAGATGGAAACCGTCTGGACCAGTTTTGAAGTTCAAGCCGGAGACAACTTGTCCGAAATATTCGGACGGGTGGGGCTGAGCGCTCAAGATATGTACAAGGTTCTCAACAGCAGCGAGGAAGCCAAAGTCCTGGATCGACTCTATCCGGGATATGAGTTGAGCTTCCACATTCCTGCACCTGGCGAGCTCGCCCAGCTGCGTGTTCTGAAGTCCCCCTTGGAGGGGTACCTCTTCACCCTCAATGAAGACGGTTACGGCGTTGATCCCATTCAGCTATCTCCAGACATAGTGCCCGTGGTCAAGGAAGGCATCATTGATGACAGCCTCTTCATGGCTGGCCAAAGAGCAGACATTCCGGCTTCTTCCATCATGGAAATGGCTGACATTTTCGGCGGTGAGATCGATTTCATTCTAGACACCCGCGTTGGCGACTCCTTCAGCATTGTTTACGAAGAGAAGTTCCTGAAGAACGAATACATCGGACACGGCGAAATCCTCGCTGCAAGGTTCATCAACCAGGGCGAAGAGTTCGTCGCAGTACGCTACACCAATGAGGCAGGTGAAACGGGTTATTACAACCCAGAAGGAGAAAGCATGCGGAAAGCCTTTCTCCGGACTCCGCTCGACGTCTTCCGCATCAGTTCAAATTTCAATCTGGCCCGCAAGCACCCAATCCTGAATACCATCCGCGCGCATCGCGGAACCGACTATGCAGCGCCTCGCGGAACACCCGTGCGGGCCACTAGTGATGGCACGGTGACCTGGGCCGCCAGAAGCGGTTCGTTTGGGAAATTGATCGTGCTTCAGCACGGCGGCAGTTTCGAGACGAAATACGCCCACCTGAGTGACTATGCACAGGGGATAAAGAAAGGTGCTCGCGTGAAGCAGGGACAGGTGATCGGCTACGTCGGCACAACGGGCGGCTCCACGGGCCCGCATCTGCATTACGAATTCCTCGTCAACGGCGTGCACAAGGATCCCAGAACAATCGTTGACCAGCTGCCGCAGGCGATCGCTCTCTCTGAGCAAGAGTTGCCCAGGTTCACGGCGCAAACAAGAGACATCCTTGCCAGACTGCAGAACGCCAAGGCTGACAACCGCATGCTCTCCATGCGGACCGAGCCTGCCAATACTTCGCAGGTTCGCTGAACCATCTCTGGCATCTGCAATTTCCCCAGCATCTCCCGGACGCAGAGGTCTTACGATGCCCACTCATGAACTCTTCATCGGACTGCTTTCCGGCACCAGTGTCGACGGCATCGACGCTGTCCTGGTGGATTTCGCAAGCAATCCACCCAGCCTCATTGCGACTCACAGTGAGACGATTCCAGAGCATTTGCGAAACAAGATTCTCGAGCTTTGTTCAGGAGCGCCTGTCAGTCTGGTAACACTGGGTGAAACCGATGTTGCGCTTGGCAGGCTCTTCGCGAGAGCCGCCAACACTCTGCTGTCCAAGTCCGGCCTGGCCGCCGAAGCTGTTCTGGCCATCGGCAGCCATGGCCAGACTGTCATGCATCACCCGCATGGAGAATTTCCCTTCACGCTCCAGATAGGGGACCCGAACACCATTGCCTGCGCAACAGGCATCAGCACCGTCGCAGACTTCCGTCGCAAGGACATGGCGGCGGGCGGTCAGGGGGCGCCTCTTGCGCCACTCTTTCATCAGGAGTACTTCGGAAATTCAGGCAAGGAGCGGGCAATACTGAACATAGGAGGCATTGCCAACATCACCTTGCTGGCATCTTCACGACGCCAGCAGATCATCGGATTTGATACCGGACCAGGCAATGTCCTGCTTGATTCGTGGATCAAGGCCAAACGCGGACCAGCCTATGACCATGAGGGGCAATGGGCCACCACTGGCAAGGTCGATCAGCGATTGCTCGACGTGCTGATGGCCGAACCCTATCTGCAGCGCCCGGCACCCAAGAGCACGGGGCGAGAGCTCTTCAACCTCGACTGGCTGAGTTCCCGACTCGACAAGCTGCCCTGTATCGCCGATGAAGATGTGCAAGCCAGCCTGCTTGCCTTCACAGCGCGAAGCATTGCGCAAAGTGTCGACTGGAAATCGGCTGGCGTAGAGGAAGTCATCGTGTGTGGAGGCGGCGCGCACAACGCCGCACTCATGGCAGCCTTACAAGCCTTGATGCCCGAAACCAAGGTGCTCTCCAGTGCTTCAGCCGGGCTGGATCCCGACTGGGTAGAAGGCGTCGCCTTCGCCTGGATGGCACGCAAGGCTTGGCTGGGAGAAGCAATCGCCACTGGTTCCGTAACTGGAGCAGACAGACCTTGCATTCTGGGCGGGATCTACGAAAGCGAGACGCTGGACGAGCGCACCTTACACTGAAAAGGAAGAGCCACAGCCGCACGTGGTGGTAGCAAGAGGATTGCTGACCACGAACTTTGCTCCTTGCAGTCCCTCCTCATAGTCCACCCGGGCGCCAGCAAGGTACTGATAGCTCAGCGGATCAACCAGCAACTGCGCACCGTGATTGCTGATCACGGAGTCGTCCTCATTGACGGCCTCATCGAAACTGAATCCATATTGAAAACCTGAACAGCCTCCACCCGTCACAAACACTCGCAGCTTCAAGCGCGGATTGCCCTCCTCGGCTATCAGAGTCTTGACCTTGTTAGCGGCATTGGCAGTCATGGAAATGACGACTGGATCATGAGTTTGAACTGCAGACATGGGCATACCTTGGACTATAGGGTGCGCGCGATTCGCGAGCTGGCAGGATTATGGATAAACCCGAGTAAATCAGTCAACTATTGATTGATCAGCTGCGGTGGACTCAAAGGCAAGGGTTTTCGAGCCCAGACGCTTGGCGTCCTGCTGCGCGCGCCCGATGTGCAGAAGGCTGCCGTTGATCTCCGAGCCCATCACCATTTCAATCAGATTGTAGAAGACATTCCCTATCACGACGCCCTTCGCGGCCAGTTCGAGCTGACGAGCACAGTGCAGATCACCCTCCACCAGACCATTGATGACCGCCACTGGCACCCAAACTTCGCCCTCGATCACACCACCGTCGGCAAGTCGCAGAATCGCGCCGGATTCATCATCGGCAAACACATTGCCACGTATTCGGCCCTCGACAATCAGTTCTCCTGCGAAGCGCACATCACCTATGATTTCCGTCTGGTGCGATACCAGCGTGTGAGCGGTCCCTGCTGGCTGGGCTGCCCTGGCCGACGATCCAAACATGTCAGATTTCCTCCACTGTCCAGTTGAAGCGACGCTCCGTCGTGTACTGACCGGGCTGACTTGATTGTGCATGAATGAGCACCTCTTCGGGAATGAACCCGGGAGGCAGCTCGAACTCCCCTTCCAACGCCTGGAAGTAGCGAAACTCCAAGGAGTCCGACATTCCGGAGGCTGCGGCACCGAGTTCCATCAACGCGTAGTCCTCCGGCGCCCCATCCTGCAGGCCATGCACTGAGAAGTCGAAGCTGCCCTTGACCGTCTCATCCCCGGCTCCCGCCACTCGCACCAACACACGATAGCGATAGCCACCTGGAATTCCTGAAAGCTCCAGCCGGAGACTCTCGATGACCAGCCCCGGCTCAGCAGCTTCCGGCGCCATGACCTGCCGATAGAGGGAGACGTCCTGCTCCAGCTGCCGAATACGACTGCGCAGCGAATTGATGGTGCTCTGGACTTCCGCTTCGGCACGCTGATCGAGCAGCGTGTCCTGACCGGACATGGCAAGTCGGGCGCGTAGATCAGCGATTTGTTCCTGCGCCTCGAGCAATGCATCGCTCAAAAGTACGTTCTCCGCGCCAACCTCGATGTGCTCGCGCGAGGCACCATAGTAGCCCCAATAAAGACCACCCAATCCGGCGACCAGAACAGCGACGACAAATCCTGCAATCATCAAGGCCGGCAGCCATGGCCGATAGGGCACCACGGCCATTCTGGTCTGCCTGCTTCCCCGGACTGTCCCTGCCATGGCGAGAACCCCCTCAGGGCAGCAGGGCGACCGTCTGCAAGCCTGCCGTTTCCTCCAGTCCGAACATGATGTTCATGTTCTGGATGGCCTGGCCGGAGGCACCCTTGACCAGATTGTCGATGACCGACATGACCACGACCATGTTGTTGGCGGGCAGGTAGCAAACACCGATCTGGCACTGATTCGCACCGCGCACATTGCGCGTGGCCGGGTACTTGCCGGCCGGCAGCACGTCCACGAAGGGTTCGTTGCGGTAGCGATTCTCGAACACGGCCTGCAGATCGACGCCCTGCTTGCCCGGTTTCAGCGGCGCATACAAAGTCGCGTGAATGCCGCGAATCATGGGCGTCAGGTGCGGGATGAAGGTCAGTCTGACTGCCTCGCCCGCATAGGCGTCCAGACCCTGACTGATCTCGGGAAGATGTCGATGGCCGCTGACACCGTAGGCATGCAGGGACTCGGAGGCCTCGGACAGCAGGCTGCCGACCGCAGCCTTGCGCCCGGCACCACTGACCCCGGACTTGGCGTCCGCAATCAGGTGCTGGGTATCGACCAGGCCCTGTTCCAGCAAGGGCAGGAAACCCAGCTGAATGGCTGTCGGGTAGCAGCCCGGCACCGCCAGCAGTTGCGCCTTGACGATGCTTGCGCGATTGACCTCGGGCAGGCCGTAGACTGCCTGCGCAAGGTACTGCGGGCTCTCATGCGCGACGTTGTACCACTTCTCCCACAAGGCCTGATTCTTCAGACGGAAGTCGGCGGACAGATCAATGATACGCACACCGCGTTCGAGCAACATCGGCACCGTCTTCATGGCGACAGCATGGGGTGTGGCATAGAAAACAACATCACAGGCAAACAGCGTATCGGTATCCGGGGCGGAAAAATTCAGATCGACATGTCCGCGCAGATTCGGAAACAGATCGGCAACCGGCGTATCCTGCAGCTCTCGCGAGGTGATGACCTCGATGCGCACGTCCTTGCGCGGAGCCAGCAGACGCAGCAACTCCACGCCCGTGTATCCGGTTGCGCCGACTATGCCTACCTTGATCATGCTGCCCTCCTGCCTGACAAAAATGTGCTGACTTGAATGAAATATCCAGAATTGCCGCCCGAAGCGAGGCCGGCATGATACCGCCGAATGCAGGCTCGATCCATGTTGGCGGCTGTGCTAACGTACCGGCTCGATTGTTGCGGCCGCAAGCCGACAGAGCGCAGTGCGCAAGCAAGGGGGCATGATGTTGTGGGTGAAGGCGTTTCATATTGTCGCGGTGGTGTGCTGGTTTGCCGCGATCTTCTATGTCCCGCGCCTCTTCGTCTACCACACCATGGCTGAGGACCAGATCAGCCGCGACCGCTTTGTCATCATGGAGCGCAAGCTTCTGAATGGCATCGGCACGCCCTCTGCCATCGCCACAGTCGTGCTCGGCCTGTGGCTGATCAGTTTCAATGGCAGCTACTACATGAGCTCGGGCTGGATGCATGCCAAGCTGGGACTTGTGTTGCTTTTGCTGGTCTACCACGGCATCTGCTATCGCTTCTTTTTCGACTTCCGTGCCGAACGCAATCAGCGCAGCCACGTTTTCTTCCGCTATTTCAATGAGTTCCCGGTGCTGCTGCTGATTGCAATTGTGATACTCGTAGTCGTCAAGCCATTCTGATCCTCTGCTGCAGGTGTGCACGACGTGTCCGCAACACCCGACCTCAACACTTACAAACCCAATGTGCTGTGCTTCTCCGGGCTTGACCCTTCCGGCGGCGCCGGCATTCAGGCCGACATCGAGGCGCTCTTCAGCGCCGGTTGTCATTGCCTGCCCGTGGTGACGGCGCTGACGGTGCAGGACACCCACAATGTGCTGGCCTGCCATTCGGTGCCGCCAACCCTGCTGATCGAGCAGGCCCGGGCAGTGCTGGAAGACATGCCCGTGGCGGCCATCAAGATCGGACTTCTCGGCAGCAGCGCTACCGCCGAGGTGATCCACAGCATCCTGCACGACTACCCGGGCGTTCCTGTTGTTCTCGACCCGATTCTGCGGGCCGGCGGCGGCTTCGACTTCAGCGCACAGGAGCTGCGCACCGCCATGCGCAGCCTGCTGATTCCTCTGTGCACCGTGGTCACGCCCAACACCGTGGAACTGCGTCTGCTCACCTCGGCAGCCGACAGCGATGAAGCCTGCGCCAATGCCCTGCTGGACATGGGCTGTACGCATGTGCTGCTGACAGGCACCCACGCCGACAGCCCGAACGTCATCAATCAGCTGTACACCCGCCATCAGCCGCCGCTGCGCCAGGAATGGCCGCGCCTGAGCGGGGAGTATCACGGTTCAGGTTGCACGCTGGCTGCCAGTCTCGCGGCCCACATCGCCCATGGACTCGAAGTGGTCGATGCCGCACGACGGGCACAGCATTACACCTGGAATGCCCTTGAAGCTGCGCAGCGACCCGGCCACGGCCAGTCCCTGCCGGACAGAGCCTTCTGGAGCCGCCTCACGTGAATTCGCGCCGCCTGCTGCGCGGGGTCTATGCCATCACCGATGATGCCCTGCTGCCCCCGGATCTGCTGCTCATCCGCGTGGAAGCCGCCCTGCGCGCCGGGCTCGCGCTGCTGCAATACCGCAGCAAGCAGGCCAGCGAATCGGAACGCCTGCAGCAGGCGCGCGCACTTGTCGATCTGTGCCGTCGTTACGACACTCCGCTGCTGATCAATGACGATGTGCCGCTGTGCCAGGCAGTCGGCGCGGCCGGCGTACATCTCGGTCAAAGGGACCAGGGGCTGGCCCAAGCAAGACGGCAGCTGGGCCCCGACGCCATCATCGGCATCACCTGCCACGACCAGATCGCTCTGGCCCGGCAGGCTCAGGCTGCCGGCGCTTCCTACGTCGCCTTCGGTCGATTCTTCGCTTCGCAAACCAAGCCCTCCGCCTCACCGGCCGACATCGCCATACTGCCGCAGGCGCGCCGGGAACTGGACATCCCCGTGGTTGCAATCGGCGGCATCACCGCTGAAAATGGCGCGGCCTTGATCGCTGCCGGCGCCGACATGCTGGCCGTCATACACGCGTTGTTCGCCTTTCCCGATGTCGAATCCCGGGCTCGAAAACTGAATTCACTGTTCACTTCATCACATTGAACTGCCTCTTTCGCCGAGGCCGTCGAGGAACTCATGTCCGCCACTGACAGCACACCGAAGAAGACCCACAGCCGCTCCGCCGCTTTGTTCGAGGAAGCCCGACAGTACATTCCCGGCGGTGTGAATTCCCCCGTGCGCGCCTTTCGCGGCGTGGGTGGCAACCCTTTGTTCTTCCAAGGCGGCGAAGGCGCCTGGCTGATCGACGAGGACAACAACCGTTACATCGACTACGTCGGCGCCTGGGGCCCGCTCATTCTCGGCCACCGTCATCCTGACGTGATCGCCGCCCTGCAGACTCAGCTGCAGCTGGGGCTCGGCTATGGTGCTTCCACGGAAGCCGAGATCACCATCGCCAAGACGATCTGCTCTCTGGTGCCCTCCATCGAACGCGTGCGCCTGGTGACCTCCGGCACCGAAGCCACCATGAGCGCGATTCGCGTGGCACGCGGCTTCACACGCCGCGACCGGATCGTCAAGTTCGAGGGCTGCTACCACGGCCATGTGGACGGCCTGCTGGTGAAAGCCGGCTCGGGGGCTCTGACCCTGGGTGAACCGGACTCCCTCGGCGTGCCCAAGGCCTACACTGACCAGACCTACGTGCTGCCCTACAACGACATGGACGCCCTGGTCGCGTTTTTCGAGAAGCATGGCCGGGAGATTGCGTGCGTTATCGTGGAGCCCGTGGCGGGCAACATGAACCTCGTGCCGCCGGTGCCGGGTTTCCTGGAAACCCTGCGCGAGGTATGCACACAGCATGGCGCGGTGCTGATCTTTGACGAGGTGATGACCGGCTTCCGCGTGGCGCTGGGCGGCGCGCAGTCCCATTACAAGGTGACCCCGGACATGACAACGCTCGGCAAGGTCATCGGCGGCGGTCTGCCAGTGGGCGCCTTCGGCGGACGTCGCGAGATCATGGAGATGGTCGCACCGCTCGGCCCCGTCTATCAGGCCGGCACCCTGGCCGGCAGTCCGCTGGCGGTGGCCGCGGGCATGGCCATGCTCAAGGCCATTCAGGCACCGGGTTTCCACGACGCCCTGAGTGCCCGCACGCAGCGCCTGATGCAGGGGCTGGAAGAGCGCGCGCAAGCGGCCGGCGTCCCGTTCACGACGCACAGTGTGGGTGGCATGTTCGGTTGCTTCTTCAGCACCGAGCAGAAGATCACTCGCTTCGAGCAGGTAATGGCGTGCAACGTCGAACAGTTCCGCAAGTATTTCCACCTGATGCTCGAACGCGGCGTCTACCTGGCACCGTCCGCCTTCGAAGCTGGCTTTGTGGGCGCCGCCCATGGCGACACCGAGATCGACATGACCCTGGACGCTGCCGAGCAGGCCTTTGCCGCCCTGTAGATCCATCACCCCTGACAGAGACTGAAGAACCCATGAAGCAATACGACGTATACGGCATCGGCAATGCCCTGGTGGACAAGGAATTCGAGGTCGACGATCAGTTCTTCGTGGACGAGGGCATCGAGAAAGGTTTCATGACCCTGATCGATGAGGCCCAGCAGCAGGCGCTGCTGGACCAGCTGATGCAGCGCTATGAATTGAAGAAAAAGGCGGGAGGCGGTTCGGCTGCCAATTCCTTGTACGCCCTCAGCCAGTTCGGCGGCAAGGCTTTCTTTTCCTGCAAGGTGGCCAACGACGAGGCCGGCCACTTCTACATGCAGGAACTCGGCTCACTGAACATCAGGACCAATCTGAGTGCCCAGCGCGAGGAAGGTGTCACGGGGCGCTGCCTGGTCATGGTAACGCCGGACGCCGAGCGCACCATGCTGACCTCACTGGGCATCTCCCAGCGCGTGTCGGTGGACGAACTCGATCCGCAGGCCCTGGCTGCCTCTGAGTATGCCTACGTCGAAGGCTATCTGGTGACGTCTCCGAGCGCGCGCAGCGCCGTGCTGGAGCTCAAGCGCCTGGCGGCGCAGCATGGGGTGAAATTTGCCCTGACCTTCTCCGACCCGGCGATGGTCGAGTACTTCCGCGACGGCATCAACGAGTTCATCGGCGATGGCGTGGATCTGCTGTTCTGCAACGAGAAGGAAGCCCTGCTGTGGTCGGGAGAGTCCAGCATCGAGGCCGCCTGTGCAGCGCTGGAGAAGAAGGCACGCCGCTTCGCGGTAACGCGCGGTGCGCACGGTGCGCGCCTGTTCGACGGCGAGCGCTACATGGATGTCGCACCCAATGCCGTGCACGCCATCGACTCCAATGGCGCGGGCGACATGTTCTCGGGAGCCTTCCTGTTTGCGATTACACGGGGACACGACTTCGCAACGGCCGGCAGGCTGGCGAGTCTGGCATCGTCGCGGGTGGTCGCGCAATTCGGACCGCGACTGCGCCCGCAACAGCACGCCCACCTCCTGGCCGATCTGGGACTGGCGGACTGACAGGAAGCTGCCGCCCTCAGGCGCGCAGCTCGTCCACGAACTTCTTCACCCCGTCGAACCACGACGACTTCTTGGGCGACTGTGCCCCCTCGCTTTCGGCGATGTCGTGGAATTCGGCCAGCAGCTCCTTTTGCCGCTTGGTCAGGTTCACCGGGGTCTCCACCACCACGCGGCACAGCAGGTCGCCTGTCACACCGCCACGCACGGGCGTCACGCCCTTGTTGCGCAGCCGGAACAGCTTGCCTGTCTGGGTCTCGGGCGGAATCTTCAGCTTCACACGACCGTCCAGCGTCGGGATCTCCAGCTCGCCACCCAGGGCAGCGTCGACGAAGCTGATGGGAATCTCGCAGTGCAGATCGATGCCGTCACGCTCGAACAACTTGTGCTCCCGCACAGAGACCTGCACGTAGAGGTCGCCGGGCGGCCCGCCATGAGTGCCCGGTTGGCCTTCGCCGGTCAGACGGATGCGGTCGCCGGTATCGACCCCGGGCGGAACCTTCACTGACAAAGTCTTGTGTTCCTCGACGCTGCCACGACCATGGCAGGTGCCACAAGGGTCCTTGATCTGCTTGCCCGAGCCCTGACAGCGCGGGCAGGTCTGCTGCACCGAGAAGAAGCCCTGCTGCATGCGCACCTGACCGATGCCATTGCAGGTGCTGCAGTCCACCGGCGAACTGCCCTTGCGGGCGCCCGAGCCTTCACAGGTCTTGCAGGTCACGGCCGCCGGAATGCGGATCTTGGTGGTGGTGCCACGCACAGCCTCTTCCAGATCCAGCTCCAGGGTGTAGCGCAGGTCGGCGCCCTTGCGCACATGGCTGCGGGCGCCGCCGCGCTGGGCCCCGAAGATGTCGCCGAAGATGTCGCCGAAGATGTCGCCGAAATCCTGGTGCCCGCCGCCACCGCCCTGCTGATTGACCCCGGCATGGCCGTGCTGGTCATAGCGCGCACGCTTCTGGGCGTCGGACAACACCTCGAAAGCCTCGTTGGCTTCCTTGAACTTGTCCTCGGCGGACTTGTCATCCGGATTGCGGTCGGGGTGATGCTTCATGGCCTCACGGCGATAGGCCTTCTTGATCTCGGCCTCGGAAGCGTCCCGCGCAACGCCCAGTACTTCGTAATAGTCTCGTTTGGACATGGTGTCTCTGTGTCTCGTCTTGCCTCAATGATCTGAGTCGGTTTGCCTGCCCTGCAACGCAAAAAACCAGACAGGCTGCCCCATCCGGTTTTCTGCATCGCGTGAGTGCGGGGGCTGCGGCGTGATCCGCAAGCCGAACGACTTACTTCTTGTCGTCCTTGACTTCCTCGAACTCGGCATCCACCGCGTCGTCGTTCTGGTCGGCATTGGCCTGCCCGCCCGGGCCACCCCCCTGGGCTCCAGTCTGCTTCTCGGCATACATCTTCTGCGCCAGCCCGGAAGACACGTCGGTCAACTCCTTGGTCTTCGCCTCGATCTGCGCGATGTCGTCGGACTTGATCGCGGCCTCGGTGGCAGCGATTGCCGCTTCGATGCGCTCCTTCTCGGCGACATCCACCTTGTCACCTGCCTCTTCCAGTGTCTTGCGCGTGGCGTGAATGAGGCCATCGGCCGTGTTGCGGGCCGTGATCAGCTGCTCGAACTTCTTGTCATCCGCAGCATTGGCCTCGGCGTCCTTGATCATGCGCTCGATCTCTTCCTCGGACAGACCGCTGGACGCCTTGATCACGATGGACTGTTGCTTGCCAGTGGCCTTGTCCTTGGCGGAGACATTGAGGATGCCGTTGGCGTCCAGATCGAAAGCCACCTCGATCTGCGGCATGCCGCGCGGCGCCTTCGGGATGTCTGACAGGTCGAAGCGACCCAGCGACTTGTTCTGTGAGGCCTGCTTGCGCTCGCCCTGGACCACGTGAATGGTCACGGCTGTCTGATTGTCGTCGGCTGTCGAGAACACCTGTGTCTTCTTGGTCGGAATGGTGGTGTTCTTCTCGATCAGGATGCTGGCGACGCCACCCAGCGTCTCGATCCCGAGAGACAGCGGGGTCACGTCGAGCAGCAGTACGTCGTTGACTTCGCCTGATAGCACGGCGCCCTGAATGGCGGCACCCAGTGCCACGGCTTCGTCCGGGTTCACGTCACGGCGTGCCTCCTTGCCGAAGAAATCTGCCACTTTCTTCTGCACCATCGGCATGCGCGTCTGCCCACCTACCAGGATCACGTCATTGATCTTGGAGACATCCAGGCCTGCGTCCTGCAGAGCAATCTTCACCGGGCCCATGGTGCGATCCACCAGATCTTCTACCAGAGACTCGAACTTGGCGCGGGTCAGCTTCTGCACCAGGTGCTTCGGGCCGCTCGCATCTGCCGTAATGTAGGGCAGATTGATTTCGGTCTGCTGCGCGGACGACAGCTCGATCTTGGCCTTCTCGGCGGCTTCCTTCAGACGCTGCAGGGCCAGCGGATCATTGTGCAGATCCATGCCGGTTTCCTTCTTGAATTCACCTGCCAGGTACTCGATCAGACGCAAGTCGAAGTCCTCGCCACCGAGGAAGGTGTCGCCATTGGTGGAGAGCACCTCGAAGGTGTGCTCGCCGTCAGTCTCGGCAATTTCGATGATGGAGATATCGAAGGTACCGCCTCCGAGGTCGAACACGGCGATGGTGGAATCACCAGCCTTCTTGTCCATGCCATACGCCAGCGCGGCGGCCGTCGGCTCGTTGATGATGCGCTTGACCTCCAGACCGGCGATGCGACCGGCATCCTTGGTCGCCTGACGCTGCGCGTCGTTGAAGTAGGCCGGCACGGTGACTACGGCTTCCGTGACGGTCTCACCCAGGAAGTCCTCGGCGGTCTTCTTCATCTTTTTCAACACTTGCGCGGAGATCTGCGGCGGCGACATCTTGTCGCCATTCACGCGCACCCAGGCGTCGCCATTGTCGGCCTTGATGATCTCGTAAGGCACCATCTTGATGTCTTTCTGCACGACGTCGTCATGGAACTGACGGCCGATCAGACGCTTGATGGCGAACAGGGTGTTCTTGGGGTTGGTGACCGACTGGCGCTTGGCCGGCTGGCCGACGAGGGTTTCCCCGTCCTTGGTGAAAGCGATGATCGACGGCGTGGTGCGATCGCCCTCGGCGTTCTCGATCACGCGTGACTTGCCGCCATCCAGGATCGCCACACAGGAGTTGGTGGTGCCCAGGTCAATTCCGATGATTCTTCCCATTCTGTAGTCTCCGTTTCGCAACCGTCAGCATGCGGCTGCCGGCACTGGTATGCATGTACCGTTGAGTAGGTCTGTGTGTGATCCGAGCCTTCTTGGCGCGGGGTTTGGAATCCCTCTGGCCCCCTATATTGGCCTCTGGCGGGGGATTTCAAGGGCGCTCCCGGAAATCCTGTTCACGCCTTTTCGTCGATGCCGGCGGTGGGGGCTCTGGACACCATCACCATGGCGGGACGCAGGACGCGACCGTGCAGGGTGTAGCCCTTCTGCATGACGCCGATCACGGTATTGGGGTCGACCTTGGGGTTTTCCTGCATGGCCATGGCCTGATGCACCTGGGGATCGAAGGGCTCGCCCAGCGGATCGACCTGCTCGATGCCGAACTTGCGGAAACAGTCGGCGAAACTCTTGAGCGTCAGCTCCACGCCGGTCAGCAGCGACTTTACGGACTCGTTCTCACGGTCCACGGCCACCTGCAGCGCGCGTTCCAGATTGTCCATCACGGCGAGCAGTTCGGCGCTCAGCTTCTCCTGGCCGAACTTGTGGGCTTTCTCTACATCCTGTTCAGTACGACGGCGCAGGTTCTGCATCTCCGCCTGCACCCGCAGCACTTCGTCCTTCTGGTGCATGATCAGGGTTTCCGCCTGGGCCAGCTTCTGCAAGGCCTCACGCAGGGCGGACTGCTCGTCGGCGACCCCTTCTGCGGCCGCGGCCGCCGCGTCCAGTCGTTCCTCCTGATTCTGCGATTCGGTGTGATCGTTCATTCCTTTTCCTTCCACGGGTTTTTTGACATGGCGACGGTTATGGGGGCAGGGCTCTTCGATTCAAGCCGGCGCGCGGAAATTTGTCTGTCGGGCCCACCACCGCAGCCTGCCGGCGCTGACAAGATCGCGGCGGCTGGGCTATAGTCGCAAACATGCTCATACAGCTTTCCATCCGCCACTACGCCATCGTCGACTCCCTGGACATCGAGTTCCTGCCCGGCATGACTGTCATCACCGGAGAGACTGGTGCGGGCAAATCCATCATGCTCGGTGCCCTCGGTCTTGCCCTGGGCGATCGCGCCGACAAGGGTGTCATCAGCAGCCATGCCAACCGCGCCGACATCACGGCCCGCTTCGATACCAGCGACCAGCCTCTGGCCAGAGCCTGGCTGCAGGACAACGAACTACTGAGCGAAGACGAGCCCGATCTGTGCCTGCTGCGCCGCGTCGTGGCCGACGACGGCCGTTCGCGCGCATGGGTGAACGGCTACCCGGTCACACTGCAGGTCCTGAAGGACGTGGGCGAGATGCTCATCGACATCCACAGCCAGCACGAGCACCAGTCCCTGTTGAGCAAGGCCACCCATTTGCGCCTGCTCGACGAGTTCATGGGCGAAGCGGCAGTGCTCGACGAAATTCGTCGCCTGAGCCGGGACTGGCGGCGCAATCAGGAGCAGCTGGACGCGCTGCGCCAACGCAGTCTGGAGGCGGGCACCCGCCTGAGTCTGCTGAATTTCCAGTGGCAGGAACTGCAGGAGCTCGCTCTGCAGGAGGGCGAACTGGAGGACTTGCAGGCCGAATACCGTCGCCTGAACAGTGCCGACACGCTGCTGAGCACTGCGCAGCAGTTGCTGACGCTGTGCAGCGACAGCGATGAACCCACCTTGCTGAACGCTCTGCAACACGCGCTGTCGCTGCTGCACGAACTGGGTACCCGCACCGACGCGCTGAACGGTGTGAACGAACTGCTGGGCTCTGCCGCCATTGCCGTCGAGGAAGCCGTCAGCGAACTGCGACGCACCGTTGACACCTTCGACGCCAATCCCCAGCGTCTGGAAGAAGTGAACCAGCGTCTGGCCGATATTCAGCAGCAGGCCCGCAAGCACAAGGTGAGAGCAGAGGATCTGCCCGCGCTGCAAGCGCGACTGCGCGAGGAACTGGCTGCCTACGAGCACAATGACGATGCTCTGGCCGACTGTCTTGCGCGCGACGCCGACCTGCGGCGCAACTACGCTGCCCAGGCGAGCCGCCTCAGCTCCTTGCGCGCAGCCGCAGCCAGGGTGCTGGGCGAACGGATCAACGTCCAGATCGCCGAGCTGGGCATGAGCAATGCCCGCCTGAGCGTCGCCCTGAGCCCGCACGGCTCCGACTCGCTCTCCCCCCAGGGCCTGGAGACAGTGGAGTTTCTGGTCAGCACCAATCCTGGACAGGAGCCCCGCCCCCTCATCAAGATCGCCTCGGGCGGCGAGCTGTCACGCATCAGCCTCGCGATCCAGGTCATCACTGCACAGACCTCGGCCACGCCCACCCTGGTGTTCGACGAAGTGGACGTCGGTATCGGCGGGGGTGTGGCGCGCGCGGTGGGGCGACTGCTGCGGGAACTGGGCGAGCGCGGCCAGGTACTCTGCGTGACGCATCAGGCCCAGGTCGCCAGTCAGGGTCACCATCACCTCTTCGTCAGCAAGGGCGATGTCGAGGGAGCCGCCGCGCGCGTCGGCACCCGCATCAGAGCGCTGACGCAGGACGAAAAAGTGCGGGAGATCGCCCGGATGCTGGGGGGTGAAAGTGGCAGCACGGGATTCACCCCGGAATCCCTGGCGCATGCCGAGGAAATGCTGAAGGCCTGAGTCAGGCGTTCTGGCAGGACTGGCAGATGCCGTAGAGATACAGGCTGTGGTCGGTGATCTCGAAGCCGAACTTGGCCGCGATCTTCTCCTGCTGCGTCTCGATGACTTCGTCGAAGAATTCCTCCACCAGTCCGCACTTGCTGCACACCAGATGGTCGTGATGCTCCATGGTGCTCAACTCGAACACGGAATGCCCACCTTCGAAATGATGCCGCATCACCAGCCCGGCGGACTCGAACTGGGTGAGAACACGATAGACAGTGGCGAGGCCGACATCTTCATCCGCTTCGATCAAAGCCTTGTAGACATCCTCGGCGCTCAAGTGGCGGGTGGCTGAATTTTCGAGCAATTGCAGAATCTTGACGCGGGGCAGCGTCACCTTGAGGCCCGCCTTGCGCAGTTCGTGGTTCTCTGTGGACATGTCACTCTCTCGGCCTGGCGTGTGGCCTGGCATGCTGGCAATCATCGCTGGGATGGCGGAAACCACTCGCGGTGGCTCTCCTTTTTCGCGCTTTGCCCGTCCGGGCCGCTGCGGTATTATGCCCGCGAAGTCCGGTGGATGAAAGTTGACATGCCGCCGCTCCCTGTCGCCCGTAGTCGAGAACCCTGATGCACGCACGTCATCGCGCCACCGCCCTTGCCCGATCCGCCCGTCCGCACACACTGCGCGGCGCCCTCCTGCTGGGCTGCCTGCTGGCCTTCACGGCCTGCAGCATTCCGCGTCTGCAGTTCCCGGGGGTGTACAAGATCGACATCCAGCAAGGCAACATCATCACTCAGGAGATGATCGACCAGCTGCGCCCGGGCATGACCAAGCGCCAGGTCACCTTCGTGATGGGCACGCCCCTGATCCGCGATCCGTTCGATCAGGATCGCTGGGACTATGTCTACAACTACCAGCCCGGCGGCGGCGAACGTGGCCAGGAGCGTGTCACCATGTTCTTCGAGAACGACCTGCTGACGCATTTCACGGGCGATTTCAAACCCTCCGAGGAAAGCACGGCCGGCGCTGCAGACAACGCACCGGCCGCTGACAACTCCTGATCGACGGCTCTGCCGTGACCTCAGAACGCCATGCGGAAGCCGGCGCTGACGTTGCGCCCCGGCATCGGGATCACACTGGCAAGGAAGGACGTGTGGCTGAAGATCGTCTCGTCCAGTAGATTGAAGCCACGCACGAAGATCGAGTAACTATCATCCCCCCCGAAGCTGTAGTTCACGCTCACATTCGCCATGGTGTAGCCGGGCGTTTGCGACTCGAAGGCCGCCACGTCGTCCTGACGACTCACGCGATAGACCTCCACTTCCGTGTCCACATTGTGGACCAGATAGTTGGCCCGCACACCGACACGCGTCGGTGAAATGCGGGGCAGCTTGTCCGCTCCGTCGAGATCGGCCGCCAGATAATCCCCGAACACGCCGGCCGACAGACTGGCACTGAAGGCGTAGTTGAATTCCGCCTCGAAGCCCTTCAGCGTGGCATCGCGCTGGGTGTACTTGATCAGGCGAAAATCCTCGTACTGATCGAGGGTGCGGGCGAAGATGTAGTCGTTCACGCTGTTGTGGAACAGGTTCACGCTGTAGGTCAGCGCACCAGTATGCTTGCGCAGGGAGATGTCGACATTGTGCGAAGTCTCCTTGTCGATCGCTGCGTTGTTCTGCAACCCGCCGCAGGTCAGCGGATGATTGACCAGTCCGCACTCGTAGGTATTGGTCGCCAGGTGGATGCCGCGGGCATACAACTCCTGCGGCTGCGCCAGGCGCTGGGCGCGCGCGAAGGTCGCCGCAATGCTGGTCTGCTCGTCGAGGGCCCAGATGGAGGCCAGGGACCAGGACGTGGCAGATTCGTCATAGTCCGGGCGGCCGCGCACATCGCGCACGGGCTCGTAGGACTGTGTCTCGTAGCGCGCACCAGCTTCGAGGTGCCAGGTGTCGCTGACTTCCAGATGCTCCACAGCGAAGAGCCCGAGCATGCTCGAGTCAGTCACCGGAATGAAGGCCTCGTCGCCGATCGAACTGAAGCGCGTGTCAGCGAACTGCACGCCCACGATGCCATGCCAGCCCATCACTGGCGCGTGATCGATGTCGAGGCGGCCTTCGTAGCCGTCGTTGCTGAAGGTGGTGCCGATCTCGCCGTCCTCGATCTCGAAGTGCTTGTAGTCCGTGCGACTGCCACGCAGGCGAATGCCATGAATGCCCGGCAGCGGTTCGACCAGTTCGCCACGCAGGTCCAGCCGACGACTGCTCAGATCCACCAGCGGCACGTCCTCGTGTCCCTCTTCCTCATGCTCGTGCTCATGCTCGTGCTCTTCCTCGTCATGGCTTTCGCAATGCAGTTCGATGCCATCCGGGTGACACTCCTCGTATTCGTGATTGTGGCCGGGCAGGCTGTAATCGTCCTGGCGCTCGGAATATGCCAGGCCGATGTAGCCCCCCTCGCCCACCCAGGAAGCGCCGAAGGCCCCGTTGCGGCTTTCGGAGGCTGTGCCGTGCACACGGGATTCCTCCCAGCCATCGACCTTGTAGTCATTGGTTTCGCGCAGTGAACCTTCCATGTGCAGCACGATGTTGGCCGTGGCAGCAGCCGTGAGATTCACGGCGCCGGCGCGCTCGTTCGCGACGCTGTTGCCACGCACCGCCACATGGCCTTCGATCTGTTCAGGCACGACGGTGGGGATCTTGCCGTCCAGGATGTTCACGACACCGCCGATGGCACCGCCGCCGTAGAGCAGTGTGGCGGGACCACGCAGCACTTCAATCTGCTCGGCCAGCAGCGGGTCGGCCGACACGGCGTGGTCAGGCGACACGTCGGAGGCGTCCAGGATGGCGCTGCTGTCAGACAGCACCTTGAGTCGCGGCGAGGTCTGACCGCGAATCACAGGGCGGCTGGCGCCACCGCCGAAACTGTCCGCGTGCACGCCGGGCAGACCGTTGAGCAAGTCGCCGATGTTGCCACCGCGTGCGAAGCTCTGGGCACCATCGAGCACGCTGAACGGCGCTACGATGAGGGCTGCATTCTCATCCACCCCCAGCGCGGTCACGCGGATCTCGGGGATATCGCTGCCACTCTGGGCAAGGGTCAGGGGGGTCGCTGCAAGTCCGGCAGTGCCGGCCAGGACGGAAATGGCAAGGGTCAGGGGAGATCGATTGAAACGCATGGTGAATCCTTTGTAAGTCGCTCTTGAAAGATGCTGGATGTGTCGAGTGCAGACAGGGCTGCATGGACACAGGACGCCAGCCACTGTGCCGACTCAGGGGCGGCGTCCATGGCTATTGCGAACCTGCGGTGTCTTGTTGACAGCCGTCAGAGAGGGGGGGAGCGCGAGCGCGGCGCCAGTGACGGCGCCGCGGCAAAGGAAGTCACGAAAGCCAGCGGAGCAAGGCTTGCCCGAGGCATTCCAGGCAACGTCGCACTGTCCGGGATCACGTCATCGCCGGCGCCGATTTTCAGACAGAAGGTGCAATCGAGATGCTTGTTGAGGTCGCCCGCGTGCGAGTGCAGCAGGGTGCTGCTCTGGAATATCAGAAAGACGAGGGCGAAGGCGAGCGCGAGGTATCTGGCTGCCCCTTTTTTCAGAAACCGCTTCCCATCAACCGTGGTGTGCATGCTTGGCTTGGCCTGCAGGGGGAAGTGCGACAGCGGGTGCAAAATCCTCCAGAACATCCCTCAACGGGCACGAAGTTGCCGAGGGATGACTGGAGGGGACTTGCGGGCACCACTCATTGACCCCGCCCTGCTCAAAAAGTTTCCACGCAGCGCGAAACAATTCTTGCTGGCGTTACTGTGTAACATAACACCAGGGCTTCGAGCTTGCCAAGCACCGCGTCGACACGGGCGTCACTCGAGATCGTGCGCGAACCCTTGCAGTGCCTCCAGCCCCACGACATCGTGGGCGGCCAGCCCCAGTTCCTTGCGCGGCAGACCGGGCAATGCCCTGGTGAGCGTGGCCAGATGCACGTCCTCCTGGGCACGACGCTCCTTGAGGAAGTCGCCCATGTCGGCCGGTGAACGCTTGTTGACGACGAGCGCGCCCACCTTCACCCCGGTGCGTTGCAACTGCCCGTGCAGGGCAATGGTCTCCAGCACCGGCAGACGCTCGGCGGCCAGCACGATGATGAACGAGGTCCGCTCATGGTCGGTCAGGGCCGTGCGCAGGTCCGCGAACAGGCGGCGGCGACGATTCAACAACGAGCGGATGCTGCTTTCACGATTGGCAAGCGGGTCCTTGTCGTCCCCTCCGAAAACCTTGTTGCCCACCGACTTGTCACTGCCCATGTTGCGCAGGACTGCACTGAAACGCTCGGCCTTGTCGCGACGCTGAATCAGCCCATCTGTCCAGGCCGACATCATCTCGGGCAGCGCGATCAGTCTCGCGGTGTGTCCGGAAGGGGCCGTGTCGAACACCAGCAGGTCGTAGTCGCGGGCGGCGAGGGCCACCACATCGGCGATCTTTTCCATGATCGCCGCTTCCTGCATGCCGGGGGCATCGCGGGACAGCTCGATGTGCTTGTCCACCTCCCCGGCCAGATGCGGTGCCATCAGCCGGCGCAGCGAGGAGGAGACCTGCTCCAGATGCTCGTCGACGGTTTCCTCCGGGTCCAGCTCCATGCCGTCGAGATTGGGCGCGAGACGCACGGGGCGCGGCCCGATATCGCGATTGAACAGATGGCCCAGATTGTGGGCCGGGTCGGTGGACACCAGCAGCACGCGGCGCCCTTCATTGGCCATGGCCAGCGCCGTGGCGGCGGACACCGTGGTCTTGCCCACGCCGCCCTTGCCACCGAAGAACAGGATGCGTTTCGAACGGGCAAGATTCAGCAGCATGAGACGTGATCCAGCGGCGAGCGCTCCATGCCCATGCGGCGGTGCCAGTCGTGGAAGCGGTCATAGACCACCGGGAGCAATTCGAGGGTGTAGTAGGTGGCCGGGTTCGGAATGCCAAGGCTTTCCGAAAACACGAGCATCATGAAGAGATCGTCCTCGTCGCGCTGGGCGCGGGCGAACTCGCGGCGATACGGCGCGGTGTAGTACTCGCGCAGGCCTTCCTCGATGCGAGTCAGCAGGCTCTTGCGCTTGTCATTCGCGGGAATGTCGTTCTGATCCATGTCATTGGCCTCCTTTGGCAGTATGGCGCTTTTTCGCCGCGCGTCGCAATCGCGCCTGCTTCGGGTCCACCAGCAGCGGGCGGTAGATCTCGATGCGATCATGGGCCTGCACCTGATACTGGGCAGGCAGCGGCAACGTGTGACCATCGAGCAGGCGCGAGAACACGCCCAGCGAGGCTGTCGCCAGATCGATCTCGCTGAACTGGGCCAGAATGCCGCTCTGCTGCACCGCCTGCAGCGCCGTGCTGCCCGGCGCCACCTCGAACTGCAGAAGGCACTGCCGCTGCGGCAAGGCGTAGACCACTTCCACGGGGATCATGCGCCGGCACCTCCATAGAGCTTGTGTGCGCGCTCGACCAGCGCGTCCACCAGAGTGTTCGCCGAGTGATTGAACAGCGACTCCAGCGCCATGCCCACCAGTCCCCCGGCGAAATCGAACTCCATGCTCAGGCTGACCTTGCAGGCATTCTCGGCCAGGGGCTGAAAGTGCCAGGACGCCCGGAATGTGCGAAAGGGCCCTTCCACCAGCTCCATCTCCATCTGCTGCCCCGGCGTCAGACGATTGCGCGTGGTGAACGCGTAGCGCAGACCGACCTTGCCAAGGGTCAGTTCTCCCACCACTTCGTCGTCCGTGCGACTGATGACGCGCGCGGCCTGACAGCCCTGCATGAAGGCGGGGTAGTGCTCGATGTCGTCCACCAGGGCGTACATCTGCTGCGCCGAATGCATCACCAGCGCACTGCGATCAATGCGCGTCATAACAGGCTCAACAGGTCGAAGGCGAAGTATTTGCGCGAGGCCGAATTCAGAAACACGAACAACAGAATCAGTGGAATGAAGGTACGCAGAGAGAAGTTCACATAGCGCTCTGCAAAGGAGCCGCGATAGTGCGGGTCACCCTGGGCCAGTTCCTGCGACAGACCTGAGTTGCGCCAGCGATACGACACCACGATGCAGACCAGGAAGCCGACGAACGGCAGAATGACTTCAGAGAAGGTGTCCGCGAGCAGATCAAAGAAGGACTTCGGCCCCCCACCGTACGGGATGAAGTCCGTGAGAAACGGCGACATGCCGAAGGACATGGCCGCGAAGATGGCGAAGAAACTCACCAGCACTGCCTGTGTCAGAACTGCCCGGGTCCGCGAGTAGCCCTTCTCGTCAATCATCCAGGAGATGGGAATTTCCAGAATCGACACGAGCGAAGTAAAGGCCGCAAACAGCACCAGCGCGAAGAACACGGCAGCAGCGATACTGGCGCCGACATAGCCCACCGCTGCTTGCATGGAGAGGAAAATCTGCGGCACATAGTTGAATACCAGGCCGACACTGCTGGAGGAGAGATCTTCCGGATTGGTGGCTGGATTGAACGCGAATATGGCCGGCAGCAGCAGCAGGCCCGCCAGGAAGGCCACCGAGGTATCTGTCACGGTCACCAGCCTGCTCGAACGGGAAATATTGTCGTGACGCGAGAAATACGAGCCATAGGTGATCATGATGCCCATGCCCAGCGAAAGGGAGAAAAAGGCCTGGTTCAATGCGGCGTTGACGACTCCGCTGTCAAACTGACTGAAGTCGGGGACGAGGTAATAGCGGATGCCTGCAGCCGCATTGTCCAGCGTCAGGACAAACACGACGAGCCCGAGCAACATGACGAACAGCGTAGGCATGAGGATGCGCGCCTGGCGCTCGATGCCATTCCTGACGCCACTGAGCAGCACGGCGAACACTACCACCTGCAGCACGGCGAAGTAGAGGAACAGGGAAGGCGAGTTGATGACCTCGGCGAAGTTTTCCGGCCTGGCCAGCGTATCGAGCCCGCCGGTCAGCGCCTGCAGCAGATACATGACGATCCACACCGTGACGATGGTGTAGAACACCGCGATCATGAAAGGGGTCAGGATGGCCAGATTGCCGGCCAGACGCCAGCGCCGCAGATTGTCCCCCAGGGCTGCGAATGCCCCGACAGGGTTGCGCTGGGTGTGACGCCCCATGGCGACTTCGGCCATCATGACGGGATGACAGACGAACAGGGCGAACACCAGATACACCAGCAGAAACACCGCGCCGCCATTCTTCGCAGCAAGCACGGGAAACACCACCAGATTGCCCAGCCCCACTGCCGAACCGGCGGCTGCCAGGATGAAACCGAGTCTGGAACTGAACTGCCCGCGATCGATGGACATGAAAATTCCTTTAATGTCAGAGACTTGTTGGACAACACCGCAAACTGCGGCCGATTCTAGCAGCTTCACTGCGCCAACAGGAGCCTGCCGCACCGGCTTGTGGTTATAATGCCGCCCCATGGCCAAACCCAGCAAATCCAAGGCAATCGACACCCACATCTGCCGCAACAAGCGTGCGCTGCACGATTACTTCATCGAGGAGTCGTTCGAGGCAGGCATGGTGCTGCTCGGCTGGGAAGTCAAAAGCATGCGCGAGAAAAAGGTGCAGTTGACGGACAGCTACGTCATCGTCAAGGACGGTGAAGCCTGGCTGCTGGGCTGCAATATCACGCCGCTGAATACCGCCAGCACCCATGTGGTGTGCGAACCGGATCGCTCGCGCAAGCTGCTGCTGAAGAAGAAAGAGCTGGCACGCCTGTTCGCCCAGATCCAGCAGAAGGGCTACACCAGCGTCTGCACCAGCATCTACTGGAAAGATCACCTCATCAAATGCCAGGTGGCACTTGCCAAGGGCAAGCAGGATCACGACAAGCGCAACGTCGAGAAAGACCGCGAATGGGCCATCGAGAAGCAACGCGTGGTGAGACACCGACATCGCTGACAGGAGCCGCGCCATGCTGAATCGTCGCGACACCCTCAAATCCCTGCTGCTGGGCACTGCTGCCCTCTCCACCGGTATCGCTCTGCCCTGGCGCGCCTTTGCGCAACAGCAGGAACGCTTTCCCAATCCACTGAAGATTCCGCCCCTGCTGGAGGGCAGCGTCGTGGACGGCGTGCGCCATTACGAGCTGCGCCTGCAGGAAGGCATCTCGCAGTTTCTGCCCGGCCTGAGCACGCCCACCTGGGGCATCAATGGCGACTATCTGGGCCCGACCATCCGCATGCGCGATGGCGAGAAAGTCCGCCTCAATGTGCACAACACACTGCCCGAAGACACCAGCATGCACTGGCACGGTTTTCTGGTGCCGGCTGTCTGCGATGGCGGCCCGGCCCAGGTGATTCATCCGGGCGCCACTTGGAGCCCGGAGTTCACCGTGCTGCAAGGTGCCACGACGAACTGGTATCACTCGCATCTCATGCACGCCACCGGCCCGCAGGTCTACAAGGGGCTGGCGGGCATGATCGTGGTGGATGATGCCGACAGCGGGCGGCTGGAGTTGCCTTCGGACTATGGCGTGGACGACATCCCCGTCATCGTGCAGGACCGCGACTTCAATGCAGACGGCTCGTTCCGTTATGTCAGCGAGTACGCCGGGGTGATCCAGGGCATCCAGGGCGACACCATTCTGGTGAACGGCACGCTGCACCCGCATTTTGTCGCCACGACGCGCACGGTGCGCCTGAGAATTCTCAACGCCTCCAATGCGCGCACCTATCAGTTTGCCTTCGCTGACGAACGCCGTTTCACGCAGATCTCCAGCGATGGCGGCCTGTTGGAAGCGCCGTTGCAGCGTACGCGCATGATCCTCGCCCCGGCCGAACGGGCCGAGATTCTTGTCGATGTGAGCGATGGTCGCGAGGCCCTGCTGGTGAGTCACGGTTTCGTGTCCAGCTATCCGGACATACAGGGCGCCATGCCCCAGCTGGTGCGCAGCATGGACAGCCAGAGCTTCGAGATCCTGGCCATTCGTCCGCAGTCCGCGCTGGCCCCCTCGCCCATCGTGCCGGCACAGCTGCGGCAGATTGCGCGCCTGGACCCGACGCTAGCCGTCACCACGCGCCAGGTGCGCCTGATGATGGGTCACGGCATGCGCAGCGGCGAAGACAACGGCCCGCATTCCGGCATGCGCACGGGCTTCGGCGGGGGCTTCGGGGGCGGCAACTATTCTATCAATGGCCGCCACCACAACATGGGCTTCGTGAACGAGCGCGTGCCGCTGGGCGACATCGAGATATGGGAATTGCAGAACAACTCGCCGCTCACGCACCCGCTGCACATCCACAACATCCACTTCCAGGTGCTGGATCGCAACGGCGTGCCACCACCTCCGGAAGAGCGTGGCCTGAAGGACACCGTGCGCGTGCAGTCCGGCGAGACGGTGCGGGTGATTCTGCGCTTCGAGCACTATCGCGATCCGGAAACGCCCTATATGTATCACTGCCACATGCTGGAACACGAAGACCGCGGCATGATGGCGCAGTTCGTGGTGGTGTGATGGCCGGAACAACTCTCTTGCAGGCACAAGGTGCCAGGACTCTGCCCATGAGCATGCGCGTACTCACCCGACTCCTGCTCGCTACCAGTCTGTTCCTGCCTGCCGCCAGTGCCATGGCAGCAGAGGAAAGACCCCGCCTGGTGCTGACGATCGTCGTCGACCAGATGCGCTACGACTATCTGCAGCGTTTCGGCGCTGAGTTCAGCGGCGGCCTCAAGCGCTTGCTGGAGGAAGGCGCCGTCTTCACCAATGCCCATTACGAGGCCGCCCCCACCGTCACCGCCGTCGGGCACGCCACCATTTTGAGTGGTGCGACACCTTCCGTCAGCGGCATTCCCGGCAATGCGTTCTACGACCGCGCGGCTGGGCGCCAGGTGCAGAGCATCACCGACGTCGACGTCAGCGCGCTGGGCGAGGAAGGCACTGGCGCCTCGCCGCGTCGCCTCGCGGTGAGCACGGTCGGCGACGAACTGAAGCTGTCGGGACATGGCGGCAAGGTCTTCGGCGTGTCGATGAAGGACCGCAGCGCCATCCTGCCTGCCGGGCGCGCAGCGGACGCGGCCTACTGGTTCGGCGATCGCGGCAACATCGTTTCCAGCACCTGGTATTTCCCCGCCCTGCCGCAGTGGGTGCAGGACTACAACGCCACGCAGCCCGCCGCGCGCTTCGGTGGCGTCGAGTGGGCCGGACTGCAATTGCCCGCGCTGAACGACGAGGATTTCTACGCCAGGCTGGATGAAACCGCTCTGGCCGATGAACTGGTGCTGGAGTTCGCGCTGTTGCTGATGGAGCAGGAGGACCTGGGCAGCGATGCCGCGACCGACCTGCTCTCCGTGAGTTTTTCCGCCACGGATTATCTGGGCCATAGCCACGGCATCGACGTGCCGCAGATGCGCGCGATGATGCTGTCGGTGGACGAGAAGATCGGCCGCCTGATCGATGCGGCGCAGCAGCGCGCGGGGCGCAACGCTCTGCTGGTGGTGCTGACTGCCGATCACGGCGTGGCGCGCCGCCCGGAAGACAATGCGGCCGACGGTCTGCCTGGTGGCCGCTACGAGGCCCGCGATGAACGGCGTGCGGTGGAAGAGGCTCTGGATGCCGCGTTCGGGACCGGCGACTATGTGATCGGCTCGGGCGAGATGAGCATGTACTTGAGCCGGGCCCCGCACGCCGCAGCAGTGGCAGACGGCGCCACCCCTCCAGCGCCCGTCAGTCGCGCTGCCATGGAACAGGTAGCCGCCGCCACCTTGCGGCAATTGCCCAAGGTGGCGCGCGTCTACACCCGCACAGAACTGGAGAGTCCGCTCTTTGGCGGTGACCGCATCGACCAGCGCGTGCGCAACGGCTTCAACGCGCTGGGTTCCGGTGACGTGATCGTGGTGCATGAACCCGGCTGGATGAATCGCCCTGCCGGCACGACGCACGGCTCGCCCTGGGCCTACGACAGCCATGTGCCGCTGATCTTCTGGGGGCCGGGAAGCCTGGTGGAACCGGGCCGCTATCACGGCGTGGTGGCCATCCACGACATCGCCGCGACGCTGGCCACGCTGCTGAACATCGCCCTTCCGAGCGGCAGCATGGGTCGCACGCTCGACGAGATGCTGCCCTGAGGCGCATCAGCCAGGCATCTGGCTCGATCCACGCGGCGTCGCCTCGCGACTGAAGCCCAGGCCGCGATACTCCGCGATCGCCAGGCCACCCGCGACACTGGTGAAGGGGTCGTGATCCCGCACGCGCCCGGGGAAGCGCGCATCCAGCAGAGCGCGCACCGCGGGAATCAGCGAGGAGCCGCCCGTGCTCACCACCTCGTCGATCTGCTGCGCCGGCAATCGCGCCTGCGCCAGCGTGTCGACTACCGCCGCATCGAACTGGGCCAGGTGGCCCGCGATGATGCTTTCGAACTGCGCACGCGTCACCGTCAATTCGATGTCCAGCTCGGGAATGTCCAGCACGGCGCTCAACTGCGAGGACAGCGCCGCCTTCACCTCGCGCAGGGACTGGAACACCAGATAACTCAGGTTGGAGGTGATGAGGGTATAAAGCCGCTCGAACTTCGCGGCCGCCTCACCGCCCTGGGCAATGCAGCTGAGCAGTGGCGCGGTGTATTCGTTCTGATTCAGGCGATAACTGACCGCCCAGTTCAACAACAGATCTTCGTAGAGCTCGAAGGGAAACAGCGTGACAATTTCGCGCTCGTCGCCGCTGCGGCGCCAGGACTCCCCTTTGCCCAGCAAGGGAAACAGCAGCGCGCGGAACAGGCTCTGATCCAGGTGATCCCCGCCCAGCCCCACACCGTGTATGGCTTCGACCTCGAAGTGCAGGCCGTCGCGACGCAGAATGCACAGATCCAGCGTGCCACCGCCGAAATCCACCGCCAGCAGCCGGCCGGGAGTCAGCGTGGGAAAGGCACGCATGTAGCTGAGCGCCGCCGCCATGGGCTCCGGATAGAACACCTGCCGCTCAAAGCCGGCATACCGCGCCGCTTCCGACAGCCGCTCCAGCGCCACGTCATTGTGCTGAGCCTCGCGCCCCTCGAAATTCACCGGATGCCCCAGACAGGCATGATCGGCCAGGCCCAGCGGCGGACACTCGCGCCCTGCCCACGCCAGCAGCGACTGTCGCATGGCCAGCAGCAATGGGGTGACCAGTGCGACGGGGCGGAAGGCCTTCTCGAACACCAGCAGGCGCGTGAGTCCGGCATTGCCCAGCAGGCGTTTGACGCCGCGAAACAAACGCCCTTTCTCGCCGGCATCGACGAAGGCCTGACCAAACACCTGTTCGCTGCCCGACAGCGAGGGCAGCCCTTCTTCGTCCAGCTGCCCCGTGCCCGTGCGCGCCTCGCCCAGCACCTCGGCCGCCAGCTGCACGCGCCGCCCGCGGTTGTCGGCGATGTACCTGTCGATCGCTTGCTGGCCGGTGCACACCTGAAACTGCCGGTCGATGTGCACGGCCGACGGCTTGGTGACCGAGTCCGTTTCCAGCGGCACACAGACCAGGCGCTCGCCATCGAACACCGCCAGCACGCTGTTGCTGGTGCCATAGTCCAGTCCGATGCCCGGAGGGCGCGGGGCGGAAGGGGCAGACGGCGCTTGCATAGGGTCCTCGTGCTCGGAAAACAGCCAGTTCTGGCGTGAAGGGGGGATTTATAGCACAGGGTCTGCGGGCAGGCGACCCGCCGGCGGGGGGCTGACAGAGGGCCCCGCGCTTGCAAAATGAAGGCTCGGCCCCATTGAGCAAGCCGTGCTAGACTGCACACACTTTCAAGGGGCCGCTTTGGATTCGACGCCGGTATCAAACCCTGAGGTGCATGTCGAGAGGGTATGAACTCTCGTAAATCAATTCATGCAACTTCATAGTTGCCAACGACGATAGCTACGCTCTCGCTGCCTAATTAGGCGCAGCGAGCGGTCACCCCGGGATGCCTGTAAACCGGTGTTTTTGTGACTGTCATAGAGAACAGGATCGCCAGCCGAGTGCGCCCAGCACGGAGCAGCTAAAAGGACTGGGCTCGCCCAAGCCACCCTGCCCGTCGGGCCGGCACGGGTTAACCCAATAGACGACGCTAAACATGTAGATCCAAAGGCAGCGGACTGACGGACGGGGGTTCAAATCCCCCCGGCTCCACCAAATGAAAAAGCCCTGTCGGCGCAAGCTGACAGGGCTTTTTTATGGCGCCGACGCCAAGGCGCAGCCCGTGTGTGCCTTGGCGCAGAAGCCTCCCTGTAGTACCGTTCCCGCTCCTCGAATCTGCATGAGTACCGTGACCGAATGAGTGCCGCACGACACAGTCCAGCCCCCGCCAGCGCGAAGTCGATCCTGCGCTATCTGCTGGGCACAGGCAGCGCGCTCTGGCTGCTGGTGATGGCATTGCAGCCCGATGTCGGCTTCGCCGCACCCCTGCCCTGGATGGGGCTGTTCTGGCTGCTGAAGATCAGCACTGGGCTGGCCGTGCTGCAAAGCGTGCTGTATCTGCTCAGCCGCAGCCAGTACTGGCAGACCCTGCCCCTGTGGCTGCTGGTCGCTGCCAGTGGCGTGGCGGGCGCTGCGCTGTTGACGCCGCTCTACTGGCTGATCGGCGAGGGTCTCATGCAGACCACGCTGGGCTTTGCCGAAATACCCGATGGAGACGGCAGCACCCATGACGAATTCGGCTCGGGATTGGCCGGCCTGCTGCAGGAGTTCGGCGAACTCGCAGGGCCGGTCACCGCATCGTGGATGCTGATCTCCTGGCCACGCCTGCAGGGCTTGCTGCCGCCATTGCTCGCCGCCCCGCAGGTCAGCGCAATAGGCACCCCCACGCTGGAACTGCACACGCAGTCGACGGCCGACGTCCCGGCTCGAGCGGCCTGGCGCGCGGCTCTCCCTGCCGCGCTGGGCGATGATCTCATTGCCGTGGGCTCCGAGCTGCAATACCTGCGCGTGTGGACCACCCGCGGCACCGCGCTCGTTCTCGGCGCTCTGCAGGAGGTCGAAGACAGCGAGGGCGAGAGCGGCATGCGTGTCCACCGCTCGTGGTGGGTGCATGCGAACCATGTGCGCAGCGTGCGCCGGCGCTCCGAGGCACTGGTCTGCCGGATGAGCGACGGCCGCGATATTCCCGTGAGCCGACGGCGCAAGGCCGATGTGCTCGCCCGCTTTGGCGACACGGCCGTGTATGCGACGCCCGCCGAGGCGGACTCAGGGCTCTCCAACACCCCCTGAACCAGGCCTGATGCGGTCGCGGAAGCGGGAGGGCGTCATCCCGTGAATCTC
>JBEDFR010000116.1:0-10607 GCA_041175045.1 Pseudomonadota bacterium | reverse complement strand
TAGCCGGTCAGGTCGCCGAACAGGAATGACGCCGCCGGGTCCGCGGCATAGGCGTGTTCGTTCTTCAGGCTGTAGATGCCGTTGCGGTCCAGGTAATCCTTGATCACCAGTGCCTTGGCATAGGGGTCGTCGGCAAACTCCGGGCGCAGCTCCTGCAGCAGGCTCTGCGCCAGCTCGCGGTAGCGCGGATCATCCGGCAGTTCCAGATAGGCCTGGCGCTGCTCGGCGGTCCAGTCCGGGTCGCCCGCCTGACGGCCTGTGAGATCGGCGAAGTCGAACTGCGGCACCAGGGAAATGGCGTCGTAGGTCTGCTTGAAGCGCAGATTGTTGGGGTTGGGAGTGTTGACATAGGCCACCGGGGTGTCCAGGCCGAAGGGCGTGCGATGCGGGGCCAGCAGGCCCACGGTGATGCGCACGCTCTGGCGCTTGTCCGGTTGCGGCAGCGGTTCGGCGATCTCGGCGCGGGTGGCGGTGAAATGGTCGATCAGATCGGCATCCAGCCCGGCCAGCGTCGGGTAGTCCAGCAGGCTGCCGTTGAACTGGGAATAGGCCGATTCGCGGAAGTAGTAGGAACCGCCGGCCGGTTCGTAGTCGTCGCGAAACAGCACCACGGCCACCGGAGCCTGCATGTCGCTGGTGTCGTTCTCGCCGTCGCGGAAAGGGTTGTCGTCGGGCGCACTGCCCTCGGCGCGGGCGGCGCCGGTCAGCCCCAGGCTGTCGGTCATCTGCGGCGTGGGCAGGCCGAAGAACTGCACATAGATCAGCAGGGAAAAGCACAGCAAGCCCAGCACAGTGAAGTGATAGGGCAGGCGGCGCTGATTGCCTTCCATCATCAGCAGACCGGACAGCGCCAGCACCGCGCCGCAGCCCAGGGCCAGGAGGATGGAGCCCGGATCGATGCCGCGCACCAGGGCGAAATCGCCGATGAAGAACGGGCGATGAATCATGCCCTGACGGTGGGCGGCCAGGGTGATGACGAAGGCGCTCGCCACGAACAGGATCTCCAGCACCCGGCCGACGCCGACGCGCTGGGCAATCGCGCGCAGCAGGGCACTGGTGGCGGCACTGAAGAGGAACCATTGCAGCACTTCGCCCAGCTCGTAGGTGGTCAGCGGGCCAAGCAGCGCAGCCAGGGCAATGCTGCCGGTGAGCAGGCTCGCCAGACCCAGACCGAGTGCCAGGCACAGCACGCACAGCAGGGCGAATACGGGAAGGCGCAGATCGCGCACAGGGGGGCGCTGGATCAGCTGGTCCACGGCGAGGCAGGCCAGCAGGGCACCGAGGAAACCGGCCCAGGAGCCACTGGCACTGGTCAGGGAAATGCTCAGCACCCAGTAGCTCGAGGCAATGATCAAGGCACGCAGACCGGAGGGCAGCAGGGGCGTCAGGGCAGATTCCTTGTTCATCATGCAAGACTCACAGTTTGGCCAGGCGCTTGTCAAAACTCAGTCCTGTTTGCCGATCGACCACGAGGGTGGATTCTACAAGCTGACCGACTTGCGTCAACAAAGCACTCAGCTCGGCCAGGGCAGTGGCGTCGTTGTTCTGGCGCGCAGCCGCCTGGCTGAACAATAGACGCTGCCAGCGCGTGGGTGGTTCACTCTGGCGCAAACCGTCGGTGGCCAGCACCACGGAGAAACGCACGCGAAAGCGCGTCGTGGTCTGACGCAGGCGTTCGAGCCAGGGGCCGGCCTCGGCACCGGCAAACACGATGCAGTGCATGGGGCCCTGATTGCCCCAGGTCTGCAGGAAATGATCCAGCCCCCAGGGCAGCTCGCCCTCCAGAGCGCGCGAGCCGGCGATCTGTTCCAGCGCCTCGGCAACCACGCTGGTGGGTGTGGGGCTGCCATCGGCGCCGAACAGCCAGTCCTCACCCAACGCGCCGCTTTCCACCGCCACGCGCGCCACCGCGGCGGCCGCTTCATCGCGCGGGCCGGACACCAGCCAGGCCAGCGTGCGGCTGCTGTGATAGACGCTGCGTTCGGCCAGGCGCACGTTCAGGTGCCGGGTGCGGGCATAGACTTTCCACAGGATATTGCGCACCGAGTCGCCCGGCACATAGGGCCGGATTTCCATGCGGTCGCCCTCCGGATTGCCACCCGGGTCGGGAATGCCATCCTCCGCCGTGAGCGAGCGCAGCAGCGGCAGGGACTTGATGTTGCCGGCGCGGGGCAGGGCCAGCAGTTCGCCTTCCTGAGTCACGCGCCAGGTGAAGCGACTGAAGCCCAGCACGTCGCTGACGGTGAAACGGCGGGTGATGTGCCGGCTGCGGCAGCGGCGCTGCGGCACGACTTCCTCTTCCCAGCGCTGCTCGTCCTCGGACAGCCGGTTGCGGGTGTCGATGGCGTCGGGGAACACGATGTCCCAGCGCACGCCGATCAGCGGCAGCCAGGGCATGGTGGAGAGACTGAAGCCGGATTCGTTGGGATAGCCCGCCTCCACCTTGATGCTCGCCACGTGACGGCCCAGCAGCACCTGCAAGGCCATGTCCTCGCGGATCTGGTGGCGCAGGATCAGTCCGCCCAGCAGGACGATCACGGTGGAGAAACAGACGATGGCGAGAGCGCAGATGGCGAGGGCGAAGACGACGAGATCCATGCGACCGTAGCCGAACACGCGCAGGGCCAGCAGGGCGATGCCCAGGGTGGCCAGACCTTGCACGGTCAGCGGGAAGCGCTCGCTCAGCAGGGTCGCCACGCGCCGCAGCGCGCGTACCGGCACGCTCTTGTCCAGACGGCTTGCGGTGGTTTCAGTGGCGCGCGAGGCGGGCATGCGTCAGTCCATGTCAGGGCCAGATCCAGGCCATGTAGCCGAGATAGCCCAGCAGCAGGACACTGCCTTCGGGGCGGCTGAGCGTGCGACCGCTCCAGGCCATCGGCAGCAGGATGGCCGCGAACGCCGTCATCACGGCGAAGTCCACAGGGGAGAAGCCCTCGCTGGAGAGCGGGGTGATCAGCGAGGCGACGCCCAGAATGGCCAGGATATTGAAAATGTTGGAGCCAACGATGTTGCCGATGGCGATGTCGGATTCCTTGCGCAGGGCAGCCACCACCGAGGTGGCCAGCTCCGGCATGCTGGTGCCGATGGCGACGATGGTCAGGCCGATGATGGCTTCGTCCACCTCGAACAGGCGCGCGATTTCCACCGCACTGTTGACGAACAGCATGCCCCCGCCGATCAGCCCGCCCAGACCGGCCACGATCAGCAGGATGCTCAGACCGGTGCGCTTCTGCAGGCTCAGGGCTTCCGCGGGAATCTCGTCCAGGCCGGCGTCGGCATTCGCGCCCGCGCTGCTGCGGTAACTGTGCACAATGAAGGCCACGAGGCCCGCTACCAGCAGCAGGCCATCGATGGCGCTGATGCGCTGGTCCAGTGCCATCAGCCAGAGCACCAGCGAGATCGCGATCATCATGGGAATCTGCTCGCGCAGCAGCGAGGGCTGCACGTGCATGGGACAGATCATGGCGGTGAGGCCCAGGATCAGGCCGATATTGGCGATGTTCGAGCCGAGCACATTGCCGACGGCAATCGAGCTGCTGCCGGCCAGCGCCGACTCCACGCTCACGGCCAGTTCGGGACTGCTGGTGCCGAAGGCCACCACGGTGAGGCCGACCACCAGGGGCGTGATGCCCAGCCGCAGCGCCAGGGCGGAGCTGCCGCGCACGAGCCCCTCGGCGCCCACGACCAGAATGAACAAGCCCAGAGAGAAGAACGCGAAAGTCAGCAACACAGTCGAGAATCCTGCCTTTTGGTGAGTGAGGGCACTGCGCGCTCTGCGGGTGCCGGCGACAAAGGCCCGAATCCTAGCATGAGCATTCCGTGATCACCGACAGGAATTGCACAGCTGTTGCAGAGTCTGACGCAGGCGGCGGTTGTTGAAGGAATGTACGATCAGTTCGTAATTGAGCAGCTGCGGGATCTCGATGATGGCCAGGGCCAGCAACAGGCCTGCGCCATACCAGAGATCGCCCCACTGCAGCAGACCCAGCGCGGCCAGACCGGCCAACAGGGTCAGCGCACCGCGCCCCCAGCGGCGCAGGTAAAAGTGCTGCGCGCCGAGGAAGAACAGCAGGTTGAGCGCCAGATAAACGCCGGCGTGCCGCTTATCCAGCTGCTCCCGACGGCAGCACTCGGCGCGTGCGGAATCGTCAAGCAGTGCGATCTGCTCGCGCAGTTCGGTTTCTTCCAGATTCAATTCCTTGGCGGAAAACATGCCCTCGGGCTCCCGGGAGTGTGTCGATGCGTCATGCTGCCTGAAAACGCGTCTGCCAGACAATCACGCCGAGCAGCAGGGCAAGGCCCGCGAGATGATGCAGGGTCGTGAACGGCGCCCAGATCAGCAGCACGCCACTGGCCAGCAGCATGGCCGCCAGCAGAAGATTCAGCGGTTTCTCCAGACGCCATTGCAGCAGACCGGCGAACGCATACAGGCCGAAACAGGACCAGAAGAAGACGCTGAATCGTTCCGGCCAGCTGCCACTGATGAGCGGGGAGTAGGCAAACAGGATGGGCACCAGGTACAGGCCTTTGGCCAGTTTCCACGAGGTCATGCCTGTCGGCATGGGGCGTGTGCCGGCGATGCCGGCGGCAGCAAAGGCGGCCAGGCAAACCGGAGGTGTGACGTTGCTGTCCTGGGACAACCAGAAAATGATCAGGTGCGCCGAGAGCAGCATGCTGGCGAGCAGGGTCGGGTCCAGCAGCTGGGCGCGCAGCAGCTGCCGCATCTCGATGGGCATCTGCGCCAGCGCGACGGCTGGATCGCCGCCGAACAGATCGAGCGTGGCGCGCACCGAGGTGGGCAGATCGGGGGCCTGCAGCGCCAGCAGCAGGGACTCTTGTGCGATGAGGTCAAAGAGCATGGGGGCGGAGAGGGTGGCGAGCACGATGTAGGCCGCCGTCACCGGCAGCCCCATGCCCAGGATCAGCGAGGCCAGCGCGACCAGCACCAGGGTGATCAGCAGGCTGCCCTGCGCCCATTCCACGATCATCATGGAGAAGGCATTGCCGATGCCCGTGGTGGTGACCACATTGATGACCAGGCCGACGGCCACCAGCAGCAGAGACGTCATCACCGCATTGCGCACACCGTCCACCGTGGCATCGACACAGTCGGACACCGACATGGGGGTGGGCGAGAGCCAGGACGCCGCCACGGTGGCAAAGATGGCAAAGGTGGCTGCCAGCAGGGCGCTGTAGCCCAGGATCAAGGCGCCGACCAGGACGCCCAGGGGAATCACGAACTGCCAGCCCCGGCGCAGGATGTCGCCCAGCTGGCCAGGCGACTGGGCGGCACTCGCGCGCAGGCCCAGCCGTATGGCCTCGATGCGCACGAAATACGCCACGGTGAGGTAGTACAGCAGCGCAGGCAGGATGGAGACCGCGACGATCTGGGCATAGGGCAGATTGGTATACCCCGCCATGACGAAGGCGCCAGCGCCCATGATCGGCGGCATCAGCGCGCCACCCGTGGAGGCAGCCGCTTCCACGCCAGCGGCGAACTGTGGCGGAAAACCCGACCGCTTCATCATCGGAATCGTGATGACGCCGGTGGAGACCGTGTTGGCCACCGCCGATCCCGAGACCGAGCCCATCAGCCCGGACCCCACCACGGCCACCATGCCGGCCCCGCCAGTGAAGCGTCCGGCCAGCAGACTCGCCAACCTGACGATGAACTCGCCAGCGCCGGATTTCAGCAGGAAAGAGCCGAACAGGACGAACATGAACACATAGGTGGCCGAGATGTAGGCGGTGCTGCCGAACATGCCTTCGGCACTGAAGAAGCTGCGGTAGAGCACGGTTTCCAGACTCAGTCCCGGAAAGGCAAACAGCCCGGGAATATAGCGGCCCAGGAACAGGATGTAGGCCAGCGCCAGCACGATCAGCACCGGCGTGAACCAGCCCGTGGTGCGTCGGGTGAACTCGATGGCCAGCAGCACGGCCACCCCCGCGACCACGTAGTCGGCCAGCACGAACTCTGATTCGCGGGCATACAGGGCGTCCTCGAACAGAATCAGATAGGCCGGCACCAGCAGGGCCAGCCCCGCGAGCACGATGTTCACGGCCCGCTGTGTTCGCGACAGACCGCTTGCTTCATTGGCGCCCAGCGCACACAGGGCGCAGAAGCCGCCGAAGTGGATGGCCGCGAACCACAGCTCCGACAGCGCGGCGAACAGATTGGTGTAGACGTGAAACAGCCCGAAGGCGAAGGCGCTCCAGCGCAGCAGGGGCGAAGTCATGGTGAGGACGTCTCCAGCAGGTGGGGCGGGATCTCCAGGCCGCGTTCCCGGTAGTAGCGCAGCGCGCCGCGATGCAGCGGGGCCGACAGTCCGCGCAGGGCGATGTCCAGGCGCATGTCCTGCGTGGCCGCATGGATGTCCTGCAGACTGCCCAGGTTCTCCCAGATCATCTTCGTGACCTGATACACCACCTCGTCGGGAATGTCCTCGCGCACGACCAGCACATTGGGCGCGGCGATGGTGCGCACCAGGGTGTTCTGATTCGGGTAGACGCCGGGTTGGAATTCATACACGTCCCAGAGATTGTAGCGCTCGTTCATGCGCGCCAGTTCCTCCGCGGAAAAGCTCAGCAGGGTGATGCGCTCGCCCATCTGCGCGAAAGCCTGGGTGATGGCACTGGCAGGCGCCCCTGCGGGCACGTTCATGCCCACGACATTGCCGTCCTGCATCGCGCTGGCGGCACCTTCGTAGCCCATGTAGGCGAGGGTCATGCCATCTTCGTAGTCGATGCCCAGGGTTTCCAGAATGAAGCGTCCGGATTGTTCGGCGCCCGAGTTGCGGGCCCCCATCACGAAACGTTCACCCTGCAGATTGCCCAGATCGCTCAGTGTGCCGCTTTGCACCAGCGAGGTGAGCAGGGCGAAGTGCTCTACGTTCAGCCACAGGGCGGCCACGCTGCGCTGACCGGTCTGCGGATTGCGGATCGGGCCTTCGCCGTTCCAGGCCCAGGCCCCGAACAAGCCCTGCAGAATGGCGAACTGCGCTTCGTTGTCACGCAGCAGCTTGAGGTTTTCCATCGAGCCCGCCGAGCTGATGGCCGCCAGCGAGATGTTGTGATCGGGCTGCAGCTTCGATTTGGAGACGGTGGCCATGGCGACGCCGATGGGGTAATACGCGCCGCCGACGGTGGCGGTGGCGAGGATGTAGGGGCGATTGGTATTCAGGCCTTCGGTACAGGCGCCGAGCAGGGCCAGCATCAGCAGCGTCGACAGGCCGCCGCGCAGGCGTTGGCGCAGCCGGTGGGCAGCCCCTGGTAAGGGCGAGAAGTAGCGGTCTTGGCACATGGTGTCTTGTTCTTGTTCGGGCAGAATGTCTCGCGCCTGGCGGGCCATCTGCATGGTGTCTGCTGCCGGAATTCCCGCTCTGGCAGCCCCCAGAGGAAGGCCGATGTAAGCACAGATTCAGGCGAAGAACCAGTAACAGGCCAGGATGGCCGTGCTGATGCCGGCGACATCCGCAGCGAGGCCGCAGGCGATGGCATGACGGGTCTTGCGGATGCCGACACTGCCGAAATACACGGCCAGTACGTAGAAGGTGGTCTCGGTGCTGCCCTGGATGGAGGCAGCCACGCGGGCCGCGAAGGAGTCCACGCCATAGGTGTTCATGGTCTCCAGCATCATGGCCCGCGCCCCGCTGCCCGAGAGGGGCTTCATGAACGCCGTGGGCAGCGCCTCCACGAAATCGGCGTTGATGCCCAGCCACAGCACCAGACTGCGGATGCCCGCGAGCAGCAGATCCAGACAGCCGCTGGCGCGGAATACGCCGATGCCCACCAGCATCGCCAGCAGGAAGGGAATGATGGTGACGGCCACGTTGAAGCCTTCCTTTGCGCCCTCCACGAACAGGGCGTAACAGTCCAGCCGCCGCTGCACGCCGGAGAGCAGGAACAGCACGATCAGGCAGAACAGCAGCAGATTGCCGATAAAGGCCGAGCGCGCGGTCAGCAGATCGGAGGGCAGACCCACGATCCAGCTCAGCAGCGCTGCCAGCAACACCGCGAAGCCGCCGAACCAGGCCAGCACCACCGGGTCCCACAGCCGCAGCCGCTGCACCCAGGCCACACTCAGCAGACCCACCAGCGTAGAGGCGGATGTCGCCATCAGAATGGGCAGGAACACGGCGGCCGGCTCGGTCGAGCCCTGCTGGGCGCGGTACAGGAAGATGGTCACTGGCAGCAGGGTCACCGAGGAGGTGTTCAGGACCAGGAACAGGATCTGGGCGTTGGTGGCCGTGTCCTTGTCGGGGTTCAGAGTCTGCAGATCGTGCATGGCCTTGAGGCCCATGGGCGTGGCCGCATTGTCGAGCCCCAGGAAGTTGGCGGCCAGATTCATGGTCACCGAACCCAGGGCCGGGTGGCCGGCGGGGACCTCGGGCATGAGCCGGCCGAACAGGGGCGCCATGAGGCGGGAGACCACGGCGATCAGGCCACCGTGTTCCGCGATGCGGAACAGCCCGAGCCACAGCGCCATGACGCCGATCAGCCCGAGGGCAATCTCCACGGCCAGCGAGGCCATCTCGAAGCTGCTCGTGATCAGCGCGGAGAACACCTCCGGATTGCTGCCCGACAGCCATTGCCAGAGAGCGGCAAGGAAGGCGAGGAAGAAGAAGCTGAGCCAGAGGATATTGAGCATGGTGGCGGCATCATATGCCGGCCAGTCGAGGCTGTGCAAAATGCCGGCAGGCTTTTCGCTTTGCCTGTTCTATACTGCCGTTCGCCGCAGTTTTCGAGAGTCCGAGATGTTCGACAAGCTTCGCTATTACCCGCAATACCGCAAGGCCGCCCGGGGCGGTGTCTATCTGCGCGGGCTGGAGAACATCTCCCCGCGATCACAGCTGCTTCTGGAAGAGGGGGTCATGCTGCGCCATGTGCACATCGAGCTGCCCGAGAGCTCCGTGCCGCTGCGCATGGGCGCCTGCAGTTATATCCGCTCGGACAGCACGGTGCGCTGGCTGGCCGAAGTCGGTCGCTACAGCAGCATCGGCCGCGGGGTCACGCTGGGCGAGGCGCGGCGCAATCATCCCCTGGACTGGGTGTCCACCAGCCTGGCCGTGAGCCAGAACTATCAGGCGCAGCACACGCACGCGCGCATCGGCCACGATGTGTGGATCGGTCACGACGCCGTGATCATGGAAGGCGTGACGATCGGCCACGGGGCGGTGGTGGCGCGCAATGCGGTGGTGACGAAGGACGTGGCGCCTTACGAGATCGTGGGCGGGAATCCGGCGCGGGCTATCCGGTTCCGGTTCAACGAGGCCCAGCGCGAGGCCTTGCTGGCGAGTCAGTGGTGGAATCTGGACCTGGCGGCGCTGCGGGCCTTGCCCTGCGACAACGTGGACGCCTTCCTGGCGGCGGTCGGGCAGGTGACGAAGAAGGCGCAGTTCCGGCAGATCGAGGTGCGCGCCCGCAAGGTGATTCTCTGACACTTGCTGCAGGCGTCAGCCTGTGTGGGGGCTTGCCTGCAAGCGAACTCACCCCCTGGTCGGAGCTGACGCCGGGGTGTGAGTCTGCGGACACGCCGTGAAGCCATCCATGGCGGCTCGACTCGCCGCCGTCCAGGCGGCTCACGGTCCGCCGACTCACACCCCGGCGTCAGCTCCTGGCATCAGTGCCCGCGAAGTTCGCTTGCAGGCAAGCCCCCACACGGGCACTCGCAGGCATCAGGCCAGCGCGGTCTCGAAGATGGCCAGCAGGCGCGCCCAGGCGCGTTCCGCCTGTTCCTCGTTGTACACCGCCGAATCCGGCACGCACCAGCCGTGCATCGCGCCGGCGTAGACCTCGATTTCCGCCTCCACCCCCGCCGCAGCGAAGGCCGCGCGCAGCACGTTCTTGGATTCCGGATCGCGCTCGTCGTCATTGGCGGCCACCGCGATCAGCAGGTGCGCGTCCATGTTGGGGATGCCCAGGTGCGGGCTGTCCGGATTGGCCGTGTTCAGGCCGCCGCCGTGGAAGGAGCCACCCGCGCCGATGCGCTCCGGGTAGTTCGCCGCCGTGCGCATGACGATCGGGCCGCCCATGCAGTAGCCGGTGGTGCCGATCTTGCGGCTGGTGTCCACGGAGGGCTGCTGGTCCACCCAGGCGATGAAGGCCCCCGCGTCAGACACATGGGTGCTCGCATTGAGCTGCCCGGCCATGGGACGCACGATGGCGGCGACGGCCGGGTCGGAGAACTGGGCGCCCTCGCCCACCACCGGAGCCTTCGCGCTGCGGTAGAACGGGTTCACCACCAGCACGGAATAGCCGGACTGAGCCAGGCGCTTGCCCATGGCACGGAAGGCCGGGCGCAGGCCGAGAATGTCCGGCCAGATGATCACGGCGGCGTGGCGGCCGCTGGTGGGGTGCACGAAATAGCAGTCGGCGACGCCGTCGGGCGTCTGGATGTTGACGTCCATTTCCATGACGTCCTGGGCATTGGCCACGGCCGGCAGCATCAGGGCCATGGCGGCGCCGGCGCCGAGCTTCGCGAACTGCCGACGATTCATCTTCGCGGCCATGGCCAGATAGGCTTCGTTTTCTTCTACGGTATGGTTGTCACACATTGTTCTTGTTCTCCGTCAAGGGTGGGTGGGGTCGCCGGCAGTGTAGGGGAAAGC
>JBEDFR010000115.1:0-6436 GCA_041175045.1 Pseudomonadota bacterium | reverse complement strand
GTGTCGTACACGCGCACCGCTGCATTGGGCTCGCGGCCATTTTCGGTGAGCGTGTCGGTCAGGGTGATCTCGCGCATCGGCACCAGAATGTCGGACCGGCTGCCCTGCACATACACCTTGCGCGACCCGGTGAAGCGGTGCTGTGTGGTGTTGTCGAGACGGGCAATCTTGTCGAGAAACTGGTCTGGGTTGGCGCTCATGGCTGATTCCTGTAAGTGACGATTCGCGAAAACCGGCGGAGCGAACCGGGCTGCATTATGCCTCAATCGCTTCGCACGTGTCACAAGACCGCCCGACCTCACATTTTGCACAGGGGCAAACCGAAATGCGGGTGAGTTGCGTACAACGCAGGGCAAAAGCAGGATCGGGCCGGAAAATCCCACGCAGAGGACGGGCGCGACGGTTTGTCACCCCCAGGGGCGCTGTGTAGAATGCCGGCCAGTTGTTCACACCCCCGAGGGCCTTTCCGCCACCCTCCCGGATGCCAGCGAATCTCCGCGACTGGACAGGCCGCTGCTCTGCGCTTCACTACTTAACATACGCATCACCACAAGGGTCACTCATTATGGGTCGCTTCACTCAACGCCTCGGATTGCTGTTGTGCCTTTCAACCGCATCGACGACCATCCTGGCCGACGATCTGGTCTCCATCCTCGAACTGGCCATGCGCAATGATCCCACGCTGCGCCAGGCCGAGGCCCAGTATCAGTCTCGCCGCACCCTGCTCGATCAGGGCCGTGCGGTGCTGCTGCCGAACATTGCGCTGCAGGGCAGCACCACCCGGCAGACCGCTGGTCTGGCGGGGGAGATGAGTTTCCGCCCCGGGCAGAACTCCCACGGCTACCGTCTGAACATCAACCAGGCTCTGTTCAACATGAGTGCCTGGTACACCTATCAGGGGGCCAAGCTGCAGGACCAGGCGGGCGCCATCGGTTATGCCGCCCAGGAGCAGGCCCTGATCATTCGCGTGGCCACGGCCTACTTCAATGTGCTGCGCGCCATGGACGATCTGGAAACCAGCGTGCAGGAAGAGCAGGCCGCGGAGCGTCAGTTCGAGCAGACCCGTCAGCGCGAGGAAGTCGGCCTGATCACCATCACCGAAGTCTATGAAAGTCAGGCCGCCTATGATCTGGCCCGCAACAACACCCTGATCGCCGAGGACGAGCTGGCCGCCGCCTACGAGGCGCTGGAAGCCATCACCGGCCAGCCGCACCCGAACGTGGAAGTGCTGCGCGAGGACTTCCCGATCATCAATGCCGAGGGCTCGGCGGAGTCGTGGACGGAGCAGGCGCTGAACGGCAATCTGGCCCTGATCGCCGCCCGCTACAATCTGCAGGCGCAACAGGAAAACCTGAAGGCCCGCAAGTCCGACCACCTGCCCACCATCTCCTTGACCGGCGCCTTCAACCACAACGTGACGGCCGGCGGCCAGGGCGCTGACGGCGGCCTGCGCAGCACCGGCGCCATCGACGGCACCGCGCTCAGTCTGAACATCAATATCCCGCTCTACGCCGGGGGTGGCACCACGGCTCGCCGCCGCGCCGCCGAGTACGACGTCGTCGCCCAGCAGGAGCAGGTGAACCTGACCCGGCGCCAGACCACCCAGGACGCCCGCAATGCCTACCGCCGCGTCAACACCGACGCCCTGGTGGTCGCCCAGCGCCAGCAGGCCATCACCTCGGCCCAGAGTGCGCTCGAGGGCGTGGAGGTGGGTTACGAGGTGGGCACGCGCAACATCGTCGACGTGCTGCAGGCGCGCCGCCAGCTGTTCGTGGCCCTGCGCAACTACTCCGAGGCACGCTACAACTACGTGCTCAACACCCTGCGCCTGAAGCAGGTCTCCGGACTGCTGAGCCCGCAGGACGTGCTCGAACTCAACGAATGGCTGGAGCAGGAGCCCGCCTCGGCCCAGTAACAACACCCCCGGCACGACGAAATGCCCGGTGGACTCGACGAATCCAGTCGTTTATCCTCCGGGCAGCTGCGATGGACAGGATGTGAAGTCGCTCACAAAAACAATGAATGCATAAGGTTGTTTCGTCAGTGTCATTCGCAGATCGCTCTCTGCTCTGGCGCCTTGGTCTTGCGCCTTGCATCCTCGTCCTCTTTGCCGTTGCCTGGGTCCAGCACCCGGCCGCAGTGCCTGCGCCATTTCTGGACGACCATGCCGGCGCGCCGACGCTCGAACTCTCCCCCAGCTCGCCCTTCGTCAACGGCTTCGCCTCGTCCGATGTCGACGACTACGTGCACGCCGCCGCACTCACACAGCTCTCGGAAGATACCCTGCTCTCGGTGTGGTTCGCCGGTTCGCGCGAAGGCGCTGCCGATGTGCAGATCCGCGGGGCGCGCTTCGATGTAAGCGATGAGTCCTGGAATGCGGAATTCGTGCTGGCCACCCGTGAGTCCACCCAGCAGGGGCTGGATCGTTATGTGCGCAAGCTGGGCAATCCGGTGGTGGCCCTGGCGCCGGACCAGCGCCTGTGGCTGTTCTATGTGTCGGTGTCCATCGGCGGCTGGGGCGGCAGCGCCATCAACGCCATGTACTCCGAAGACAGGGGCGAGAGCTGGTCCGCGCCTCGCCGCCTGGTGACCTCGCCCTTCTTCAATATCAGCACCCTGGTGCGCGGGGCTCCAGTATTCCACGACGATGGCTCCATCGGCCTGCCCGTCTACCACGAGTTCATCGGCAAGTTCGCGGAGTACCTCTATCTTTCAGCCGATGGCGAGGTGCTGGACAAGTACCGCATCAGCCGTGGCAACCATTCCCTGCAGCCCACCATCGTGCCCACGGGGCCCGAATCCGCCGTCGCCATGCTGCGCTATGCCGGCACCGAGCATCACCGCGTGCTGGCCAGTCGCACCGAGGATGCGGGGCGCAGCTGGTCCGCGCCCGTGCCGCTGGAACCTTTCAACCCGAATTCCTCCCTCGCCGCCGCCCTGACGCATCGCAACACCCTGCTGGTGGCGTTGAACAATCTGCGTGACGGGCGCTTTCGTCTGAGCCTCTACGAGACCGATCTGGAAATGGAGAACTGGGAGCATCTGATCGACGTGGACGCCTCGCCCGACCCGGACGGCAACCCGCTGCCCGAGAGCAGCTTCACACCCGCCCTGCGCCGCCAGTTCATGGCCTCCAGCAGCGGCAGCCGGGACGATCTGCTGGGCGGCTTCCTGGCCGAAGTGGACGAGCGCATGTGCCGCCGCGCCGGCTGCGAATTCGAGTACGAATACCCTTACCTCGTGCACACCCGCGAGGGCATCTTCCATCTGGTGTACTCCTGGAACAACAGCTTCATCAAGCACGTGAGCTTCACGCAAGACTGGCTGGAGTCGCGCCACTGATGTCGCCGCTGGAATTCGTCTTCTGGCAGTCCCTGGCCAGCGCTGCCCTGCCCCTGTTCCTGCTGCTGCCCGGCGCGCGGCTCTCTGCGCCCCTGCGTTACACCCTGCTGCTGGTGCTTCTGGCTCTGGCGCTCGTGCCCATCAACGGCCTCTCGCCGGCGATGTATCTGCGCAGTGTCTTTGACGATCTGGCCCTGACCACCAGCCTGGCGCTGCTGCTGGGAACCGCGGTGCGGCTGGGGTGGATGGCGCGCCCGTCCGAGGCGCAGCTGACGCTGCTGCTGTGGCTGTTCGCGGGGATGGCCGTGGTGCTGTATCCGGCGGCGCTGGGGGTGAGCTATCTCGACCCCTACCGGCTGGGCTTTGCGCCGCGTCTGCTGCTGGCGGGGGTGGGGCTGCTGAGTCTCGGGCTGCTGTGGCAGCAGCACTATGTCGGCTGTCTGCTGCTGAGTCTGGCCACCCTGGGCTTCGTGCTGCAGCTCAAGGCGTCCACCAATTACTGGGACTATCTGATCGACCCGGCGCTGGGCACCTTCTGCGTGGTCGTGCTGCTGCGGCGCCACTGGCGCCGCCTCATTCCCTTACGTTATCGGTCAGCATGAAGCGGGCGGCTTCGTAGAGGCCACGCCCCAGATCCAGCAGGCGCTGGTACTCCTCGGGATGCTCCTGCGCCACATTCTGCAGGGGCTCGGGCGAGGCCAGATCGTGCATCGACGGGTTGCTGCCGTCGTGATTCATCTGCACCAGGAAATCCTTCGTCACCACGCCGATCAGCGGGAAGCTGCCCTCACGCAGCACCACTGGAATGGCCCGCTCCCCCTCGGGCGAGGGCAACTGTATGTCCCGGCCCATGGTGCGGGTGGTGTATTCCACGCCCACCAGTCCTGCCACCGTCGGCAGCAGATCCGCCAGGCCTGTCGCCTCCTCGAACACGCGTGGCTCCAGCAGGCCGGGCGCATGGATCAGCATGGGCACGTGATTGCTCTCCAGTCCCAGCTGCTCGAAGGCCGGCGGCATGTGGGGCAGCTGGGAGATGCGGGTGTTGTGGTCCCCGAACATCACGAAAATGGTGTTCTCGTAATAGCCCCCGGCCTTCGCCATCTCCATGAAACGGCCGATGTTGTAGTCCAGCAGGCGCACGGCGTTGTACTGCTCCAGGCTGCGCGAGCCGAACTCCTGCACCTGCTCCAGCGGCAGGTCCAGCGTCTCGAAGTCATCGTTGTTTTCGGGAATCGTGAACGGGCGGTGATTGCCGGCCGTCTGGATGTAGGCGAAGAAGGGCTTGTCCCTTGGCAGCGCCTGGATGATCGCATCGCTCTCCTTGAACAGGTCGAGATCGGAGATGCCCCAGACGTCCACATTCGGCGCCTGCCAGTAGCCTTCCTCGTACAGCGTGATGTCGTCGATGCTCTGCATGATCACGCCATTGATGTTGGCCCAGCCGGCGCTGCCGCCCACGGTGTAGATCTTCTGGTAGTCCTCCAGCGCATTGATCAGCGTGTTCTGCCGGATGATGAACGGGTTGCGGCTGGCGGTTTCCTGACGGGTCACGTCGGGAATGCCCGTGATACTGGCCCAGACCGTCTTGGCCGTGCCGGTGACCGGCACATAGAAGTGCCTGAAGAACCAGCTCTGTGGGGCCAGGGCATCCAGGTTCGGCGTCGGGTTCAGCGGATTGCCGTAGGCGCCCACGGCCGACGCCCCCAGCGACTCCAGCATGATGAAGATGATGTTGGGCTTGCGCTCGCCGGGCAGCGCATGGGGCTGCACGCCCACGTGACGCTCGAAACGGATGGCCTGGCCGGACGGCGTGACGCCGAGGTAGTTGGCCACCACCGGGTAGAGCGCATTGAGCGCCTCGGCGTCGTAGCCATCGTCCTGCACATTCCAGGTGTCATAGAGGAACAGCAGCGGGTTCAAGCCCAGCGCGCCGATCTGGCTGTCGCCCGAGAAGAAGGCATCGCTCCAGCGCAGCGGCACCGGGTTCTCGATGTTGATATTGGTGTAGCGGCCCAGCAGACCGATCAGTACCAGCACGCTGACCAGAGCTCCGCCCAGTCCGGCGGCCAGACGCGGCACCGGCACCTGCGACCGGTCCAGCGTCAGGCGCTCCAGCCACAGGAAGGCGGCCAGCATGAGGGCCACGGTGGCGATCCAGCCCAGGGTGATCCACACCACCGGGTAGGTCTGCCAGATCATATCGGTGGAGATCTGGGCATCGGCCGTGTAGCGAAAGGCCGAGGCGTTCAGGCGCACGCCCAGATAGGCATAGTGGCCGAAGTCGAAAATGTAGATCAGCACCAGCGCGATCAGCACCACGGCGAGATAAGCACGCAGGCCCCAGCGCAGTGGTCGGGGGAAACGCTGGCGAAGACGCGGCAGCAGCAGCGCCGCGGCGACGGGCAGCATCAGCAGCAGGGCCAGCCGCATGTCGAACTGCAGGCCGATGCGCAGCGTGGGCCATACCGCCTCCGGATTCTCGTCCGGCGCCACGCCGGAGAAGCCGACGAAGAACAGCAGGCGCATGGCCGCCAGCAGCAGGAAGAGGAGGGCCGTGCCGCCGGCGAAATAGCCCAGGCGGCGTGACAGCAGGACGTTCATGCAGTCTCCCGAGTGATACTCAACGTGGGGCTCCGAGGTCACGAGCGCGCGCGTCACGCGCCGGCTCCGGCGTCACCTGCCAGCCATGCAGGTTCGCGTGTACCAGGGACGCCAGCGCCGCGATGTGGTCGGGGCGGTCGTTCAACGCCGTGATGTATTCGTAGCGCTCGCCGCCCGCCTCTTCGAAGTAGTGCTTGTTCTCTTCCCCGATCTCCTCGATGGTCTCGAGACAATCGGCCGAGAAGCCCGGGCAGAACACCTGCACCGACTTCACGCCCTGGGCGGGGAAGGCCTTCAGAGTGGCATCGGTGTAGGGCTTGAGCCACTCTTCGCGCCCGAAGCGGGACTGGAAGGTGGTGATGTACTCGTCCTTGCCCAGCCCGAGGGCCTCGGCGATCAGGCGCGAGGTCTTGTAGCACTCGCAGTGGTAAGGGTCGCCGTTGTGCAGATAGCGCAGCGGCACGCCGTGATAGGAGAACAGCAGCTTGTCGGC
>JBEDFR010000114.1:0-2523 GCA_041175045.1 Pseudomonadota bacterium | reverse complement strand
GCACGCACACTGCGCCAACTGCGCGCCACCCAGGCACCTCTGCGCATCGTCACCCGCGCCGATCTGCAAACCCTGCTCCTGGCCAGCGGCGCGCAGGTCGACGAACTGGTGTTATGCGAGGATGCTGCGCGGGGCATGGGCCACACCCTGGCCGCCGGCATGCGGGACCTGCCACCCTGGCGCGGCTGCCTGGTATGTCTGGCAGACATGCCGTTCATCCGCCCAGACACCCTGAGTCTGCTGCTGCAGGCGCTGCGACGTGACCGCATCCTGGTGCCGGTGCACGACAACGAGCGCGGCAATCCGGTCGGGTTCGGGTCTGACTGGTTCGCGGCCCTGCAGGGCTGCAGCGGCGATGCCGGCGCGCGCGAGATCGTGCGGGGTCATCCCGATCAGATCGATCTGCTGAGCGTGGACGACCCGGGCATCCTGCAGGATGTCGACACACCCGGCGATCTGGCCCGTCATCAGACGCCCTGAGCTGCATTGCAATGGCCTTGACGGTGCCCCTACAATCCGGTCGACACCCCAGCGGCCCGCCCCCGACAGGCCCCGGTACGAGATCCCCAGCCCCATGAGAACACTTCTACGCAGCCTGAGCGTCATCCTGCTGCTGAGCTGCCCCGGCCTGGCCGACGCCGACCTGGCCTCTGCCACGGCAGCCATGGAGAATCCGGCAAACCCGCTGCTGCTGATGCGCACCTCGCGCGGGGACATCTATCTGGAACTGTTTACGCAGTCCGCGCCGCGCAATGTCGCCAATGTCATCGCCCTGGCCGAGGCCCGCGTGCCGCTGTTCGACATCACCACCGGCATGCCCGTCACGCCGCATTATTACGACGGCGTGCTGTTCCACCGCATCCTGCGCAACTACCTGGTACAGACTGGCGCGCCGCGCTCGGCCTCGGCACCGGTGCCCGAGTACCAGGTGGAAGACGAGATCAACGCCCGCCAGTTCGGCCTGCACGAGGAGAAAGTGCTGGACCCCTTCGGCAAACCTCATCCCTGGCTGAATCTGGCCAGCCGCGAGGACTTCGAGCGCGAAATCCTGGTGCCGCTGTATCGGCGCATGGGCATCAGCAGTCCGGAGGCCGTCGAGGCACGCCAGTTCGAGATTCACGATGCGCTGCGCGCCATGACCCTGCGCGAGGCTTACGAGAACCTGGGCTATCGCTACAACGATCGCCTGGAATCCAGGGCGCCGCTGCGCGGCAGCGTGGCCATGGCGAGTGACGGCCCCGGCGCCAATGCCGCCGAGTTCTTCATCACCCTGGTGGATGCGCCCTGGCTGGCCGGACGCGCCACAGTCATCGGCCACGTGGTGGAGGGCATGGAGGTGGTGGATCGCATCGATCAGGCAGCGGTGCTGCGCGGCGACACGACGTCTGCCACGCCGACCACGGCCACCATGATTTTCGATCTGCGGCAGGTCAATGCCCTGCCCCAGCCCGGCAATTGAAGCAACACCCTGCAAGCGAGAGTACGACATGACCCGAAAGCACAAGAAAGTCAAAGCTACCAGCCTGCTGCCGATGTGTGCCGTGGGCGGAGTATTCATCGGCCTGGGCCTGGGAGCCTTGATGGACAATCTGGCCCTGGTGCTGGTGATAGGCACCCTGATCGGCGCGGGCGTGGGCTATGCCATCGACCGCAAGAACGGCGTCACTTACGGTCGTCGCTGAGCAGGGCGGCGGGGAATACCTCGCGGCGGTACGGCGGCAGTGAGTCGAAGATCGCCGCCCCATAAAACTTGCTGACGATGCGCTCGTCGAACAGCGTGATGCGCCCCGTGTCCGTCTCGCTGCGCAGCAGACGGCCGGCGGCCTGGACCAGCTTGAACGCGGCCTCGGGCACCGCAAGGCTCATGAACGCATTGCCGCCGCGCTGCTCGATCCACTGCGCCAGCGTGGCCTCGATCGGGTCATTCGGCACTGCAAAGGGGATCTTGGCGATCAGCACGTGTTCGCAGTATTTCCCAGGCAAATCAACCCCTTCCGAAAAACTTGCGAGACCGAAGATGATGCTCGGCTCGCCCTGATCCACACGCTGACGATGGAATTTCAACAGCTGCGCCTTCTGGTAGTCGTCCTGACACAGGATGATCTCGCGCCACTCCTTCGACAGTCCCTCCAGCACGTCCTGCATCTGCCGGCGCGAACTGAACAGCATCAGCGCGGCTTCGCGCCGGTCCAGCACACGCGGCAGCAGACGGATGATGGCCTCGGTGTGCAGCTGCACATTGCCTGGATCACAGTGCAGTTTCGGCACCACGAAGCGGGCCGCTTGCGCGTAGTCGAAAGGACTGGCAATACGGTGGTAGACAGTGCGCGCGGGCAACCCGGCACGCATCTGCAGCACGTCGAAGCGCCCCAGTGCAGAAAGCGTGGCGGAGGTCAGCACTGCGCCGGCACACAGACGCCAGAGTTTCTCCTGCAGCGTAGTGGCCGCGAGCACGGGACTGCAGGACAGACTGATGTCCGGCGCGGCACCAGCGTCCTGCACCGCGAGCCAGCGCGCCCAGGG
>JBEDFR010000113.1:0-13635 GCA_041175045.1 Pseudomonadota bacterium | reverse complement strand
CCGGCATTCTCGCAATTGCTGGAATTCTGCTGGGGGCTCGAGAAGCCATTGCCATCGACAATGATCCCCAGGCCATCCTGGCAACAAGGAGCAATCGCGACCTCAATGGCATCGATCCCGCGCGTCTCAGCGTTCATCTGCCTGACACGACGGTGCATCCATCGGCCGATGTGCTGGTGGCGAACATTCTCTCCGGCCCGCTGGAACAGTTGACCCCGGTCATTGCCACCCTGGTCAAGCCCGGCGGCAGATTGATACTGTCGGGCGTGCTTTCCCAGCAGACAGAGTCCCTGATGGCAAGTTACAGCCCCTGGTTCCGGATGTTGCCAGCAGTCATTCGCGACGAATGGGTTCGGGTTGAAGGAATTCGACGTTGAGCGTTATTGAACGTATCACTTTGGAAGAATTTTCTAGCACGATTCTATGGCCCTGTTCATTACACAATGTCCGCACTGCCACACCACGTTTCGGACTAGCGTGACTCAGCTGCAGTCGGCAGACGGAATGGTGCGATGCGGCGCCTGCCTGAAGATATTCGTCGCCGACGATCATCTGCTGCCTTCAGCAGACTTGCAAACCCTGGACAAGCCTCTCGGGGCAGCCAACGATTCCGACGAGCTGGATGCCACCACAGAGCCAGCAGACCTCCAGATCGCAAGCGATCATTACGATGTCAGTATCCTTTCGACCCCGGCAATGCCCGAGCCTCTCTTCACCTTTGTGGAGGCGCTGGACACTGAGGCGAACTTCCCCAGTCAAGAGGCTGAGATCAAGTCGGCTCAACTTGCCGAGTTCGATCCGGAATCAGTGGCAAAGGCAGAAGCGCCTATCGTCACCGATTCAGCTGCGGCTCCCCTCGCAGAAATGACACCAAGGACCATGCCTGCGTTCAACGCACTGGATGACTTCGATTTGTCTGCAACGCCTGAATCCGAGGCAACGACAACGAGCTTGAACAGACAACAATTTGACAGCCTTACGGCATCTGATGCGGCACTTGAGTTCGACTGGGAAGGCAATGCCGGGCAAAAATCGCGCTCCGCATGGTGGATTTTTTCTGCTCTATTGCTTTTGTCCACTCTGGGCTTGCAGGCAATTTACCTGAAGTGGGATGAACTGGGTCAAAATGATGTCACGCGACCATGGCTTGAAAGGCTCTGCAGCAGATTGCCCTGCTCGCTGGCATCACGAGTCGACCTGCGCGCGATCCGCACGGAGAACTTGATGGTTCACAGCCATCCGGATATCGCCAATGCCTTGCGCGTGACACTCATCCTGCGCAATCAGTCACCTTTCGAGCAAGCTTTGCCTCTGCTGAATCTGCGCTTCACGGATACTGACAATGCTGGCTTGGCGGAGCGGCAGTTCGTTCCTTCGGAGTATCTGCCAAGCGCTCTGCAGCACTTGGAAAGCCTGCCGGCAGGAGCCCCTGTAGAGATCTCACTCGACATCATCGACCCAGGAATTCAGGCGATCAACTATGAAGTCAGCTTGAGCGCAAACGAAGCTCCCTGAGCGCTGCCAACGCAATTGTGCCTCGACGAAATGTGCGCCAGTTCACAGCATTCACACCCTATTTTTGCCTTTCCCAAGTTTCAGGCGGTCGTTATGATAATTTTCACCAACAGGTCGATTTATTCATTTTTCACTAAATGCCTTCAATTCAAGAGCAGCAAATCAAATTGATCACGATAGGCAAACACTCACTTACGCAGCGCACGCTGCTCGCGCCGATGGCTGGGATATCAGACCAGCCCTTCCGCGACCTGTGCGTAAGCATGGGAGCGGGTCTCGCGGTTGCGGAAATGCTGACCTGCGATGTCGATCAATGGGGGAGCAGCAGGAACGTCACCCGACTCGCCCGCTCGGAAAATGGTGGCCCGCACGCTGTCCAGATCGCCGGCGCCGAACCCGACAGGATGGCCGAGGCTGCGAAGCTACACGCTGACCTTGGCGCCGACATCATCGACATCAACATGGGCTGCCCCGCCAAGAAAGTTCTTAAGAAAGCCGCAGGCTCAGCATTGTTGAAGGATACCTCCCTGGTTGCTGAGATTCTGCGAAAGGTTGTCTCTGCAGTGCAGATTCCTGTCACCCTGAAGATTCGAACAGGCTGGTGTCCGCAGTCCCGCAATGGAGTAGAGATTGCGCGCATCGCGCAGGATGCCGGAGTGAAGATGCTTTCAGTCCATGGTAGAACGCGGGAGTGCCGCTTCGTGGGGCCTGTCGAGTACGACACCATTCGCGACATCAAGTCAGCCGTGTCAATTCCCGTGATTGCCAACGGAGATATCCGCGATGCTCGCACCGCTCACGCAGTCATGGAGTACACGGGCGCCGACGGGGTGATGATCGGTCGCGCGGCACAGGGCCGCCCATGGCTATTTCGACAGATCAATCATTTTCTGGCCTCAGGTGCAGAACTGGCGGATCCGGACCTCCTGGAGAGACGCGACACACTGATTTCGCACATGCAGCAGGTATACGCGCTTTACGGCGAGTTCAAAGGTGTCCTGTTTGCACGCAAGCACGTCGGTTGGGCCACGGAAGACCAGCCGTACAGTGACGTTTTCCGAAAACAATTCAATCAATTGAGCAATCCTGCGCGGCAGCTGCAGTGCGTCGAGCAGTACTTCGACGTCTTGATCAATCAGAAGGAGGTCGCATTATGAATATCCTCGAAGACATTACCCTTCGCAGAAGCTTCCAGCATCCAGACATGGGAGCGGTGAATGGGTTGCAGTCCTCGTCGACATTACGCAAGGAAGTGGAGCGATCCATGGACCAGTATTTCGCCCATCTCGGTGAAACACGGGTCACCAACTTGTACGATCTGGTTTTGAATGAGGTGGAAGGCCCTCTGCTGGAAGCTGTCCTGAAACACACCGGAAGCAACCAGAGCAAGGCCTCTATCATGCTCGGTTTGAACCGTGGTACCCTACGCAAGAAGCTGAAACAACACGGAATGTTGTAAACCTGAGCCAGGTCAGCGGTTAATTTCGACGGGATACCACGCACGGATACTCAACTCCCGTCCACTTGCGAAAGACCTTCCCTACTATGTCCATACCGAATTTTGCCGCAGTCCGGCGCGCACTGATCAGCGTGTCGGACAAGTCCGGCATCGTGTCCTTTGCGAAATCCCTGCACAGTCTCGGCGTAGAGATCCTCTCCACTGGCGGCACATACAAACTGTTGCGGGCCGAAAACATTCCAGCAATCGAGATCTCTGACTACACGGGTTTTCCGGAAATGATGGATGGTCGAGTAAAGACCCTGCACCCCAGGGTGCACGGGGGAATTCTTGCTCGTCGCGATATCGATAAGGGCGTGCTAAGTCATTACGACATCCCCACGATCGATCTGGTGGTCGTGAACCTCTACCCGTTCGAGGCCACAGTAGCGAAGCCTGACTGCTCACTGGTTGATGCCATCGAGAACATCGATATCGGCGGCCCCACCATGTTGCGTGCGGCTGCCAAGAACCACGCCTGGGTCGGCGTCATCGTCAACCCAGCGGACTACGAGCGAGCCTTGCAGGAAATGCGCGAGAACGGCGGGTCGCTCAGTGCTGCCACGCGTTTTGACCTGGCCGTTCGAACTTACGAACATACAGCGGCCTACGACGCTGCCATCGCCAACTATCTTGGCAGACTGGTTCCTGCCGCCTCAGCAGGGGAAACGCTTCCTGCGAGTTTTCCTCGCACTTTCTCTACCCAGTTCATCAAGCGCCAGGACATGCGCTATGGCGAGAACCCGCATCAGAAGGCTGCTTTCTATGTGGAGAAGCAACCAGCGGATGCGAGCGTCAGTACCGCTGTGCAGCTGCAGGGCAAGGAACTGTCCTACAACAATATCGCCGACACCGATGCCGCACTCGAATGCGTGAAATCCTTCAGTGCTCCGGCCTGCGTGATCGTCAAACATGCCAATCCCTGCGGTGTTGCGGTGGCCGAATCGATTACCCGTGCCTACGAACTGGCCTTCCAGACTGACCCGACGTCCGCCTTCGGCGGCATCATCGCCTTCAACCGAGAACTGGATGCAGCTACGGCGCAGGCCATCATTTCGCGTCAGTTCACCGAGGTCATCATTGCGCCGTCCATCGCAGCCGATGCACTGCCAGTGCTGGCCACGAAGCAGAACGTGCGCGTGCTCAGCTGCGGCCAGTGGGATACCCAGACCTTGCCAGCTCTGGACTACAAGCGAGTCAACGGGGGGCTGCTGGTTCAGGACAGAGACATTCACCAGCTGAGTGCCGCAGACCTGCAGCTGGTGAGCAAGCGCAAACCCAGCGAGCAGGAACTCTCCGACCTGCTGTTTGCCTGGAAAGTCGCGACCTTCGTCAAGTCCAACGCCATCGTCTATTGTCGCAACAATCAGACCATCGGCATCGGTGCCGGGCAGATGAGCCGTGTGTACAGCGCGCGGATCGCGGGTATCAAGGCCGCGGACGAAGGGCTTGAAGTCGCCGGTTCGGTCATGGCATCCGACGCTTTCTTCCCCTTCCGCGATGGCATAGATGCCGCCGCGAAGGCAGGCATTCGTGCTGTGATCCAGCCAGGAGGGTCGATGCGCGACGAGGAAGTCATCGCCGCTGCCGACGAAGCGGACATGGCCATGGTATTTACCGGGGTTCGTCACTTCCGCCATTGAGGGCGAGTCGGGATGAGCCGCGCCCCAGAGCGTGAGCAGGTAGCAGCATGAATGTATTGATCATAGGCAATGGCGGCCGGGAACATGCCCTCGCATGGCGCGTACGGCAGTCCCCGCAGGCCGGCAAGGTGTTTGTGGCTACGGGCAATGCGGGTACGGCAACTGAAGCCGGGGTGGAGAATGTGGCCCTCGACCCTCTCGATTTTCCAGCACTGCTGGCATTCGCGCAGGCTCGGGAAATCGGCCTGACAATCGTCGGTCCAGAGGCTCCGCTGGTGGCCGGGGTGGTCGATTACCTCCGTCAGCACGGCCAGCGTTGCTTCGGTCCGAGCCGCAATGCTGCGCAACTGGAAGGTTCCAAGGCATTCGCCAAGGACTTTCTCCACCGTCACGGCATCCCTACCGCGAAATACCGCCACTTCACCGACATCGACGCCGCCATTGCCTACGTGCGTGCCGAAGGCGTGCCCATCGTCATCAAGGCAGATGGGCTGGCGGCCGGCAAGGGCGTGATCATTCCTCAGACTCTGGAAGAAGCGGAAACCACGATTCGGGACATGCTGGGCGGCAACAAGTTTGGCGACGCCGGCCATCGCGTGGTGATCGAGCAGTTCCTGCGCGGCGAGGAAGCCAGTTTCATCGTGATGGTGGATGGCGAGCATGTCCTGCCCTTCGCCACCTCACAGGACCACAAGGCGCGCGACGACGGTGACAAGGGGCCTAACACCGGTGGCATGGGTGCGTATTCGCCTGCACCGGTGGTGACGCCGCAGGTCCACGACAAGATCATGCGCGAGATCGTCCTGCCTACGGTTGCAGGCATGCGTGCAGATGGCAATCCTTACACGGGGTTCCTCTATGCGGGACTGATGATTGCGGACAGTGGCGACGTCAATGTCATCGAGTTCAACTGTCGCTTCGGCGATCCTGAAGCCCAGCCGGTGATGATGCGTCTGCAGTCGGATCTGATCGCCCTGTGCAACGCGGCGCTGGATGGCACACTCGACCAGCAGGCGGCAGACTGGGACCCTCGGCCCGCAGTCGGCGTGGTCCTTGCCAGTGGTGGCTATCCCGACGCCTATGCGAAAGGGGACGTGATTAGCGGCCTGAATGTCACGACTGAACCGGGCAGCAAACTGTTTCATGCGGGCACTGCACTGCGCGGCGACGACGTCGTCAGCAATGGCGGACGTGTGCTTTGCGCCACTGCACTCGGCAATACCGTGACAGATGCTCAGCGCGCTGCCTATGCACTCGCAGGGAATGTGCACTGGAACAATATGTTTTTCAGGCGCGACATCGCCTATCGCGCCATAGCGAGGGAACATGACTGACTCCGCGCATCGTGCTGCACTCGACATCGATCAGCTGATTCAACAGTTCGACCAGGCACTGCGTACGCTGGTGCCGGGAGCAAGTGCCGCCGAGCGGCCTTCGCCTGCACAGGATCTGGACGATGCAGTCCTGACGGAAGCGGAGCGTCGCGATGTGGCAGGAATGATGCGCATCAATCACACGGGTGAAGTGTGCGCCCAGGCACTTTATCAAGGCCAGGCCTTGACTGCTCGACTGCCAGACATTCGCCAGGCCATGGAGCATGCGGCCCGAGAGGAAGTCGATCATCTGGTATGGTGCGAGCAGCGTCTGCAGGAACTCGACAGTCGACCCAGCCTGCTCAACCCAGCCTGGTATGCCCTGTCCTTCGGCATAGGCGCTGCGGCGGGTCTGGCGGGCGACAAGTGGAGTCTGGGCTTCGTGGCGGAAACCGAACAACAGGTCGGCGCGCATCTTCAGGAGCATCTGGAACAGTTGCCACGAAACGACTCGCGCAGCCGTGCCATTCTGGAACAAATGCTCGTCGACGAACGCATCCACGGAGAAACTGCCAAAGAGGCAGGAGGAGCACCATTGCCGCCTCCTGTAAAGCTGGCCATGGGGCTCATGGCCAGAGTGATGAAGGGACTGACCTACCGCCTTTGAAACCTACTCCTGCACAATCTCGAAATCGTGCGTCACCTGCACACCACCGCGTCCCAGCATGATGGTGGCCGAGCAGTATTTTTCCGCCGACATCGCCACTGCTTTTTCCACCTGCTTTTCACTGAGATCCCTGCCACTGACGCGAAAATGCAGATGGATCTTCTCGAAGACAGCGGGGATCGCATCGGCACGCTCGGCCGTGAGTTCTGTCACGCAGCCCGTCACATTCTGCCGGGCTTTCTTCAGGATCGTGACCACATCATAGGACGAGCAACCGCCCACCCCGACCAGCAGCAATTCCATCGGACGGAAGCCGACATTGCGGCCACCACTGGATTCAGGGCCGTCCATCAGAACCGCATGGCCGCTGCCGGCCTCGCCCAGAAACATCACATCATCAACCCAGCGTACTGTCGCTTTCATCTTCGTCTCTCAATGGTTCATGGGAATTCGCAAGCACTGTCTCTCGCGTCGCGTATCAGGAGGCCAGCCTACCACAGCGCAGCACCAGCATCGACGAGGTCGACACTTGCAGCTCTCAGCATTGCAGCATCAAAGGTTTGAGGGACAGGGTGTTGATGATGATCATGGCAGAGAAGTGGTCACTGCTTGTCTGAAACCAGAGAACTTCTTCGGCGAGATGGGCTTGTTCGAGTAGCTGGCATCACGCAGTGCCTGGTGTCGTACTCGGACGCCATGCGAGATTGCCTAGATCAGTTACACCAACTGCAACCATTGCATTCGCTCCCATCCTGACATCGTCTTCACGATTGACAAGCACGTAGCAGATCGCCTGCGCAATATCAGTCCCAAGCGTGGCGATCTCGCTTCCTGTCATGTGTCCGGGAGTATCGCATGCACGCTTATCGAATCGAGCGAGCAACCGGATGCCATGGCGCTTCCCGACGGCCTGCAGATCAAGATCAGGCGGCAGGGACTCGGGTGTCTGGCGAATCGTTCAAGAGAGATGGCAGGCGGTGTGGTCGAGGAGGTGTATGGCATCAGCGTGGAGGGCAAGACGATCGTGGTATTGGTCTCATGCTGAGGCTATGGCCCGACATTGATTACTGCAGTGCGAAACGCATGGCATCGTCACTGCGCGCCTGTTCCAGATTATGGATGCGCACCAGGTCCGCCTTGGGCACATGATTGAGGATACGCAGGGTCTCAGGATGAGTGTCCACCGCCTGCAGCGTGCGCATCAGCAACAGCAGAAACCCGCTTTCGCGGAGACTGGCAAACGCCATGACACTCCGGATACCTCTGAGTCTTGCCAATACTTATCCACGCATCTTGCGCGCGGTTTATCCGCAGACAGGAAATCAAATCAGCAGCGCGAACCAGACCATGGCCACCAGGGCCATGCAGATGAATACGGCAGCCGAACCAATGTCCTTGGCCTGCCGGGACAATTCATGGAATTCCAGCCCGACGCGATTGACCACGGCTTCCACAGCCGTGTTGAGAAGCTCCACGATCAGCAGCAACAGCACACTGCCGATCAGCAGCACGCGCTCCAACGCACCATCACCGAGCCATAGGGCCAGGGGCACTGCCAACATCAGGGTGAAGACTTCGAGTCGAAAGGCTTCTTCCGACGCAAAGGCACTGCGCAGTCCGGCCATGGAATAACCTGCCGCTGACAGAAGCCGGGCGAGTCCTTTCTTCTTGGGAGGGACCGGGGGCAAGGTGTCAGACATGACGCGAAAACATCTCCCGCAGACGCACTCCTGGATGCGGGGCCCGCATGAAAGCCTCGCCAATCAGAAAACCGTAGACGCCCTTCGCAATCATGACGTCGACATCCTCGGGGGCATTGATGCCGCTCTCGGTGACCAGAAGGGTACCGGCGGGCAAACGCGAGGCCAGCGTGGAGGTCACATCCAGACTGGTCTCGAAGGTATGCAGATTGCGATTGTTGACCCCGATGAGGTCGAAACCAGCCTCCAGCGCGATACCGAGCTCGCGGGCGTCATGCACTTCCACCAGGGTGTCGATACCGATCTGGCGGGCATAGTCGGCCAGTTCGCGCAGGCTGGCAGGCGCAAGGGCTGCCACGATCAGCAGTACACAATCGGCGCCCAGAGCGCCGGCCTCGGCGATCTGGTAACGATCAATCATGAAGTCCTTGCGAATCACTGGCAGGCTGCAGGCAGCCCGTGCCTGTTGCAGGTATTCGTTGGCGCCCTGAAAGAATTCGCGGTCGGTGAGCACGGAAAGACAGGTGGCACCCGCCTCTTCGTACTGACGGGCGAAACTGGCTGGATCGAAGTCAGCACGGATGAGCCCCTTGCTTGGCGAGGCCTTCTTGATCTCCGCAATCACGGCAGGTTTGTGCGCAGCGATGCGCTGCCGCAGGGCCGCGATGAAGGGACGCTTGTCGGTGCGAGCCAGAGCGGCGTTCTCGAGTTCGGTGAGACTGCGGATGGCGCCGTCGCGCGCGATCTCGCGACGCTTCTGCGCCAGGATGTCTTCCAGAATGGTGGCCTTGGCCATATTGGCGCTCCCTGCTCTAGAGGCTCTGCGTGAAGGCGGCCAGCGCCTCCAGCTTGTGCAGTGCGGCACCGCTGCGAATGATCTCGCGGGCACGGCTGACCCCTGCGGCCAGATCATCCACCACATTGGCAGCATAGATGGCCGCGCCGGCATTCAGCGCCACGATGTCGGCTGCCGCTTCATGACTGCCCGTGAGCGCTGCACGCACCAGGGCCAGACTCTCCTGCGGCGTCGCGATCTGCAGCATGGCGAAGCCCTCGCGTCGGGCAATGCCGAAATCCTCTGGGGTGATGCTGTAGTGGCAGATGCTGCCATTGCGCAGCTCGCCGACCCGGGTCGTCGCACTGATGCTGATCTCATCGAGACCGTCCTCGGCTGCCACGATGAGCACATGTTCACTGCCCAGCGCGTGCAGCACTTCCAGCATCACGGGAACCCACGACGCGGCATAAACGCCCAGCAACTGATTGGGTGCCGACGCTGGATTGGTCAATGGGCCCAGCAGATTGAAGATGGTGCGCACGCCGATCTCGCGGCGCGGACCGATCACGTGCTTCATGGCGCTGTGATGGCCGGGCGCAAACATGAAGCCGACACCGAGCGTTTCAATACAGCGGGCAACTCCCGCCGGGTCAAGCGCCAGCTTCACGCCTGCCGCTTCCAGCAGATCGGCACTGCCGCTCTTGCTGGTCGCACCACGATTGCCGTGCTTGGCCACGCGGGCGCCAGCACAGGCGGCGACCATGGCCGAGGCCGTGGAGATATTGAACGTGTCCGTTCCAGAACCACCAGTGCCGCAGGTATCCACCAGATGCCGCTTGTCCGGCACGTCCACGCGCGTGACCAGCTCGCGCATCACGGTGACCGCTCCAAGAAGTTCGGAGACCACCACGCCCTTGAGTTGCAGTGCCACCAGGAAGGCTGCAATCTGTGCGTCCGTCATCTGCCCGCTCATGATGCCGCGCATCAGCGCCGTCATCTCGTCTGTCTGCAGGTCCTGCCCCAGCGTGAGCTGGCGTATCGCGGCTTTGATATCCATGGAATCCAGTGTCCTGATCCTGTCTCAACGCGGCCGAGCGTCGAGGAAATTCTTCAATAGTTGATGACCATGTTCGCTCAGGATGGACTCGGGATGGAACTGCACGCCTTCCACGGCAAGCGTGCGATGACGCACACCCATGATCTCGTCCATGTTGCCCTCGTCGTCGACGGTCCAGGCCGTGATCTCCAGACACTCCGGCAGCGTCCTGCGGTCGATCACCAGCGAATGATACCGCGTGGCCGTGAAGGGATTGCTCAAGCCCTGGAACACGCCCTTGTCGGCATGATGGATGGGCGAGAGTTTGCCATGCATGACTTTGCGGGCGCGGATCACGTCACCGCCAAACGCCTGACCGATGCCCTGATGTCCCAGACAGATGCCGAGCAGGGGAATCCGGCCGGCGAAATGCGTGATGACCGGCACGGAAATACCGGCTTCGTTCGGCGTGCAGGGCCCGGGAGAAATCACGATGTGCTGCGGTTGCAGCGCTTCGATCTGCTCGAGCGTGATGGCGTCATTGCGGTAGACCTGCACCTGCGCACCCAGTTCGCCCAGATACTGAACGATGTTGTAGGTGAACGAATCGTAGTTGTCGATCATCAGAAGCATGTGCGCGGAATCCTCTGCGGCAGTCATGGAGCGGAGGGAATTCTAGCATGGAACTTTGACAATGCCCGTCAATGCACTCGGCTTGATCTTGCGCAATGTCTGGCGCCCGGAAAGTCGCACAATGAGGTTGTGGGTTCTTCTTACATGCAGCCTTGGAGGTGTTCCATGCATTCACTCAAAAGCAATTTCATCAAGCTCGGCATCGTGCTTATGAGTGTCGTGGTACTTCTGATTACCCTGAGCCTGACTCTCGCCGCCGCGGCGTGAGGTTCATGTCAAAGGGCTGATACTCCGAACAGGTTCTGCAGCACCGCGCCGGACGCATAGGCCAGAGCAGCGGCCGTCCCGCCTGTCAGGAGTGTCTGCAGGCCGGCCCGCCAGACAGGCTTGTTGAGCACTAGGCTCTTGAGCATGCCTACTGCCAGAAACATCAGCCCGGCCAGGGTCGCACTGGCGAGGAACTGCTGGGTCGCAGCCAATGCAGGCAACAGCAGCGGCAGAGGTCTCGATCGCTCGTGATCCGCTGCACGATTTCCTCCAGCACCTGCCCCTCGAAACCTTTGGCGGCATAGATCTGGCGCACCTCTTCCTGCTCGCCTTCGGGAATGTGGTCGATGTGGCGCTCCTCGGTGCGGCGCATACTGTCGATGTAGTCCTGCTGCGCCTTCACGGACTCGTAGTTGCTCACCGCCATGCTGAACCCGTCGGCCAGCAGATTGGCGAACCCCAGCACCAGCGCTACAGTGGCCGGGAAGCCGGCCCCGTAGGCGCCGGCTACGACGGCAAAGGTGGTCACGCAGCCGTCGATGGCGCCCAGCACGGCATCGGCGACGGGTGAACTTCCCGATTTCTGCAGCAGACGCCGCCGCACCTGCTCGGGGTGATGACTCGCCGACAGCGATTCCCGGTCCTTGGTGTCGATTTGATGGTTCCTCACCGGGCACCGGCCAGCTCGAACATCTGCGCGCATGGCAGAGACTCCAGCATGGACGCCTGGGGCAGACAATCCTGCGGCACATAGGACAACAACTCGGGCAGCGGATCGCAGAACAGCATGTCGAAGGCCAGGCGATCCAACCCATAAAGGCCGCGATGCAGCATATTGGCGGAGAACACCAGCATGTCGCCTTCGCGCAGGGGCACCTGCACAGCCCCCGGCAGCGCCTCCCAGCGTTGTCGGCCCTGCAGTTCCGTCCGCACCGCAAATTCATCGGGGGTATCCCAGCGTCGATGCGTACCCGGCACGAACTCCATGCCGGGCTCCGGTTGCAACGCCACGCGCAGATGCACCACCTGCAGGCGACTCAGGGCCTGTTGCTGCGCTTCAAGCGACATGCCGGTGTACTGCACATCGCGATGCCAGTAGTTGCGCTGATCCGGGTTGCGTGGATTGAAGAACAACTGAGTGTTCATGAATGCTGGTATTGCTGGAAACAGCTGCTCGAGCACGGCGCGCACCGCATCCTGGGCGAGAAACTCGAACAGCACCCGCCGATCCCTTGCACACAGAAAACGACTCCCGGTAAGGCCGGCGCTGTTCACCGCACCTGCCATCAGCAGATCTGCATGGGTGTCACACCAGGCCGCATGAAAGCGTGCCACCACTTCCTGCAGCTCAGACAATTGCGCGGCGCAAAAAAATCCCGGCAGATGCACATAGCCCTGTGCGGAATAGACTTCAGCAATGGACGCAGCACTCACTCGCATGAAAGGACTCGTGACAAGGAAAACGATGCCAGAGTGGGGAGTTTAGCTCACAGGCAGGCGAGGAGGCACAGAAAACGCGAACAAAAAAAAAGGCCGAAACAAAACGCTCTCATTTTGTTTCGGCCTCTGTCTACCAGACGACCGACTTCAATTTTCCCATTTACGATTTACTGCGTGACTGCGACTGCTTGCATTTACGAGTACTGCTCTACTTCTTGCTGCTACCCATTTCCGTAGATCAGTGGTGAGCAGATTACTGCAGCTGAAGTCATGATCCCTTGATCTATATCAGACAATCTGCAATTGGCAGCTCAGCATCCCGTCACATTGACTTTGGCAAGCGCCTTGAGCGCCGGCATGTCGATGACTTCGATTTCCTTGTTGTCGACCTTGACGATGCTCTGCTTCTGCAGGCGGCTGAAAACGCGCGACACGGTTTCCAGTGTGACGCCGAGATAACTGCCGATGTCGGCGCGGGTCATGGCCAGACGGAACTGGGTGGAGGAAAGCTTGCGACGGTGGTTGCGACTGGAGATGCTCAGCAGCAGCGCTGCCACACGCTCCTCGGCGGCATTGCTGCTGACCAGGGTCAGCATCTGCTGGTCCTTGACGATCTCCTGCCCCATCAGGCGGAAGAAACGCCCCTGCAGGGAAGGGATGCGGGCACTGAGCTCTTCCAGCTGGTGGAAGGGAATCTCGCAGAAGGAACCGGTTTCCAGCGCCACCGCCGAACTGCCGTGGCGATTGCTGCTGATGCCGTCCATGCCCACGATCTCGCCGGGAAGGTAGAGACCGGTGACCTGCTCCTGCCCATCGACCGTCGTCTTGAAGGTCTTGAAGCTGCCGGCCCGGATGGCGTAGACGGAGGTGAATTCATCGCCCTCGCGGTACAGGTAGTCGCCCTTGTTCAGCGCCCTGCCGCGCTTGACGATCTCGTCGAGATGGGTGATCTCCGACGCGTCCAGAGCTATCGGGAGGCACAGCTCCCCAAGACGGCAGTCGCCGCAGGATACCGATGGATTGGTGTGACAGGACCGGGGATGAGACACGTCTCTGGCAATGCCGTGCAGGTCAGTAGCAGGGGATTTCACGGGAGTGCTGCCTTTTTCAACGGGATCTGAACTTGTCTGCATTGTAGTCAAATC
>JBEDFR010000112.1:0-14920 GCA_041175045.1 Pseudomonadota bacterium | reverse complement strand
GTCTTCGACGAATCCGAACTGCAGGACTTCGAGGCCCGCATCGCCAGGCGCCTGGATTCCACAGCCCCCATCCGTTACAGCTGCGAGCCCAAGATCGACGGCGTCGCCGTGAGCCTGCTCTACGTGGACGGCCTGCTGGTGCGGGCGGCCACGCGTGGTGATGGCGTGACGGGCGAGGACATCACGCACAATGTGCGCACCCTGCGCGATGTGCCGCTGCGTCTGCCCGTCCTGTCTGCCGCGACCGGGGAGTGGCCTGCCGTGCCCGCCCGTCTGGAAGTGCGCGGCGAGATCTACATGAGTCGCTCCGGCTTCGAGGCCGCCAATGCCCAGGCCAGTGCCAGTGGCGGCAAGACCTTTGTGAATCCGCGCAATGCCGCTGCCGCACGTCCGCTGAAGCTGTTCTGCTACGGTGCCAATGTGCTGGGCGCGGACGCCTCTGCACGGTGGCAGTCCCTGAGCGAGACCTTTGCCTGTCTGCGCGGCTGGGGCCTGCCCGTGAATCCGCTGATCGCGCAGGTGGAGGGCGTGAGTCAGGCGCTGGCCTATGCCGCTGCGCTGCTGGCGCGTCGGGCCGAGCTGGACTACGAGATTGACGGTGCCGTGTTCAAGGTGGATCGCCTGCAGCTGCAGGCCGAGCTGGGCTTCAATGCCCGCACCCCGCGCTGGGCCGTGGCCTGGAAGTTCCCGGCGGAAGAGGTCGCCACCGTCGTGCGCGACGTCGAGTTCCAGGTGGGCCGCACCGGCACCATCACGCCCGTTGCGCGTCTGGAGCCGGTATTCGTGGGCGGGGTCACCGTCAGCAATGCCACGCTGCACAACATGGCCGAGATTGCTCGACTGAGGCTGCAGATTGGCGATCGGGTGATCATCCGTCGCGCCGGAGACGTGATTCCCAAGGTCGTGAAGGTGATCGAGGATGCCACCGAGGGGAGCGCCGCCGCGCGTCGCGCGGTGCAGATGCCGGCCTGTTGTCCGGCCTGCGGCTCTGCCGTGGAACCCGATGGTGAGATCCTGTTTCGCTGCAGCGGCGGCCTGGTCTGCCCGGCTCAGCGCAAGGAGGCCATTCGGCATTTCTGTGCCCGGGGGGCGCTGGACATCGAAGGTCTGGGCGACAAGCTCATCGAGCAGCTGGTGGACGCCGGCCTGATCCACGATGTGGCCGACGTGTTTCATCTGCAGCATGCCCCGCTCGCGGCGCTGGAGCGCATGGGCGACAAGTCCGCAGCCAATCTCGTTGCCGCCATCGACAAGGCACGCAGCACCACGCTGCCGCGCTTCCTCTACGGCCTGGGCATTCCCGAGGTGGGTGAGGCCACCGCTCTGGCGCTGGCGAGTCATTTTGGTTCCCTGGAAGCGCTGCTGGCGGCCGATGTCGAAGCGCTGGAAGCGGTGCCCGATGTCGGCCCGATCGTCGCGGCCCGCGTGCAGCAGTTCCTGGAGCAGCCGGCCAACCGTGACGTCATCGCGCGCCTGCGGGCAGCCGGCGTGCACTGGACCGATCAGGTCGTGATGGCCGCCTCGGATGTGCTGGCCGGCAAGACCTTCGTGCTTACCGGTACGCTGGAGACCATGACCCGGGAAGACGCCAAGGCGCGTCTGCAGGCCCTGGGCGCCAAGGTAGCCGGCAGTGTGTCGAAGAAGACGGACTACGTGGTGGCCGGTCCTGGTGCCGGCTCCAAGCTCGACAAGGCTGTGGAGCTGGAGGTGCCAGTGCTCGATGAAGCCGCGTTTCTAGCGTTCCTGACGGAGCACCAAGTATGAGAGCCGTGCGTACCGGGTTGTTGCTCCTGCTGCTCGGAGCCACGCTCAGTGCCTGCCTGAGCACCGCCCCGCGTCAGGCGAGCAATGTCTGCAGCATTTTCCAAGACCAGCGCGCCTGGTTCCGGGCCGCCGAGCAGAGTCAGCGGCGCTGGGACATTCCCGTCGGCGTCTCCATGGCGTTCATCTATCAGGAATCGGGCTTTCGCTCCCGGGCCCGGCCGGCCCGCACGCGCATCCTCGGTGTCATCCCCGGCCCGCGTCCTTCCGATGCCTTCGGCTATGCCCAGGCGCTGGACAGCACCTGGGATGATTACCGCGAGTCCACTGGCAATCGCCTGGCCAGGCGCAGCAATTTCGCCCACGCCGTGGATTTTGTCGGCTGGTACAACGCCAACAGTGTGCGCCGCAATGGCATTGCCCGGGACGATGCGCGCAATCTCTATCTGGCCTACCACGAGGGCAACACCGGCTTCGCCCGCGGCAGCTACGCCGACAAGCCCTGGTTGCTGGAGATTGCCGACAGGGTGCAGCGCAATGCCCAACGCTACCAGGGGCAGTACGAAGCGTGTGCTCCGGCTCTGCGCCAGAGCGGGTGGCGACGAATTTTCTAATGAGTGCAGGAGTGCGCATGAACTGGTGGGGCAAGGTACTGGGCGGCACGTTCGGCTTCATGATGGGTGGCCCCCTGGGTGCCGTGCTGGGCGCAGCACTGGGCAATTATTTCGACAAGGGCATGTCCGGCGTGGATGCCGACCCGGCCCTGGGCAGCCACAGCACTGAACGCGTGCAGACCGCTTTCTTCACGGCCGTGTTCTCGCTGATGGGCCATGTGGCAAAGGCCGATGGCCGCGTCAGCCCGGACGAGATCTCCCTGGCCCGGCAGGTGATGGACCAGATGCGGCTGCAGCCCGAGCAGCGCAAGCTGGCCATCGGGTTGTTCGAGCAGGGCAAGCAGCCGGGCTTTCCCAGTGATCAGGTACTGGAGCAGTTCCGGCGGGAATGCCTGCGGCGGCGCAATCTGATCCAGATGTTCCTGGAAATCCTGACCGCCACGGCGCTCGCCGACGGCGCCATGGCCCCGGCCGAACGGCGCGTGCTCGACGGCATTGCGCTGGGCCTCGGGCTCAGCCAGGCCGAGTACGACCAGCTGGTGCTGCGCATGAACGCGCAGTTCCGCTTCAGTGCCGATGTGACACCGCAGGACCGTCTGGAGGATGCCTACAAGGTGCTGGGACTCGCCAGCAGCGCCGATACCGCCGAGGTGAAGAAGGCCTACCGCAAGCTGATGGCGCAGCATCACCCGGACAAGCTGGTGTCCAGGGGTTTGCCGGAAGAGATGATGGAGATCGCCAAGCGCAAGACTCAGGAGATCAAGTCAGCCTATGACACGATCATGGCGGCGCGGGGGGAGTAGGGCATAAAAAAAGCCCGGCCACAGGGCCGGGCTTAACTGACTACTATCAAGGGAGAGATAAAATGAAACAAAACCCACAATTTTGTCTGCAATCTACCTACACCCAGTCAGACTGTGCCCCTGGCACTTAGTTCCACAGCCGTTGAACTTTTTTTAAGCACATGCCTCATGGCACTGGAAGTCATTGAAAATGCTTAGTAAAAAATATTGTCAGACTGTGTGCTCCTGCAGGCTCAGATGGCTGACCGCCTTTGCATGGCTGCTGTTGCTGATCACCCCCACACTCGCTTTCTCTGGTCGCAGATACTCGCCTGCGACACGCTGCAGATCCGCCACCGTCGTTTCCAGCACGCGCTGCCGGTAGGCCAGACGCGCTTCTCGTGTGCGCCCGAACAGCTCGTTGTAGAACGCCTGTTTCGCTTCGCCCGCCGGTGAAGTCGACTTGTCCATGGTGCTGATGACACCAAGGATGGCTTCTTCCACCTGGCGCCATTCGTGACCTCCACCCTGCACCCAGTCTATGGCCCGGTCGAAGTCGGTGAGGGTGTCGGCCAGGCGCGGGTCGCGGTAGGAGTAGAAACGCAGCGAGGCCGAATTGGCGTCCTGATCTGCGCCACCGCCATAGGCACCGCCCTGTTCACGGATGCTGCGATGCAGGAAGCCATTGCGCAGGAAGCCGGCCAGCACGCACAGGGTAGCGTGATCCGGGTGGCCTGCCGGCACGGTCGGATAGGCTTTGGCGCAGAAATTGACTTGGGTATTGGTCGTCCAGATCTGCCGTACCTGCTCGCGCACCGGCGGCAGAATCAGTGCACTGCCGGTGCCCGCCACGGGCTGCGAGGACTGCCAGCAATGCTGCAGGCTGGCGTGCAGCGCCGCCTGCTCGGCCGCCTCGCCGATCAGCAGGAAGCGACGGGGTGCTGCCAGCACTCGCGCGTGCAGGGCACGGAATTTCTCGAGCAGCGCGCGGGCCTCGCCATCGTTCTTCAGGCTGCGACCGAGGCTGCGCAGGGTGGCGATGCCGGCAAGTCCCGTGAATTCATGACTCAGGCGCGCCGTCGGGCTCATGCCGCTGCTGGCCAGGGTCATGGCGAGGGAATGGCCCTGACCGGTGATGCTGCTTTCCCGCCTTGCAGAGATCTGATCCATGATTTCGCGCAGACGTTGCACCTCGTCAAAACGCACCTGGGTGAAGGTCTGCTGCAGCAGTTCGCTCAGGGCGGCCTGATTGGCCACCAGCGCCTTGCTGGAAAGCACCAGGATGGCGCGAGTCTGCTGGGCATCGTCCATGGCGCTGCGGACATTGGCGTAGCAGTTCACGCCGCCGCTGATCCTGGACTGCCAGGTCTGCACCTCGGTGTAGCTGCGCGCGCCCACGCCGAACTCCGACAGGCAACTGGCGTAGTAGGGCAGGATCTGCAGCAGCTCGTCGTCGAGCGCTGGCAGATCGACCACGATCTGCTGGTAGCACAGGCCATTGGTGCCCTGGGCATAGAAACTGACCGGCATCACCCCGATGAGGCTCTGCGTGGCAATCAGCTGCGGCAGATCTGCCGGCACATCGGCCAGGCCGACCTTGGGCAGCAGGGACGGGTCGTCTACCGCTTCCTGGCGCGCGGCGAGTTGCTGGCTGCGTGCGAGGATCTGCTGGGTGTCCTGCTCGCTCAGGCTGTCCTTGATGGCCTGCAGCCGCTGGATTTCCGCCTCCATCTGCCGGGCCGCAAGATGGGCATCCGGGGTCATGGTCAGCACCACATGATGGGGATTGTCCAGCAGCAGACGGCGGATGAGTCCCTTGATGAACTCCGGGTCACGGATCTGCTGGCGCAGCTGTGCCAGTGCCGGGTCGATATCCAGCACGTTCAGCGGGTCGCCGCCGTGCACGGCACTGCCCAGACTGGCGATGATCAGCTGCAGTCCGTAGGGATGGCTGTCACCGGTGATCTCGCGCTGGCTCAGTTCGAGCTGGTGCAGGGAGGCTTCCACCTGCTCCAGCGGCACGCCGTCGCGCGCCAGGGTCTCGAGCGTCGTACGAATCAGCGTCTCCACCTCGGTGGTGGCGTCCTGGGCACAGCCTTCCAGGCCGCAGAGGAAACTCATCTCCCGATTGCTGTCTTCCAGGCCGCACATGGGGGAGGGGGCCGAGCCCAGACCGCAGGTCTCCAGCACCTGCATCAGCGGACTGGCGCTGTTGTCCAGCAGGACGCTGGAGAGCAGCTGGGCCTCGAACATCTCCTGCAAGTCCGTGCTGCGCCCGAGCAGCCAGGCCAGCACCACGTGAGTCTTGTCGCTGCCGCCTTCGTCCTCGTCTTCTTCCTCGCGCAGCGGGTAGCTTTCCGTCACCCGCACCGGCGCGTAGTAACGCTTCTCGTCGCGGACGTGGATGTGGATGTCCAGCTTGTCGAAACGCGACAGCGCCAGCTCCTCGAAGCGCGCCATGTGTTCGCTGGCAGGAATGTCGCCATAGGTCATGAACACGCTGTTGCTGGGGTGGTAGTGCGTGTCGTAGAAGGCCTTGAGCTCGGCATAGCTCAAATCGGGAATGTGCTCGGGCTCGCCGCCGCTGTTGTAGTGGTAGGTGGTGGTGGGGTAGAGGTACTTGCTCACCGTCTGCCACAGCAGGGAATTGGTGGAACTCATGGCCCCTTTCATCTCGTTGTACACCACGCCCTTGTACTGCAGCGCACTGTCAGGGTTCTGCGGCTCGGCAAATTCCAGTCGATGCCCTTCCTGAGCGAAATCCAGCTCGTGCAGACGCGAGAAGAACACGGCGTCGAGATAGACCTGGAGCAGGTTCTGGAAATCCTTGCGGTTCCTGCTGGCGAAGGGATAGGCCGTCCAGTCGCTGCTGGTGAAGGCGTTCATGAAGGTGTTGAGCGAGCGTCGGATCATCATGAAGAAGGGGTCGCGTACCGGGTACTTCTGACTGCCGCACAGCACGGTGTGTTCCAGGATGTGCGCCACACCGGTGGAGTCCATGGGCACGGTGCGCAGCGCCACGAGGAACACATTCTCCGGGTCGTCGCTGGCCAGATGGAAATACTGCGCGCCCGTGACGCGGTGGCGGTACTCCTCCAGCACCACGTTCAGCGTGGGAATGGCTTGGCTGCGCAGCCATTCAAAGGCCGGGTGTACGGGCGGGGGCACAGTGCCCGGTGTGAGGGTTGAGGCGGTAGCAGCTGTCGTCATGCGAGTCACTCCGGTAGCAGTCGGTGTCGTGTTCAAGCCTTGAATACCACGTGTACGGCGAGCAGTTCGACGCTCGCCTGTTTCATGCATTGATGCAATTGCAGGGTCTGTTCTTTCAAATACGCCAGTTCTGAGTCGCGCACGTTCGGGTTGACCTGTTTCAGGGCGACCAGGCGCTTTATCTCGGCGGTCTGGCTCTGCAGCATGGTGGCGGAGGCTTCGCCCACGCAGCGGCTCATGGCCGCCTGGGCCAGCTGCTCGCCCTGCTGCAGCAGCTGGGCGATTCGTGCCTGATGCTCGGTGACCAGCGCCGAGGCATCGTGCTTGTCGATGAAGCGCAGCTTCGCGCGCACAGGGTCCAGACTCACGGCTTTGGTGCGCTCTTGCTCGTCCTCGGGCACCAGCGTGAAGGCGAAGCTGGTGGCCGGCAGGTAGCGCGCCATCTGCAGGTGCCGCGGCGCAGGGGCCACTATCCGGTAGAGCGCCTCCACCACCAGGTGCTGCTCGTCGAGACCGGTCGGCGCGGCATCGCGTTCCGCCAGCACGCTCACGGCGGCGCCGCCCTGTGGCGAGTCCAGCACCATGTCGATGGCGCCGCGCACCATGGGGTGCTGCCAGGTCAGGAAGTGCAGGTCTTCGCGGTGCAGGCTCAGCTGGCGGTCGAAGGCAGCATCGAGGCCCTCATCGGGCAGGCCGGGAAAGGCAGGCACGATCATCTCTTCGGTGGGTTGGATGGAATAGCTGTTGTCTGAATTGTGCTCGTAGTGGATGCCGAAGGCGTCAAAAGCCTCCTTCATGTAATCCTCGGGTGTGCACACGGCCTCGAAGTCGCGGATCTGCTGCACCAACTGCTCGGCACGTTCGCGGTTGAAGGAATTGATCTCCAGCAGACGATCCCGGCCTTGTTCCAGCGCCTGGTTGAGTGCCACATTGCTGGCATGGGCTGTGCCCAGGAACTGCTGGTACTCGGGGGTATTGGCAGCACAGGCCAGCAGGTGGGCATGCAGGGCCTCCTGATGTTCGCGGTACACCCGAAACGCCGCGGGAGCCACCTGGGCGAAGGCATTGAGCGCCTGCTGGTACCACTGGAACAGTGCCTCCTGGGCGCTGCCGTCGAAGACCGGCACATGGATCTGGATGGTGTGCTTCTGACCGATGCGATCCAGACGCCCGATGCGCTGTTCCAGCAGGTCGGGGTTCAAGGGCAGATCGAACAGCACCAGGTGGTGACAGAACTGGAAATTGCGGCCTTCGCTGCCGATCTCGGAACACACCAGAATCTGCGCGCTGCTCTCGGTGCCGGCGAAATAGGCGGCGGCACGGTCGCGGTCGATCAGGTCCATGTGGCGGTGGAACACGCTGCTGCGGATGCCGGCATTGACGCGCAGGTACTTCTCCAGACTGATGGCGGTGACGTCCTGAGCACAGATCAGCAGCACTTTCTCGCCGCGCTTGCTTTGCAGGAATTCCACCAGCCACTTCACGCGCGTGTCCACGGAAGTCCAGGGCAGACTCGCCGCCTGCTCTTCCTCATCCAGCAGGGCACTGGCGCTGATGTAGGCCATCTCCGGCTTCAGGTGGGTGTCCAGCGACAGCGGGCGGTGCTTGCGCAGCTCGTCATAGGCCTGAGGCAGATCGAGCGGGTAGACATGGACCTCGCGCTCGGGGAAGCCCGTCAACGCCTTGCGGGTGTTGCGGAAGAGAATGCGGCCCGTGCCGTGCTGATCCAGCAGCAGGCGGATGAGTTGCTCGCGGGCGCTGTCTTTGTCGACGGCGGTAGCCCGAGCGCCTGGCAGCAGGGGCGAGAGCAGCTGCTCGGTGCCTGCCGGAGTGTGATGCCGGGCCAGCACCTGCTGCAGCTGGGCGATCTGGCTGGTACCCAGTGCCTCGCGGCTGACCAGGGCATTGATGGTGCCCGCCAGGTCGCGATAGCGGCTGTGTTCCTGCTGGTAGGACGCAAAATCGGTGAAGCGATTGGCATCCAGCAGCTGCAGCAGGGCGAAATGGTTCTCCAGTCCCATCTGCTCCGGCGTGGCTGTCAGCAGGAGGATGCCTCGGGCCGAGTCGGCGATGCGCTTGACCAGCGAGTAGTCAGTGACCGGCTTGCGACGCGGGTTGGCCGAGGCGGCTGCGGGCTCGTCGCGCAGGTGATGGGCTTCGTCCACGATGCACAGATCCCATTCGCCCTTGAGTGCGAACTCGAACCACGCGGGCTGCCGGTGGAAAAGATCGACACTGGTCAGCACCAGCTGGTCTTCCAGGAAAGGGTTGCGGCTGCCTGGCTCGTCCTCGGCCATGGCTTCGAGAATCTCGCTGCAGCGCTCCTCGTCGTAAATGCTGAAGTGCAGGCTGAAGCGGCGCAGCATCTCCACCAGCCACTGGTGCAGCAGCGCCTCCGGCACGATCACCAGCACGCGGCTCGCCAGCCCGTTGACCAGCTGCTGCTGCAGGATCAGGCCGGCTTCGATGGTCTTGCCCAGCCCCACCTCGTCGGCCAGCATGACGCGTGGCGCGTGGCGGGCAGCCACTTCCGCCGCGATGTAGAGCTGATGCGGAATCAGGTCGGTGCGGCCGCTGCACAGGCCCAGCACGCGGGAGCGCTCGATCTCGGCCAGGCGCTCGATGGTGTGCTTGCGCAGATAGAACCACTGTGCCGCGTCGGTCTGGCCGGCGAACAGCCGCTCCAGCGGCTTGTTCAGAATCAGCGTATCGCTGAGCAGGGCTTCCGGCAGCTTGATGCGCTGGCTCGGGTCGTCCTTCAGATGCGCGTCGTAGACCAGTGTGTCCTTGTGGCTGCTTACCTCCAGCACGATCAGGGCGTCGCCATGGCAGGTCGTGATGGTGTCGCCGGCCGCGAAGGCGATACGGCTCAGCGGTGCCTGGGCACGGGCGTAGCGCCGCGCCTGGTCACAGGAGCGAAAGGCGATGGTGACGGTACGGTGATCGAGCTCGGTGACGATGCCCAGGCCCAGCTCCGGTTCGGTTTCACTCAACCAGCGCTGACCATGGGCAAACAGAAAGGATTTCGGCATGAGGGTCGGGGTGTTCCGTGTGGCATTTGACAAGGGCGGTATGGTAGCCGATCGGTACGGCCTTGAGAAACGCGATCAGCCGGCCTCGGCCGGCGGGATTGCCGGCTCGGCGGCCGGTGGCTGGGGAGGGCGCTCCAGGCTCATGGGGCCGAAGCGGCCGGCGCGGTAATCGTGAATCAACAGCTCCGCCACCTTGTGCCAGTCGATCTCGCCGTCCTTGCGCACACAGGCGCGACGCTCGGCCAGCTCCTTGAGGAAAAGCTCGCCGGTGGCGGGCAGGGTGTCCATGCCGTAGCGCTCGCGCAGGCGCTGCGGGAACTGGTCCAGCAGCATCTGGGCACTGAACAGGGCGACATCGGTGAATTCCATGGCGGTGTTGCGGATGGCACCGGAGAGCGCCAGGCGATAGGCGGCCGCTTGATCTTCCAGCTTCGGCCACAGCACGCCGGGGGTGTCTACCAGATACCAGTGGTCATTCAGGCGCACACGCTGCTGGCCCTTGGTGATGGCGGGCTCGTTGCCGGTGCGCGCCACCTTCTTGCCGATCAGCTGGTTCATGATCGACGACTTGCCCACATTGGGGATGCCGACAATCAATATCTGGTGCTTCTTGTGTTCCTGCTTCCAGGCCCGCAATGCCGCGACATCGGCGCTTTCCGTCGGGTTGACCACCGGTGCGGGCTTGCCGGCATTGACCTTGCGCAGCAGCCGGCCGCACAGATAAAGCACATCGGCGGTGTCGATGCGTTTGTCCTTGGCACTGCTGGCGGCGAAGCTCAAGGGCTCGCGGTTGAAATACTCGAGCCATTCCCGGGTGATGTGCGGATTGGCGAGGTCGGCCTTGTTGAGAATGCGCAGGCAGGGCTTGCCCTGGCGCATGGACTGCAGCAGTGGATTGGAACTGGCCTGAGGCATGCGCGCGTCCAGCACTTCGATCACCACATCGATGTCCTTGATGAGGGCGGCCATTTCCTTGTTGGCCTTGTGCATATGCCCGGGATACCACGAGATTGCCATGTCGCTGTCATGCCTGCTGCTGGAGAAAAAGTGCGCGGATTCTAGCAGCTAAGGGCGGCCGATGCGCCCCTGCCGCTGGCCCCGCCGGGCCGGGATGACTTGAATTTGTATGGCGCGGGCCTGACACTGCCCTGCATTCATCGCCTCGCAGCGACCTGCAAGCCGAAAGGAAACCCGCACCATGAACGTTCAACAGAGCATTGAAGCGAGCCTGCGCGCGGCACTGCCGCTGGAGCATCTCGACATCCTGAACGAGAGCCACAAGCACGCTGGTCCTGGCACCGAGACGCACTTCAAGGTCACGGCAGTCTCGCCAGCATTCGCGGGTCTCGGCCCGGTCAGACGTCACCAGTGGATGTATGAATTGCTGCAGCAGCAGCTGCGCGACGGGGTGCATGCCCTCGCTTTGCACACCTACACGCCTGAGGAATGGGCGCGCAAGAATGGGGTGGCGCCTAGGTCGCCTGACTGTGCAGGCGCTGCGCACTGAGTCTGCCAGATTTGCAAAAAACGACCTTTTCGCGTACGGTCGCGCTCGTTCGACCTCCCCCGCAGCCACTCACAGGGCCCTAGAATTGTCGTTACTGAGACTGTTGGCATACCTCCGCTCGTCGACGCTGGTGCAGGTTTGCGGCGCCCTGATCCTGCTGGCGCTGGGGGTGGCTCTGCAGTTGCGCGCGTGGCGTGAAGCTCCGGTCGAAGTCCCCGCCGAGGTGGAGGAACCCGTCGTAGAAGTCCGCGATTCCATGCCGGATTTCGACGCCTTCACCAGCATCGAAGCCCGCAAGGAAGCCTTCTTCGCCTACTTCGAGGTGTTCATCGAAGAGGAAAACGCGCGCATCCTGCAAACGCGCTCCCGTCTTGAGCAATTCCGCGCCATCCTGCAGGGGGGCGCCCTGCTCGGTCCGCTGGAGCGTCACAGCCTCGATCTGATCGCCGCGGAATACCGTCTGCCGCGCAATGACATGCCGGTGGCCGACATGGTGGACGAGCTGCTGCTTCGCGTGGACATCATTCCAGCGTCGCTGGCACTGGCCCAGGCTGCGACCGAATCGGCATGGGGCACCTCGCGCTTTGCGAAGGAAGGCAACAACATCTTTGGACAATGGTGTTTCGATGAGGGCTGCGGCCTGATTCCGGGGCGCCGGGCGTCGGATGCCAATCACGAAGTGCGTGCGTTTGCCTCGGTGGAAGCCGCCGTGAAGGCCTATTACCGCAATCTGAATTCGAATCCGACCTACGACTATTTCCGGGAACTGCGCGCCCAGATGCGCTTGCTGGAAAAGCCGCTCGATTCCCACCAGCTGGCCGATGGCCTGACCCGTTACTCCGAACGTGGTCGCGCCTATGTGGCGGAAATCCGCGACATGATCCGCATCAACGGACTGCACGAGCGCGACGAGCGCGGCTGAGCTTCAATCCTGATTGGTGGGCGTCGAGCGCGTCCAGTCTTTGGAATACCAGAAGAAACGCGTGTTGCTGCCGCGCATGGGCGCGGTGCACAGATAGCGGAAACGCCGCAGATTGAATGTCTGTTCGGTGCTCAGCTTCACCAGTCCGTTCGCCTGATCCAGCCATTCCATCTGCATGGGCTGGCCGCCGGCGTAGCAGCCCAGTTGCCGGAAGTTGAAGTCGCCCGGGGCGAACTGCAGCGTCACATCGGGGCTGGTGTCCTGGGTCATCGTGTCTTCCGGGTCCACCTTCACCAGATGGAAGGATAGTGTCTGCACCTTCTGAGCGAAGTCGCTCAGCTCGGTGAAGCTGCCGCCGAAGGGGAAGCGGGGCAGGGCCAGGAAGTCGGAGTCAAAGCCCACGGCGCCGGAGTGTTGGCCCAGGGCGATCACCCCTAGCTCCGCCAGCATGGCCTTGTTGGCCAGATCGTACTCTCCGTAGGGATAGGCCATGAAGGCGTGATCCTGTCCTGTCTCTGCCTTGATCTTCGCCTGCGCCCGCAGATACTCCTCGCGCAGCCGCGCCGTGCGCGCGGCGTCGTCCTCGCCGGCCAGCGCGTCCACCATGTGCGGGTGGTTCTCCATGTGGTTGGCGATGGTGACGCCGGCATCTGACATCTCGCGGATCTGGTCCCAGCTCATGTAGCCGGCCTGCTGATCGTTGTGCGGCTGGGTGTTGATGAACACCGTGAAGGGAAAGCCATACTCTTGCAACATCGGGAATGCGGTGTCATAGATCGAGATGTAGCCGTCGTCGAAGGTGATCGCCACCGTCTTGTCGGGCACTTGCTGGCGATTGCGCAGGGCGTCGAGCAGTTCCGGCAAGGGCATCACATGGAAGCCGTTGTCGCGCAGATGATTCATCTGCTCGCGAAAACGCTCTGGTGGCACACTGGTGGACGGTGGGGTGGAGTCCGAGATGTGGTGATACAGCACAATGGTCGCGTGTTCGGCGGCACTGACAGTGCCTGCGAGCAGCATCAGCGCGCTCAGCGTGAAGGGGGTCAAGCGCATGGCAGCCTCTCCTGGCAGAAATTACGGGCTATTGTGCGGGACGCCTCGCCAGCAAGACAAGGCAGCGTTCTGTCTATGCCCGGTCAGTTTGACTATAATGCCGGCCACTTTTACCCACGGTGGAACCCCTGCATGTATCACGCAAATGCCCTTCGGCTGACACGGCTCGAATCCGGCATCGGGCATCTGGTGTTCGATCTGGCTGGCTCCCCGGTCAACAAGTTCAATCGGCAGACCCTGGACGAGCTGCGCGAGGTGCTGGCGCTGGTGACCGCCAGCGATCTGCGCGGTCTGCTGTGCAGCAGCGCCAAGAGCGGCTTCAGCGCGGGCGCCGACATCGCCGAGTTCTCCAGTCTGTTTCGCCTGCCGGCCGTCGAGCTGAGCGCCTGGCTGGCGCAAAGCCATGCGCTCTTCAATGCCCTTGCAGCACTGCCCATACCCACTGTGAGCCTGATCGACGGCCAGACTCTGGGTGGTGGGTTCGAATTCTGCCTGGCCATGGATTACCGCCTTGCCACGCGTGCCGCGGTGCTGGGCTTTCCGGAAGTGGGTCTGGGCATCTGTCCCGGCTTCGGCGGCACGGCGCGAGCGCCCCGTGTCATGAACCTGCAGGCGGCCGTGAGCTGGATTGTCTCCGGTCAGTCGCATGCGGCAGACGAGGCGCTCGCCGCCGGCGCCATCGACGCGCTGGTGGATGCGCAGCTGCTGCTGGAGGCGGGCATCGAGCAGATCGAGCAGGCACTGCAGCAACCGGATGTCTGGCAGCAGTTGCGCCGCGAGCGCCAGGCGGCGTTGTCTGCGCAAGTGGCCAGCGCAACAGCCTTCGCCACCATGCGTGCCTCATTGCAGGCCAACGGCGCGAATCCCAATCCCGCCCCGATGCAGGCACTGCAGCTGCTGGAGCACAGCGTGGCTATGTCGGCAGCGCAGGCGCTGACGCAGGAGATCGAGTGTTTCGTGAGTCTGGCCCGCAGCGACGTGGCGGCCAGTCTCGTCGGCTTGTTCGTGGCCGATCAGCAATTGCGCCAGAAGACTCGCGCCTGGGCCGCGCGCGGCAAGGCGGCCGACCGGATCGCCGTGCTGGGCGCCGGGATCATGGGCGGCGGCATCGCCTTTCAGGCAGCGCTCAAGGGCATCGACGTGCAGATGAAGGACATCTCCCAGGCGAGCCTGGATGCCGGCATGAAAGAGGCCCGGCAGCAGCTGGACAGACATGTGCAGAAGGGGCGGCTGAGCAGCACGCAGGCCGCCGAAGCACTGGCCCGGATACATCCCACGCTGGATGACAGCGGCTTTGCCGGGGTGGACCTGGTCGTCGAGGCCGTGATCGAAAAACAGGCCGTCAAGCAGGCAGTGCTGGCCGAGGTCGAACGCCACGTGCCCGCAACCGCCATTCTGGCGTCCAACACGTCCACGATTTCCATCACGGCACTCGCCCAGACTTTGCAGCGTCCCGCGCAGTTCTGCGGCATGCACTTCTTCAATCCCGTTCCTCTCATGCCGCTGGTGGAAGTGATCCGGGGGGAGGGCAGTAGTGAGCAAAGCATTGCCAGCACCGTAGCCACAGCCCAGCGCCTGGGCAAGACCCCTGTCGTGGTGCGCGACTGCCCGGGTTTTCTGGTCAACCGCATCGTGTTTCCCTATTTCGGCGCCTTCGCCATGTTGCTGCGGGACGGCGCCGACCCGCGCGCCATCGACGCTGCCATGGAGGCCTTCGGCTGGCCCATGGGCCCGGCCTGGCTGCTCGATGTGGTCGGCCTCGACACCGCTGTGCACGCTCAGGCCGTGATGGCGCAGGGCTTTCCCGAGCGCATGCAGTACGACTTCAAATCTGCCACACAGCTGCTGTACGACAGCGGCCGCCTTGGCCAGAAGTCCGGCGCAGGCTTCTACCGCTACACCTCCGATGGCGCAGGTCGTCAGCAGAAGCAGGTCGATGAACAGGCGCTGGCCCTGATCCGCAGTCAGCACAAGACGCCGCGCGATTTCACGGCCCGGGAGATCGTCGATCGCATGATGCTCCCCCTGTGCCTGGAGAC
>JBEDFR010000111.1:0-6915 GCA_041175045.1 Pseudomonadota bacterium | reverse complement strand
TTCGCGGTGGGCGCCGCGATATGGCTGCTCGAGCGCGGCGACGGGCACGCACTGCAAGCCCGCCGGGTGGCAGTGGCGGGCCTGCTGTGCGCCGCTGTCGGGCTGCTGCTGGCCGTGCTGGGGCGCCCGCTGCTGGGCGGCAGTCTGGAACTGCTGGCGCAGAGTTTTCCCTCGTCGCGCCTGCAACTGGATGCCCTCGGTGCTCTGGTCGGCGAACCAGGCTTCGGCCCGCGCAGTCAATTCCTGACCGCTGCCGTGGAAGCCGGTCTCTTCGGCAGCTGCATTGCCAGCGCCATGCAGCTTGCCCGGCGGGCTGCCGGCAACGCTTGAGCAGTCACCGCGTTGACCTTGTCGATCCGAAATAAACTCACGACAAGTCGCAGATTTTTTCGACGGATTGATGCTTCACCCTGCGTAACCGCAAGCACATGACCATTCAGCTCTCCACTGGCAAGGATACTCGCATGAGCTCGCAACAGGACTCTCAGACTCGAGCGCAGGACGCTCCCCTCCTGGCTCCCCGCCGCAAACGGCGCGCGCGTGGCCGCTGGCTGCTGCTGGTGCTGGCGCTCGCCGGCGCAGGCGGCTGGTATTCCCTGCGCGGCACCGACAGCCCCGAGACGCAGAATCAACCCCTGCTGGCGCGTGTCGAGATTGGCGATATCGAGAACACCATTTCGTCCGCAGGCAGTCTCAAGCCCAAGGAGTTTGTGGATGTCGGTGCGCAGGTCTCGGGTCAGTTGCAGAAACTCTATGTAGAGGTGGGTGACAAGGTCGAGGTCGGGCAGCTGCTGGCCGAGATCGACGCCCGCACCCAGGCGAGCCGGGTGCAGGCCAGCCGCGCTGCACTGGCCGCACTGGAGGCGCAGATCGACTCGCGCCAGGCCAGTCTGGACCTCGCCCGGGCCAATGCCCAGCGGCAGGAGCGTCTGATGGCGGCCAATGCCACCAGTCAGCAGGACTACGACACGGCGCTTGCCAATCTTGCCAGTGCTGAAGCCAACTATACCCAGCTGCAGCGACAGATCGAACAGAGTCGATCGACCTTGAGCACGGAAGAGACCTCTCTCGAGTTCACTCGCATCTATGCGCCCATAGCGGGCACAGTGGTCTCCATCGAGATGAATGAAGGCCGCACCCTGAATGCCAACCAGCAGGCCCCCAACATTCTGCGCATCGCCGATCTGTCCACGATGACCGTCCAGGCGGAGATCTCCGAGGCCGACATCGGCAATCTGCGCATCGGGATGGACATCTATTTCACCACCCTGAGTGGTGGTCAGCGGCGCTGGCGCGGCGCGCTGCGACAAATCCTGCCCACGCCGGTGATCGAGAACAATGTGGTGCTCTACACCGGCCTGTTCGATGTCGACAATGCGGATGGCACCTTGTTGCCGGAAATGACCGCCCAGGTGTTTTTCATCACTGCCGCCGCCTATGACGTGCTGACCGTGCCGGTCGGGGCGCTCAGTTATGGTGCGCCTGCGGCGGCTGACGGAGCACCTGGCGCGGGAACTCCTGGCGATGCCCAGGCACGCATGGCCGCTGCACGCCAGGGCCCGGGAGGTCCCGCTGGTCGCCGCCCGCCGCGGGGGGATGGCACCGTGCCAGCCCGTCGTCCGGCCACCGTGACGGTGGTTGCGGCAGATGGTACCCAGCAGGCGCGCGACATCGTCGTTGGCGTCAGCAGTCGCATCAGCGCCGAGGTGATCTCCGGCCTGCAAGAAGGCGAGCAGGTCGTGGCTGGCGTCATTCAAGGCGCGGCTGAACCCCAGCAGCAGCTGCAGGCCATTGGCGCGCCCACTGCCCCGCGCGGTTTCGGCGGAGGCTTCCGATGAGCAGTCTGACCCTGGACGCCGGCGCCCTCGGCGCGCAGCCGTCATCGGGTGGACCGGCGCGGGCCGCGGATGTCACCGGCGAGATTCCCATCATCGAGCTGCGCGGCATCACCCGCACCTACATCACCTCGGGCGGGGTGGAAGTGCGGGCCCTGCGCGGGGTTGACCTGAAGATCCACATCGGGGAATGCGTCGCCATAGTCGGCCAGTCCGGCTCGGGCAAGTCCACGATGATGAACATCCTGGGCTGTCTGGACAAACCCACCAGTGGCACCTATCTCTTCGGTGGGCGGGACATCCGCGATTTCGAGGCTGACGATCTGGCCTGGCTGCGGCGCGAGGCCTTTGGCTTTGTGTTCCAGAGCTACAATCTGCTGCCGCATGCCTCGGCGCTGGAGAATGTCGAGATCCCGGCCATTTATGCTGGCTACAATGCCGAGCAGCGCCGCATCCGCGCCGAAGCCCTGCTCACCTCGCTCGGACTGGGCGAGCGCCTGGATCATCGGCCGAGCCAGCTCTCGGGCGGCCAGCAGCAGCGGGTGTCGATCGCGCGTGCCCTGATGAACGGCGGCAACATCATCCTGGCCGACGAACCCACGGGGGCGCTGGACTCGGCGAGCGGCGCTGAAGTAGTGACGCTTCTCAAGAATCTGGCGCGCCAGGGTCACACCGTGATCATCATCACCCACGACCCGGCGCTGGCCGAACAGGCCGACCGGGTGGTGGAGTTCCGCGACGGCCAGGTCATCCGCGACCGCAGCACCGTCACTGAAAGCCACGGCAATGCCGACAATCACAAGCTGCGCGAGCTGTTCCTCAATCGCCGCGTGGCTTCGCCCCTGACCGGCATCAGCGAGGCCATTCGCATGGCCATGCGTTCGCTCACTGCGAACCTCTTCCGCACCTTCCTGACCCTGCTCGGCATCGTCATCGGGGTAGCTTCTGTGGTGGCCATGCTGGCCATCGGGGAGGGTGCCCGCCAGCAGATCGTCGAGCGCATCAGCGCCATCGGCTCCAACATGCTGACCTTGCAGCCGGCGCGAGTGCCCGGCCAGCGGGGACCGTCGCCGTCGACTCTGACCTTCGAAGACGCCGATGCCATCGTCGACGGGGTGCCCAATGTCATCGGCACACTGCCCGAGATCCAGGGCAGCCAGACGGTGCGCCACGGACGACAGGACTATCAAACCACGGTGATTGCCAATACCGAGTCCATGCCGGCCATCCGCAGCTGGCCGTTGGCTCAGGGCATCTACTTCACCCGCGAGGACAGCGACACCTATGCCGCCGTGGCGGTGCTGGGCGCCACCGTGGCGGCCGAGATGTTTCCCGATGGCGGCAATCCCCTGGGCGAGTACATCCTGATTCGCAATGTGCCCTTCCAGATCATTGGCGTGCTGACGCGCAAAGGCGCCTCGGGGCAGGGGGGCAATGACCAGGACGATGCCGTCTTCGTGCCGCTCAAGACTGGTGCGCTGCGTCTGTTCGGGCAGCGCTACGCGCGCTCGATCGCGGTGGCGGTGGACAACATTGATCTGATCGACAAGACGGAGCAGGACCTCATCGAATTCATGGTAGTGCGGCACGGCACCCAGGATTTTCGTGTGTTCAACAGTGCGGAACTACTTGAAACGGTGTCGGCCTCGCAGGACACCTTCACCATGCTGCTGGGTTCGGTGGCCGCCATCTCCTTGCTGGTGGGCGGCATCGGGGTGATGAACATCATGCTGGTGTCGGTGACGGAGCGCACGCGGGAGATCGGCATCCGCATGGCCACCGGCGCGCGGCAGTTCGACATCCTTTCCCAGTTTCTGTCCGAGGCCATCGTGGTGTCGGCGGTGGGCGGCGTGCTGGGCGTGGCCATCGGCATCGGCACGGGACTGCTGCTGATACGTTTCGGCATCGCGGTGGAATTCACCACGGCCCCCATGGTGCTGGCCTTCTGCTGCGCGGCGGCCACTGGCCTGATCTTCGGTTTCACCCCGGCACGCAAGGCGGCGCGACTCGACCCTGTCGTGGCGCTCGCCAATGAATAGGACTCTGCACATCATGCCCTTGACCCCTTCAAGAACCTTGCTGCTGGCCCTGTCCCTGCTGCCGCTGGCCGCTTGCGTGCAGACACAGGTCCCCACGCTCGAGCCGGCCGATGTACCGGCCGGATTCACGCTGCGCGCGGAGCAGACAGACCCCGCTGCGGCGCCCGCCTGGCCAGCGGTGGACTGGTGGACCAGTTTCGGCGATGCCGAATTGACGGCGCTGATCGCCCAGGTACAGGCCGGCAATCTGGATCTGGCGAACAACCTGCGCAATCTGCAGTCGGCCCAGGTGGCGCTGGAGGAGGCGGGCTTCAATCTGCTGCCCCGTGCCAGCGTGACCCTGGGTACCGGGGCCTCGTTCCGGCAGACACGGGTGGCTGGCCAGGATGAGAGCAACAACGAGGGCACACCGTTCTCCCTCACGGGGTCCGTGTCCTATGCCGACGTCCTGAGTCGCCCGGCGGTCTACACCCAGGCGCTGGCGGACTACGAGTCCCGCGCTGCTCAGACGGCCGATATCGCCCTGACCACGCTGGGCACGTCAGCCTCCACCTATTTCCAGCTGCTGCTGATCCGCGACAAGCTGGTCGCGGCGACACAGAACGTGGCCAATGCCCAGGCCATCAGTGCCATTGCCGATGCCCGAGTGGCCGCGGGTGTGGCCGTTCCCATCGAGGCGCTGCAGCAGCGCATTGCCCTGCAGCGCGAGCAGGCAGCCCTGCGCGCGTTGGAGCAGAGCGAGCTGGCGGCGCTCTCGTCCCTGGCGCTGCTGACAGGTCGTCATGTGCAGGGTTTAGAGGTACAGGGGCAGACGCTGCAGAACGTGGTGGTGCCGTCCGTGCAGGCGGGTCTGCCGTCGGAACTGTTGTTGCGGCGTCCCGACCTGGTCCAGGCCGAGGCCCAGCTGCGCAGCGCCGTGGCCGGCGTCGACATCGCCCGCACCGATTATTTCCCGAGCCTGTCGCTGACGGGCAGTGTCAACGCCAGCAGCAGCTCGCTGACGGCACTGCTCAGCTCGCCGGATCAGTTCATCAACGCCGGCGCCACAGTGCTGCAGACTGTGCTGGATACCGGTCAGCGGGATCGTGCGCTGCAGACACGGCAGCTGGTCATGGAGAATGCCCTGGCAAGCTTCCGTCGAGCGGCGCTCGTGGCCTTCAATGAAGTGGAGGTGTTGCTGAGTGCGGTGCAGCTGCAGGAGGAACAGGTGGCGGTAGCGCTGCAGAATCTGGGCGCAGCCGAGGAATCCTTCCGTATCGCCCAGGTGCGTTACGCCGAGGGCGTGACGGAGTTCCAGACAGTCCTGACCACGCAGAACACCTTGTTCTCCAGCCGCAACGCGGTGCTGGACACCAAGCTGCAGCAGTTGAACACGCAGATCAGTCTGTATCAGGCACTGGGCGGGGGCTGGCAGGCGGCGGACATTCCGCGCTGAGCGAACGCAGAAAACGCCAGGGCCCGGGAAACTGGCTGCCGCCAGCGTCCCGGGCCCTGGCACGTCTGCTTCTACTGGATCAGGCCGCGACTTCGCGGATATTCACCAGCGGAATGCTCTTCGCCCGCTCGGCGGCGTCCATGTAGGACTTGATCTCGTTGAAGTTCAGGTAGCGGTAGATCGAGCCTGCCAGGGTGTCCACATTCTTCATGTAGGCCAGATACTCCTCCATGGTCGGAATGCGGCCGAGGGCCGAGCTGACAGCCGCCAGTTCAGAGGACGCCAGGAACACGTTCGCACCTTCGCCCAGGCGGTTGGGGAAGTTGCGGGTGGACGTAGAGACCACGGTGGAATTCGGTGCCACCCGCGCCTGGTTGCCCATGCACAGAGAACAGCCCGGCATCTCGGTGCGCGCACCGGACACGCCGAACACGCTGTAGATGCCTTCTTCCACCAGTTGATGCTGGTCCATCTTGGTCGGCGGTGCCACCCACAGGCGCGTGGGCAGCACGCCCTTGACCTGCTTCAGCACCACGCTGGCGGCACGGAAGTGACCGATGTTGGTCATGCAGGAACCGATGAAGACCTCGTCGATCTTCGTGCCCTGCACGGCGGACAGGGGCTTGATGTCGTCCGGGTCGTTCGGACAGGCCAGCAGGGGTTCCTTGATCTCGTTCAGGTCGATCTCGATGATCTTGTAGTACTCGGCGTCCGGGTCCGGCTCCAGCAGTTGCGGGTCTTTCAGCCACTCCTCCATGGCACGGGCGCGACGCTCCAGCGTACGGGCATCGCCATAGCCCTCGCTGATCATCCAGCGCAGCAGGGTGATGTTGGAGTTGAAGTACTCGATGATCGGTTCCTTGTTCAAGCGAATCGTGCAGCCGCCGGCAGAGCGCTCGGCAGAGGCATCGGAGAGTTCGAAGGCCTGTTCCACCTTCAGGTTCGGCAACCCTTCGATCTCCAGGATGCGGCCGGAGAAGATGTTCTTCTTGCCTTTCTTCTCCACGGTCAGATCGCCGGATTGCAGCGCGGCATACGGAATCGCGTTCACCAGGTCACGCAGCGTGATGCCCGGCTGCATTTCGCCCTTGAAGCGCACGAGCACGGATTCGGGCATGTCGAGCGGAATCACGCCGGTGGCAGCGGCGAAGGCCACCAGACCGGAGCCGGCCGGGAAGGAGATGCCGATCGGGAAGCGGGTGTGCGAGTCGCCGCCGGTGCCCACGGTGTCGGGCAGCAGCATGCGGTTCAGCCAGGAGTGGATGATGCCGTCGCCCGGACGCAGCGCGACACCGCCGCGCGTCTGGATGAAGTCGGGCAGCGTGTGCTGGGTCTCGATGTCCACGGGCTTCGGATACGCGGCCGTGTGACAGAAGGACTGCATGACCAGATCGGCGGAGAAGCCGAGACAGGCCAGGTCCTTGAGTTCGTCGCGGGTCATCGGGCCGGTGGTGTCCTGAGAGCCCACGGTGGTCATCTTCGGTTCGCAGTAGCTGCCCGGACGCACGCCCTTCACGCCGCAGGCCTTGCCGACCATTTTCTGGGCGAGGGTATAGCCCTTGCCGGAATCGGCGGGGTTGAACGGCAGACGGAAGACGCGAGAGGG
>JBEDFR010000110.1:0-8485 GCA_041175045.1 Pseudomonadota bacterium | reverse complement strand
TGTCGAAGCTCACGCCGTCCACCGCCTTGTTGAACTTGCCCGTGCGCAGGAAGATGCCTTCCTTCACCGGGAAGTGCATCTTCAGCTCGCGCACCTGCAGCAGGGGCTGCACGGAGGAATTGCTCAAGGGAATCTCGCTCATGCCAGCCGCTCCGCCAGCGCACACTGCTTGCCACTACTGCTGTCACCACCACTGCCGGGCGCGGCGTTGTCGCACAAATCCCGCCACTCGTAACAGGCTACCTGATGGCCCTCGGCGATGGTCTCGGCGGCAGGAGGCGCTGCCAGACAGCGGTCCTTGCGATAGCGACAACGGTTCTCGAAACGGCAGCCCTTCGGCATGTCCAGCAGGCCGGGCACCATGCCGGGAATGATGGTCAGACACGATTTGGGCGGCGTGTCCAGACGCGGGATCGACTCCAGCAGGCCACGGGTGTAGGGGTGACTCGGGCGGTCGAAGACGTCGAGTACACTGCCCTTCTCCGCCACCTTGCCGGCATACATCACCACCACCTCGGTCGCAGTCTCGGCGATCACACCCAGGTCGTGGGTAATCAGGATCACCGACATGCCCATGTCGCGTTGCAGCTGCTTGATCAGTTCCAGAATCTGCGCCTGAATCGTCACGTCGAGTGCAGTCGTGGGCTCATCGGCGATCAACAACGCCGGCTGGCAGGCCAGGGCCATGGCGATCACCACGCGCTGACGCATGCCGCCCGAGAGCTGATGCGGGTATTCCGTCATGCGGATGTCCGGGGCCGGGATGCCCACCTTGGCCAGCATCTCCACGCCTTCGCGAATCGCCTGCTCCTTGCTGATCTTCTTGTGCAGCAGCAGCACCTCGGTGAGCTGGCGGCCAATGGTGTGTACGGGGTTCAGCGCCGTCATCGGCTCCTGGAACACCATGCCAATGCGCGCGCCGCGCACCTTCTGCATCTGCGCGATGCTCATGCCAACCAGATCCTCGCCCTGCAGCAATATCTGCCCGCCCACGATCTGCCCGACGGGTTGCGGCAGCAGGCGCATGATGGACAGCGCCGTGACGCTCTTGCCGCAGCCGGACTCGCCCACGATGCCGAGAGTCCGGCCTGCCTTCAGATCGAAGCTGACATCGTCCACTGCCCGCACGCGGCCTTCGTCCGTGGCGAATTCGGTGACAAGGTTCCTGACAGAGAGCATCACATCCGACATAGGGGCCTACTGCTGAAAGTACTGGTCATAGACGTTGATCTGCGGCGGGAAGGTCTGCCCGGAACGGCGCGCCGCCAGGGTCTCGTCCTTCATGGCCGTGTCGATCCAGTGCACGAACGCATCTTCGGCATAGCTGGAGTAGCGCACATTGAAATCGGCTGGCCAGCGTACCCAGCGCCAGGACGCGTGCCAGTAGAATGGCTCGACGAAGGCGGGCACGAAAGAGGCCTGATCGTGATGCAGCTGCGTCATGCGGTGGGCCAGATCGATCATCTCGGCACGGTCAGACGACGCCACATAGCGCTCGATCATCTGGTCCATCTCGAAGTTGGCAAACACTTCCAGATTGTTGGTCTGCGGCTTGACCACCCGCGCCGGGTTCACAGTGCCATCCTCCAGAAAGGCGTCGTCATAGGCGTTGTCAGAGTGGTAGGAATCCCAGTAACGCGGGTACATCTCCAGGCTGAAGTTGAAAGCCATGAAGTACATGTCATGTTGTTTCTCCTGCCCTTTGCGCGAGCCGGCCGCCACATCCAGCATTTCCAGCCGCAGTTCGAGGCCAGCCTTGGCGGCCTCTTCGCGCAGGATGGTGAAGACGTCGCGATAACGCTCGTAATGAGTGGACAGTGTGAAGGAAAGGCGTTCGCCCGCCGCGTTCACCAGAATGCCGTCCGGTCCGCTGCGCTCGAACCCGGCCTTCGCGAAGTGTTCACGGGCCCGTGTGATGTCATAGGGCCGCGCTTTTACCGCCGGATTGGTGAATTCGCCATAGCCCTGCTGAGCCGAGTCCAGTCGCGTGAAGTCGCCACGGAAATAGCGCTCGATCACCAGCGCGAAATTGGCGGCGTGCTGCACGCCCAGGCGCACGTCAAGATTGTCCAGGTGCGGGCGCGAGGTGTTGATCCAGATGCCCCAGGGCGCGCGCGGCCCATCGTTGTAGAACGTCGATTTGTGAATATAGCCGGCCGCCACATCCGGGTCGGCGTCGGGCAGGTTCTCGTACCAGTAGTCGGCCGTGCGAATCTTGAACTGATCGATGTCGCCCCGGCGAAAGGCCTCGAACTGATTCGCGGTGTCGCGGATCACGCTGAAGCTGATGCGGTCCATGTTGAAACGGTTGCGGAAGAACTTGAGGTCCTTCGCCCACCAGTCCTGCACGCGGGTCATCACGATGTTCACGCCCATGTTGACGTTCTCGGGGCGGATCTCGTAGGCGCCGGCATGGGGCACGAAGCGCCATTGATAGCGCTCGGTGAAGTCGGGGCCCAGCTCCTGGAAGAAATGCTCGGGCACAGGCGCCAGGCCCAGGGCCAGCGCGGCCATGTCCGGCTTGGCCTCCACCATGCTGATGGAGATCGTGTGCTCGTCGTACTTCGTGATGTTGGTGTACTGCGTCGAGTACCAGTTGGCCGACCACGGGTCGTTGATGTGCTCGGACAGGTAGTAATAGAACATGAACAGGAAGTCGTCGGCCGTGATCGGCTCGCCGTCGGTGAAGCGGGCGGCCGGATTCAGCTTTGCATAGACCGTCTTGCTCGCGAAATCCACCGCCCACTGCGTGGCGATGGCCGGGTAGAACTCGAATTCATTCGGGTGACGATGGGCCAGCGATAACGCCGTGTAGTCCAGGATCCAGCGGCGGAACTCGCCGGAGGCGTCCGGGCCGTTGACGCGCAGAGTGGCGGGAAAGTCCGGCATGTATTCGTACTGCGTGCCGCCCTTGGTGGCTTCGGGCGAACCGATGTCCGGCAGGTGCATGCCGTCCTCCCACACCAGGTTGGCAGGAAGATCGGCCGGTGTCCGGAAAGAGATCAGCTGCGGACGCTCGGCATACCAGGCCTGCACCTGGGCGCTGATGTCCGCCGGGGCGACAGGCGCCGCACCGGAGTCTTCGTTGTCGGCACCGCCGCAGGCCGTCAGCACGCCCGCGCCAATCAGCAGCAGGACGCCACGCATCCACATCACGAACGATCGTTCACTCATTGCAGGCCCCTGTACTGGTCATAGACTTCGATCACGGGCTCGAAGGATGTGCCCGCACGACGTGCCTCCTGGGTCTCGGCCTTGATGTCCTCGTCGATCCAGTGCGCGAACATTTCCTGCGGTGTGCTGGTGTAGCGTAAGTTGAAACCTTCCGGCCAGCGCACCCAGCGCCAGTAGGCAGTACGGTAGAAAGTCTCGACGAAGCCCGGCGAGAAGGACGCGTACTCGTGATGCCGCTGCTGGATCATGTGCGACAACTCGATCATGCGCTGCTTGTCCTCGGAGTCGTCGTACTCCTCGATCCACTGGTCCAGCTCGGAGTCGGCCACGGTCTGCAGATTGTTGGTCTGCGGCTTGACTACCCGTGCCGGGTTCACGCTGCCATCGTCGAGGAAGGCGTCGTCATAGGCGTTGTCGGAGTGCAAGTACTGCCAGTAGTCGGGGTACATGGACAGCGCGGGCGAGAAGCTGACGAAGTAGATGTCGTGCTGCTTTTCCTGCCCCTTGCGGAAGCCGGCCGCGCCGTCGAGGATCTCGATGCGCAGTTCCAGCCCGGCCTTGATGGCCTCTTCCTTCAGGAGGGTGAACACGTCGGCGAAGCGGTCGTAATGCGTGCTCAGCGTGAAGGCCAGACGCTCGCCCGCGGCGTTGGTGAGAATGCCGTCCGGGCCGCGCTGGGTGAAACCGGCCGCAGCGAAATGCTGCTCGGCGAGTGCGATGTTGAAGGGCCGCGCCACGATGTCCGGGTGGGTGAACTCAGGGTAACCATCGTTCTGGGTGCGCAGACGCTCCATGTCGCCGCGGAAGTAGCTGTCGATCACCAGCTGCCAGTGGGCCGCGTACTGAATGCCCAGGCGCACGTCCTGATTGTCCAGCAGATGGCGCGAGGAGTTCATCCACAGACCCCAGTTGCTGCGCGGGCCGCCGTTGTAGAACGTGGATTTGTGAATATAGCCGCTCGCAATGTCCGGATCGGTGTCGGGCAGATTGTCGTACCACATCTCCGCCGTGGCCACGCGCATCATGTCCACGTCGCCGCGGCGGAACGCCTCGTAGCGATTGGAGGCATCGCGGATCACCGACAGATTGATGCGATCCGGATTGAACAGGTAGCGCCAGTACTTCATGTCCTTCGCCCACCAGTCCTGCTTGCGCTCGAGCACGATGCGCACGCCCATGTCGATGTTCTGGTCGTCGATGAAGTAGGCCCCGGCGTGGGGCTCGTAGCGCCACTGGTAACGCTCCGGGTAATCCGTGCCCAGCTCCTTGTAGAAATGCTGCGGCACGGGCGCCAGGAACAGCGCGTACTCGGCCATGTCCGGCTTGGCATTGGTCATGGTCACCGAGAAGGTGTAATCGTCGTACTTGGTGATATTGGTGTATTCGCTACTGTAATGATTGTTCGAGAATGGCGCCTGGATGTAGTCGGACAGATAGAAGAAGAAGGCAAACAGCGCATCGTCGGAGGTGATGGGCTCGTCATCCGTCCAGCGCGCCGCCGGGTTGATGCGGATGTACACCCTCTTGTTTGGCTGGTCGATGGCCCAGGCCTCGGCGATGCCCGGAATGTAGTTGCGCGTGTTCGGATGCGGCACCACCCAGGGCATGCGGTAGAAACCACTGATCCAGGAGCGGGACGAGGAATTGGAATCGGGCCCGGTGAAACGCAGCGTGGGCGGGAAGTCCTCGATGGCTTCGTAGTAGGTGCCACCCTTCTTCGCTTCCGGCGAGCCAATCTCGGGCTCGTTCATGCCGGTCTCCCACACCAGATCGGCCGGCAGATCGGCGGGCGTGGCAAAGGTGATCAGGTCCGGGCGGGAGGCGTAGAAATCCAGCACTTCCTGCGTGTTGTCCAGGCCGGCGTCCGCCTGTTCCTCGGAACCGTCTCCACAGGCGCTCAGCAGCAGGGCCGCTGTCAGCAGCAGCATTTTCCAGACATATCGTGTCTTCATGCGACGATCTCCCGAGGCAGTATGTCTATTTGTAGAGGGTGAATTTGCGTGGATCGAAGGACTCGCGAATGGCTTCTCCCACGAAGGTGACCAGGGTGAGAAGCACCACGAGCGTACCAAAGGCCGACATCACGATCCACGGGGCAGTACGCAGCGTCTGCGTGCCCTGCTTGAGCAGTTCCCCCAGACTCGGGGTGGGCGGCGGCAGACCGAAGCCGAGAAAGTCCAGCGCCGTGATGGCCGAGATCGCGGCCACGATGGTGAAGGGCATGAAGGTCACCAGCGTCGAGAGCACATTGGGCAGAATGTGACGGAACACGATGCGGGTGTTGGAAGCCCCCAGCACGCGGGCGGCGGCCACATAGTCGCGGGACTTTTCCTTGTAGGTCTCGGTGCGCATGTAATAGGTCATGGACGTCCACGAGAACAGCACCATCACACCGAGCAGGATCATGATCCGCGCGACGATGCTGAAGCCGTCCGGGATCACCGAGAACACGATGATCACCATGTAGAGGAAGGGAATATTGCTCCAGATCTCGATCAGCCGCTGGCTGATGATGTCGAACCAGCCACCCAGATAACCCATGGCGCAGCCTACGGCCACGCCGATCACGTACACCGCTGCCATGAAGCCGATGGCAAAGACCAGGGCGATGCGGGTGCCGAAGAACAGACGCGCCAGGATGTCGCGGCTGGTGGTGTCGGTGCCCAGATAGTGCTGGCGTTCGGCGCTGGGCGCCTCGGGCCGGAAGATGCCGCTCGACGCATCGTTCTCGAAGGGACTGTAGGGAATCAGGGGCATCAGCACCCAGTTGCCCTCGCCTGCCTCCTCGAACACGCGCTGCAGTTCGCGGTAATTGGTTTCATAGGGGTAGCCCAGGCCGAAGTCGGTGCCGGGGTGGAAGGCGCCGTAGGTGGGGAAATGCAGCGTGCCCTCATGGCTCACGATCAGGGCCCGGTTGTTGATCAGCAGTTCGCCGAACAGGCTGAGCAGCAGGAACACGGAAAGAATGATGAAGCTGTAGTAGCCGCGCTTGATCTCGCGGAAGCGGCGCAGCTTCTTCTGGGTTTGCGGATTCAGGCGCAACAGGCTCATGGCGGCGTCCTAGTTGAAACGGATGCGCGGGTCGACCAGCGCCACGAGGATGTCGGAAAGGATGTTGCCGATCAGCAGCAGCACACTGGCCAGGAACACCACGCCCATCACCACCGGGTAGTCCCGGTCGACGATGGAGGTCAGACCCAGCAGGCCGAAGCCGTTGATGTCGAAGATGGTCTCGATCAGGAAGGAGCCCGACACCAGCAGGGTGATGTTCTGCCCGAAGGTGGTGGCGATGGGAATCAGCGAATTGCGCAGGGCGTGGCCGGTCACGGCCTTGCGGAAGGACACGCCCTTGGCGATGGCGGTGCGCACGTAGTCGGACGCCAGATTGTCCATCAGATGATTCTTCAGCAGCAGCGTCACCAGCGCGAAGCTGCCCATCATGTAGCAGATCAGCGGCAGCACGGAGTGGGACACGAGATCCTTGATCTTGCCCCACAGGCTCAGATCGTCGAACTGCAGGCTGACGAAGCCGCCCATGGGGAACCATTCCAGGCGCACCGAGAAATACAGCAGCAGCAGCGAACCCAGGGCATAGCCCGGCACCGCATAGCCGATGAAAATGAGAATGGAGCTGATGTTGTCCACGGCCGTTCGATGCTTGATGGCCTTGAGGATGCCCAGGGGGACACAGATGGCGTAGGTCAGAATGAGGGTGATGATGCCGTAGTAGAGCGAGACCGGGAAGCGACTGGCCATGACATCCCAGACCGGCATGTTGTAGCGGTAGGAGGTGCCCAGGTCGCCGGTGGCCACCTTGCCCACCCACTCCACGTAGCTCTGCAGCACGGGCTTGTCGAAGCCGTAGTACTCGCGCAGCCGCGCCAGCTGGGACTCGGACAGAGCCATGTTCTGCCCGGCTGCGGCGCCACGGGTGCTGCCGCCGGAGAGCTGGGCCTCCATGATGGCGCGCTCGATGGGGCCGCCGGGCACCAGGCGGGTGATGACGAAAACGATGATCGTAATGCCGATGAGCGTCGGCGGAATCAGAAGCAAACGGCGAAGGAAGTAGTCACGCATGCAGTTCTTCTTGCTCTTGTCCGGGGGTCACATTGGCTTTGGAGCATAACCGGTTTTCGCAGGAGAGCGAAGGCCAAACGCTGTCACGAAAACGTCATCACGGTGTCCCGACCGTGTCACCTCCCTCTCGCATGCTACAGCCATGTCCGAGCTCGAGGGTGTTCTTGATCCTCTCCCGATCTGGTTCAGGCATTGCGAAAGCGAGTTACTCTCCCTTTATTGATACGGCTGCCAGTGATGGTGGCCGTTTTTTTTGGCTGTCCCCGTCAGTACAGATGGCAGGCCACCAGGCGGTTCGGGTCGGCGGCCGGCTTGAGCACCGGGGTCTGGGTGCGGCAAACCTCCTTGGCCTGCGGACAGCGGCTGGCGAAGCGACAGCCAGCGGGCACGTTCACCGGCGAGGGAATCTCGCCCGTGATGGGGGTGGACAGCCGCGTGCGCTCGCTCACCGGATCGGGCTCGGGATTGGAGGCGATCAGAATCTGCGTGTAAGGGTGCAGTGGCGCGGAACAGACCAGGTCGACCGGACCGATCTCCGCCAGTGCGCCCAGGTACATCACCGCCATGCGATCACTGACGTGACGCACCATGGACAGATCATGGGCGATGAACAGCAGCGTCAGCCCCATGGAGTGCCGCAGCTCGTCCAGCAGGTTCACTACCTGGGCCTGCACTGACACGTCCAGCGCCGAGATGGGTTCATCGCAGACCACGAATTGCGGCTCCAGGATCAGCGCCCGGGCGATGCCGATGCGCTGGCGCTGACCGCCGGAGAATTCATGCGGATAACGCGACTGATGATCGGCGTGCAGGCCGACGCGCTCCAGCCAGTGCACCGCCTTGTCCCGCGCTGCGGCGGGCGGCAGCAGTCGGTTCAGCAGCAGGCCCTCGGCCAGGATCTCGCCCACCGTCATGCGCGGATTGAGCGAGGAATAGGGGTCCTGGAAGATCATCTGCAGCTGCCGCGAGAAGCGTCGGAAGTCGGCCGGGGCATAGCGTGCCGGAAGCGCCTCGCCGCGATACAGCACCTGGCCTCCCTGTTTGTCATGCAATCCGACCAGCGTGCGGCCGAGGGTCGACTTGCCGGAACCGCTCTCCCCCACCAGGCCAAGCACCTCGCGCTCACCGATGGCGAGGCTGATGCCGTCCACCGCGTGCACGCGGCGCCCGCCGCCCAGATCGAAATGGTGGACAAGCTTGTCCACCTGCACCAGATCAGCCACCGCGACCTCCC
>JBEDFR010000109.1:0-4311 GCA_041175045.1 Pseudomonadota bacterium | reverse complement strand
GCCCTGCGCACCCACCGCCCCCTGCAGATCGTCGGCACGCTCAATGCCTACAGCGCCCTGCTGGCACAGCGGGCCGGACATCAGGTGCTTTATATTTCCGGCGCCGGCGTGGCCAATGCGTCACTGGGCCTGCCCGATCTGGGGCTCACCACCCTGCAGGACGTGCTGACGGACGTGGACCGCATCAGCAGTGCCACACAGCTGCCCCTGCTGGTGGACATCGACACGGGCTGGGGCGGCGCCTTCGCCATTGCACGCACGATCAAGGCCATGGAGAAGGCCGGCGCGGCAGCGGTGCATCTCGAAGACCAGGTGGCGCAGAAGCGCTGCGGGCATCGGCCACACAAGGCGATTGTGTCGTGTGCCGAGATGGTGGACCGCGTGAAGGCGGCCGTGGATGCGCGCATAGACGCTGACTTCGTGATCATGGCGCGTACCGACGCCATTGCCGTGGAGGGCCTGGAGTCAGGCATCGAGCGGGCCCTGGCCTGCGTCGAGGCAGGCGCCGATGCCGTCTTCCCCGAGGCGGTCACCACTCTTGAAGATTACCGCCGCTTCAGCGCTGCGGTGCCGGTGCCGATCCTGGCCAATCTCACCGAGTTCGGCCTCACGCCGCAGTTCAACACTCGCGAGCTGGCCGCTGCGGGCGTGGCGATGACGCTCTACCCGCTCAGCGCCTTTCGGGCCATGAGCCGTGCGGCCGAGCAGGTGTATGGCGCGATTGCGCGTGACGGGGATCAGAAGGCGGTGCTCGACAGCATGCAGACCCGCGCCGAACTGTATGAGGTGCTGGATTATCTGGCCTGGGAACAGAAGCTGGATGCCCTGTATGGCGCGGAGGATGGGACACAGGCGTGAGGGAAAAAGTCGGGGGCAGCAGCGCTGCCCCCGGTGGGCTCGCGATCGCGAAGGAAGCAGTTCCGAATGCAGCCCGACCCGCCTGCCATCCTTGCCAGGCTTGCCAACACCTTCCTTGTGTTCCCTCCAAGCGTAGGCCAGGAACAGACCCATCGCCACGACACTCGCCGGCTTTTTCAGCAGCCTTTTCCGCTACCATGACGCCAGTTTTTCCTGCCGAGGATGCACCGATGTCCGCCACTGTGGAATACAACGCCCGCCCTGCCCCCGACCAGGCACTGGTCGACATCGCGCGCTATGTCGCCGGATACGCCATCACCTCGGCCACGGCCTGGGACACCGCGCGCCTGTGCCTGATGGATTCGCTGGGCTGTGCGGTGCTGGCCCTGCGTTTCCCTGAGTGCACCAAGCTGCTCGGCCCCCTGGTGGAGGGCACGGTAGTGCCGCACGGCGCCCGCGTGCCGGGCACGCAGTTGCGGCTAGACCCGGTCAAGGCGGCCTGGGACATCGGTTGCCTGATTCGCTGGCTGGACTACAACGACACCTGGCTGGCAGCGGAATGGGGCCACCCCTCAGACAATCTGGGGGGCATACTGGCCGTGGCGGACTACCTCTCCCAGCGCAACGTGGCCATGGGCAAGGCGCCGCTGCGGATGCGCGAGGTGCTGGAGGCCATGATCAAGGCGCACGAGATCCAGGGCGTGATCGCGCTGGAGAACAGTTTCAACCGCGTGGGTCTGTGCCATGTGCTGCTGGTGCGCGTGGCCTCCACCGCCGTGGTGACGCATCTGCTGGGTGGCAGTGAGACGCAGATCATCGACGCCCTCTCCCAGGCCTGGCTGGACGGCTCCAGCCTGCGCACCTATCGCCATGCACCCAATACCGGCCCGCGCAAGTCCTGGGCCGCCGGCGACGCCACCTCCCGCGCCGTGCGCCTGGCAGATCTGACACTGCGTGGCGAAGTGGGTTACCCGAGCGTGCTGAGCGCGCCGGTCTGGGGCTTCCAGGATGTCTCTTTCAAGGGCAATAAACTAGCTTTTACAAGGGATTACGCTAGCTATGTGATGGAAAACATCCTCTTCAAGATCGCCTTCCCTGCCGAGTTTCACGCGCAGACGGCAGCGGAAGCCGCCGTGCAGCTGCATCCGCTGGTGCAGGACCGTCTGGACAAGATCGCGCGCATCGTGATCCACACCCACGAGTCGGCCATCCGCATCATCAGCAAGCGCGGCCCGCTCGCCAATCCGGCCGACCGTGACCATTGCCTGCAGTACATGACGGCCGTGCCGCTGGCTTTCGGGACTCTGGAGGCCGAACACTACGAGGACGAGTTCCACCAGGCGCACCCGATCATCGATGCGCTGCGCGAGAAGATGGAGGTGATTGAAGAGCCGCGCTACAGCCGGGAGTACCGGGAGGCGGACAAGCGTTCCATCGCCAATGCCCTGCAGATCTTCTTCGCCGACGGCAGCTGCACCCCGAAGGTGGAGGTGGAGTATCCGCTGGGGCATCGACGCCGCCGCGCGGAGGGCCTCCCGCTGCTGCAGCAGAAGTTCCGCCGCAATCTGGCCACGCGCTTCCCCGGCGCGCGCGTCGAGAAGATCATCGCCCTGTGCAATGACCCGCAGGCATTGGCGGCGACCCCCGTCCACGAGTTCATGGACCTGCTGGTCATTTGACACTCCACCCTTGAAAAGCAGATCGGCGTCCGCAGATAGGCGACGTGGCCGGGGCTCCTGCGAGGCCGGCCACAGGACCCGATCCCCGGATGGGTTCACCAAATCCCACCAATATTGCTTTCGAGGATATTCGTCATGCGTACATTCGATTTTGCCCCGCTTTACCGTTCCACCATTGGTTTCGACCACCTGACTTCCCTGCTGGACGCTGTCACCCAGCGCGAGCAGAGCCAGCCCAGTTATCCGCCGTACAACATCGAACTGCTGGGCAAGGACCAGTACCGCATCACCATGGCCGTTGCCGGCTTCGTGGATGAGGAGCTGCAGATCCAGTCCGAGCGCCAGACCCTGACCGTCAAGGGCAAGAAGGCCGACGACGGCAAGGAGCGCAACTACCTGCATCAGGGCATCGCCGGCCGCAATTTCGAGCGTGTGTTCCAGCTGGCCGACCATGTGAAGGTCACCGGCGCCACGCTGGAGAATGGCCTGCTGAATATCGACCTGGTGCGTGAAATTCCCGAGGCCATGAAGCCGCGCCAGATCGCCATCAATGGCAAGTCACCGCAGCTGCTGGAGACCAGCGCGCAGACGGTGGCTTGACCCAGCACCTGTAGGAGCGAGCCCTGCCCGCGATTCGGCAGCCTGCTTGATCGCGAGCAGGGCTCGCTGCTTCAGACAGGCCCCCGCAATTCTTCATTTTTCGTCAAGAAATTCTTCACTTCGCGGCAGACAGCAACCTGGCGCGGCGGCTAGATTTCTGTCATCAGCCTGCCGCCAGGCCGGCTGGTACAACAACAAAAACTGCACACACCCGCCCAGTTCCGGGTGATGCGCCACCACGAGGGTCTGCCATGTTCACGTTCGCTCGTCGCTCCATCGCGGCCATGCCGCTCTTTCTACTCTGCGCGCTGCTGTTCAGTCTCGCCGCGCAAGCTGCCGAACCCAGCTATCGCAAGGGCCAGTACGTCGAACCCGCCTATGAAGGCTGGTGGGAAAACGACGATGGCACCTTCAGTTTCGTCTTCGGTTACCACAACGAAAACTGGGAAGAAGAGCTGAAAATTCCCGTGGGCGAAGCCAATTTCTTTTCGCCCGGCGATGCCGATCGCGGCCAGCCCACGCATTTTCTGCCGCGGCGCAACCGCTTCACCTTCGAAGTCGTGGTGCCTGCTGACTGGGGCGACAAGGAACTGGCCTGGACGGTCGCCATCAATGGCGTGTCCAAGACCGCCTTCGCCACCCTCGCCCGCGACTACGTGATCGACAATGTGGTGATTGCTTCCGAGACTGGCTCCCTGGGTGCCGGCACCAGCAGCCCGGAATCCCGCGCCAACATCGCGCCAGTGCTGACCGTGCAGGGAGATCGCACCGGGGATCAGATCGTGCGCCGCGTGCGCGTAGGCGAACCCCTGCTGGTAGAGGCCCACATCGAGGACGACGGCCTGCCCAAGCCACGTGCCGCCTCCATCAGCCGCCCGGAGCAGCAGGGCCTGGCGCGCTGGATGCAGCCGCCGCGCCGGACCACCGTGGGCAAGACCAATGGCCTGTTCCTGTCCTGGAACATCTATCGCGGCGACGGCAACGCCAGCTTCGATCCTCCCCAGATCAAGCCCTGGGAAGACACGCGCACCTCGGCCAATTCACCCTGGGGAGCCCTGTGGACCCCACCTCCCGTGCCGGCCGACGGCATGTACCGCACACACGTCACCTTCGACAGGCCCGGTACCTATGTGCTGTGGGGCCGAGCCGATGACGGCGGCCTTTACCACGACCA
>JBEDFR010000108.1:0-4397 GCA_041175045.1 Pseudomonadota bacterium | reverse complement strand
GAAGCTGCCGACGCAAAGGGCTCGGAGGTAACGTGAATTCAGCGGCATGACTGGTGTAATCAACGGTTGTTTTCATTATTATCCCTCCGCAATGGAATCGGCTGGTTCATCAACTCGAGCGGCCCGACTATAGCGTGCCGCGACGCGCGTACACAATGGACTGATGCGCAGCACTTTCGCATCCACCCCCTCATTCAGCTGGACATCATCATGCAACATTCTCTTTTCTCAGGCTGCCGTGCTTTCATCATGAGCGCGCTTGCCACAGGCAGTCTTGTCAGTTTCTGCACGCTGGCCCAGGCACAGACCACACTCCTGACCGATGTCAACGGCTACACGGTGAACGCAAATCACGAGCTGATTCGATTTCGCGCCCTGCAATTCACTGGCAACACCATAGATCGCGTGTTCACTGCAGAGGAAGCACTGCCAGAGGATGCGGCCATCACAATCATCGATGGCGAGGGCAAGACGTTGCTTCCAGGGCTGATCGATGCCCACGGCCACATCCTGAGTTACGGACTGAGCCTTCTGCGTGTCGACCTCACCGGCACCCGCTCCGAGCAGGAAGCCGTCGACCGCATCCGTGCCTTTCAGCAGGCGAATGGCAATCTGGAATGGATACAGGGCCGAGGCTGGAACCAGGTATTGTGGGACAGCAACGAATTCCCTTCCGCCGCAAGTCTGGACGAATACTTCGGTGACACACCGGTCTGGCTCACCCGAGTGGATGGCCACGCGGGCTGGGCCAATTCCGCCGCGATGGCGCTGGCTGACGTGAATGCGGCCACGGTCGACCCGGCAGGCGGGCAGATCATTCGCGATGCGGAAGGCCGCCCGACTGGCACTTTTGTAGACAATGCGATGGATCTCATCACCGCCAACATCCCCGCACTGAGTGTGGAAGAACAGGTGTTTGCCCTGCGCCGGGCATTGTACGCACTCAGCGCTCAGGGGCTGACAAGCGTGCACGATGCCGGTGTTTCAGCGCGAACGGTGGAAGCATACAAGCGTCTGCTGGAAGAAGGCCCCCTGCCCGTGCGTGTGAATGTGATGCTCGGCGCCGGCGATCCCCAATTGCCGGAATTGCTGGCAGCAGGCCATTTCACGAGTGCCGACGGCACGCTGACCATCAACAGCATCAAGATCTCTGCTGATGGTGCCCTGGGCAGTCGCGGTGCTGCGCTCATCGAGGATTACAGCGACATGCCCGGCCATCGCGGCCTGCTTCTGCTGGAACCAGACGAACTTTACGCCACCATGGAACAGGCGATGAGGGCGAACTTCCAGGTCAACATCCATGCCATCGGCGACAACGCCAACATGCTCGTGCTCGATCATTTCGCCGCGCTGATTCCCGCGACGAACACGCGCAACAGCCGCCATCGAGTAGAGCACGCCCAGGTGCTGCGCTACGAGGACATCCTGCGTTTTGCCGAGCTGGGCGTCATTCCATCCATGCAATCCACACACGCCACCAGCGACAAGAACATGGCCCAGGACAGACTGGGCGAGATCCGCATCCAGGGCGCCTATGCCTGGCGCAAGCTGCTGGACGCCGGCACGATCATCGCCAATGGCTCGGACTTCCCGGTCGAGTCACCGAATCCCTTCTACGGGTTGCATGCCGCCATCACACGTCAGGATCACGACAATCAGCCGCCCGGTGGCTGGTTCCCCGAGGAGCGCATGACGCCCGAAGAGGCTTTGGCAAGTTTCACCATCGACGCAGCCTACGCCGGACATCAGGAAACGCTGCTCGGCACCCTCGAGCCGGGCAAGGCCGCTGATTTCATCCTGATCGATCAGGACATCTTTGCCGACGCCCCCAGCGAGATCTGGAAGGCCACGGTGGCACAGACCTGGGTGAACGGCCAGCGCATCGTGGCGCCCTGATCTGTTGTCTTACTCTCCCGCAGCGCGGTGTTCGAGCAGCAGCCCGACACTGCGCTCCGGCAGCTCTCCCAGCGCAGGCTCGCGCTCTTTCATCTGCTTTAAATGCAAGTCGAGAAATGCCGTCACGTAGTGCGCCAGGATATTGTTGCTGCGCACACTGTCCCACACCGGGTCGGCGTAGTGTCCCGCCCCTGACTTGTCCGCCGACTGCAGGATCTCCTGCGGCAACGGTATGGGCGCTGCCACACTGTGCCCCCCATTCACGAAGCTGAGCAGAGTCCGCTCGGCTCCCGTCGTGTTCTCGAAAACAGCCCGCGTGCCGTTCTCGTACCCGGCTGTACTGTCCACCGTCCCCGCAACCAGGAGCATGGGCAGGCGAATGGAAGCCAGTGTCTCAACAGTGAAATAGCCAGAGTTCATGCCCCAGGGCGCGATCGCGACGCCAGCCTTGAAGCGCGGGTCGAGGGCCTGTCGATACGTCGGGCTCGCATCGGTGTGTTCACGCAGCAGACCAAGGGGTGGAGCACCGGCGGCCTCGATCATCGCCTCGCTGTAGGCGGCACCCAGATTGTTGAGCAGCCCGTAGCCCCCCATGGAAAATCCGATCAGGCCCGTATGGTCTGCATCGACGATGCCTTGCAGGAAACTACCCTCGCTCTGCGTGGCAGTCGCCAGAGCCTGCAACACGAAGCGTTGATCCGGCGACCGGTTGTAGAGCGTGCTGGCAAAGGCCTGCTGATTGCGGTAGGTGCTGTCGGTATGGTCGATGGAGGCCACGACATAGCCCTTGCTCGCCAGGTTTTCGCCGAGATGGCTGAGCAGATAACGATTGCCTGGATAGCCATGGGAGAGCACGACGAGCGGGAAGCGGCCCTGGCCCTGCAACGCCTCGGCATCTCGTTGTGCGGAGCCGTGCAGAAGGGCCATGACGTCGAGATTGCGCGTCTCGGAGAGGTAGTGGGTCACAGCCCCACCCTGCTGCGCGACGGCCGGGTACCACACCTCCACCGTCAACACACGCTCATAGCGGACGACACTGCCACGCTCGAGCGTGCCGAGAACATCGACCCGGTCGGGATCGCGCAGTTCCAATGTTCTCACGCCTACCGCCAGCGGACCGGGCAGCGCGAGCGGCGGCGCGTCGTGACGGATCAGATCGATGCGGTTGGGCAAGACAGCGCCCTGTTCGGCCCCGAAGGTCACCAGTGGCAGCAAGTAGAAAATCAGTAAGACAGCGGGTGCAAGTTTCATGAGGTCTCCAGGCTGAAAAACAAACGCCCCAAACCAGAAGACTGATTCGGGGCGCGGAAGGGCATGAGCAACAGACGGATCAGGGCAGTGCGTAGACCACCAGCTGGGCTGGGGTGCTGCGACCACCCACGAACAGACCGAGGTACTGCTTGCCAGCGTGTTCGTAGGTGAAGGGCAGACCGGTCTGATTGTCAGGCAGTTCCATCAGGTGCACGAGATCGCCGGTTTCCTTGTTGAAGGCGCGCATTCTCGGCATGGCATCGGCTGTCCCAATTCCCTCGGCAACGAACAGCAGAGACTTGGTCAAGAGCACGCCGGATCGGGTCGGAATGCCGGTGGGCGGCAGATCAACACCCTGCAGAAGCGGGTGATTCGCAATGCGCTCTGGCGTGTCTGCGTTGGGGATCCACCACAGGTGCTCACCGGAATTCATGTCAATGGCAGTCACACGTCCATAGGGCGGCTTGACCACTTCGAGACCTTCAATACGCGGAATGCGTACGCCGGTGCCCTGGCTGAAATCAATGTCCGAGGCCGGGTTCTTGGCCAGAGACAGAGACTGCAGCTGAGTACGGGAAGGAACGTAGAGGATGCCGGTTTCAGGATCGATTGCGGAACCTTCCCAGTTGGCGCCCCCAGTGGAGGACGGCAGGCTCAGGAGGCCGCGCGTGCCATCCGGCGCGTCGGAAGTTGACGGTGGAGTGTACAGGTTCGGGCTCAGACGGAAGCCTGCAATAGCTTCCAAGGCCTTGGCACGCAGTTCGGGGGTGAAGTCGATCAGATCGTCCTCGGTGAAACCCTGACGATCGAAAGGCGCCGGACGCGTCGGGAAAGGCTGAGTCAGCGAGTACCATTCACCGGGAACATCACCAGCGGGCACTGGCAGTTCCTCGATGGGCCAGATCGGCTCACCTGTCTCGCGATCAAAGGCATAGACGAAGGCCTGCTTGGTCACGGACATGACGACCTTGCGACCGTTGGGCAGATCAATCAATACCGGCGCCGCAGGCACGTCCCAGTCCCAGATGTCGTGATGAATGAACTGGTAATGCCAGACTCGCTCGCCCGTCTTGATGTCCAGAGCCACAATGCTGCTGGAAAAGAGATTGGAGCCCGGGCGATCGCCGCCGTAATAGTCCCCAGTCGGATCTTCCACCGGAAGGTACACATGACCCAATTCGGGGTCCCCGGACATGGGCGCCCACACGCCTGCGTTGCCCGTGTACTCGGCACTGTTCTCGAGCCAGGAC
>JBEDFR010000107.1:0-22750 GCA_041175045.1 Pseudomonadota bacterium | reverse complement strand
GCTCTACCTGGCGCTCAACGCGACCTTTCTCTACGCGGTGCCGATGGACCTGCTGGCCGGCAAGGTGGAAGCGGGGGTGATCGTGGCCGAGAACACCTTCGGACCCCTGGGCGCCATGCTGATGGGCGGGATGCTGTCGCTGCTGCTGATCTCCACGGTCAGCGCCATGCTGATGGCGGGGCCACGCGTGCTGCAGGTGATGGGCGAGGACTTCCGCCTGTTCCGCCTGCTGGCGGCGAAGAACTCAGGCGGCGTGCCGCGGCGCGCCGTCTTCACCCAGGGCGGCCTGGCGGCGCTGTTCATTCTCACCTCCACCTTCGAATCGGTGCTGGTGTTCTCCGGCTTCATTCTCGGCCTGAGCTCACTGGCCACGGTGCTGGGCATCTTCGTGCTGCGCGCCCGCCGCGGCGACGGCCGGGAACCCGGCGTGACCGCCTACCGCACCTGGGCCTATCCCCTGCCCCCGCTCATCTACAGCGCCATCATGCTGTGGACCCTGGGCTTCATCACGGTCGAACGTCCGCTGGAAGCCCGTGCGGCCGCCATCATCATCGTGCTCGGCCTGCTGAGCTACCTGCTCACCGAACGCCATTCCCGCGCAGGCAAGTCTCACTGATCGTGCCAGTGCAGGATGCCGCCGCGGATGTTCGCCGCGCGCTCGTGACCCGCCGTCTTCAGAATCGACAGGGCCAGTGAGGAGCGCTTGCCGGAACGACACAGCGTGACCACAGGCTTGTCTTTCGGCACCTCGCCCACGCGCTCGCGCAGCGCGCTCAGCGGAATCGTCAGCGCATTGTGCAGCCCGATCACGGGCTCGCCCAGCTCGTCGGCCTCGCGCACATCGAGAATGGTGACCGAAAGCTGATTCTGAACCACCCATTCCGGTTCGACTTCGGGGATGCCGGCGAAGCTGACATGCAGATCGGCCCAGTCGGGCTCCGCAGGTAAACGCCCGCTTTCCGGCATGCCGCTGCGCAGATTGTTGGGCAGAGCCTCATCGATCTTCTTCGGGTGGGGCAGCTGCATCGCCTTCATGTAGTGCACGAAGTCCTTCTCGTTGGCGCCACCGCCCACGCGTGGATTGAAGCGCTTTTCCTCGCCCACCGACGAGCGCGTGCGACCGTTGTAGTCATGCGCCGGATATACCGCACAGGTATCAGGCAGCGAGAACAGCTGTTCAGTAATGGAGTGATACAGACGCGCCGGGTCGCCCTGTTGGAAATCACTGCGACCGCAGCCGCGAATCAACAGCGCATCGCCGGTGAACACCATGCTCTGATCGGCCAGCACGAAGCTGGTGCAGCCATTGGTGTGGCCGGGCGTGGCGCGGGCCTCCAGGGTGATGCCATGCACACCGAAGTGCTGACCATGATGCAGGGGCAGGTCGACGTTCACCGCGCCGGCGCTGGCCGAGAGCGCGATCTGGCAACCCGTCTTCTGCTTCAGCAGCCAGGCGGCCGTGATGTGGTCGGCATGGGCGTGCGTGTCCACCACGATCTTCAACTGCAGACCGAGTTCGCGCAGCAGTGCCAGATCGCGCTGAGCCTGTTCGAACACCGGGTCGATCAGGATGGCCTCGTGGCTGGCCTCGTCGGCCAGCAGATAGGTGTAGGTGGACGACGGGGCATCGTAGAGCTGTCGGAAGATCATGCGGGCGTGTCTCCTGCGGGGGGGCGGATTTGTTTATGGACTTGTTGAAGCGGTGCCGGGTTGAAGCGGTGGCGGTCGGCGTCGAGCGGGTGGGGAAAGAGTACCACGTCGAGTATTTCCAGGCAGGCCTGCAGGCTGTCATCGAGTGACACCATGACCGAGGGGCGCGTCACGATGCTTTGCAGCGCGATGTTGTCTGCCGCGCTGCGCGCTTTCTTGTGCGGCAGTCTGTAACATCAGCGCTGCGTTGCAGTTATTTTGCAGTATCTGCATGCCTCACCCCAAGAACAACAGCTCTGGAGCCCGTCATGATGCCTCTGTCTGCCCGCCTTGCCGTTCTGTTCGTCCTGCTGGTCAGCACCAGCCTGCCCCTTGTGAGCACCCAGGCTCAGGAATTTGTCTGGGCTCCCGCGCTTCCCGTGGGCAGCACACTGCCTCCCATCGACGCCGTGGATCAGAACGGCCAGCGGCACACGCTGGCGGACCTGACCGGCAGCAAGGGCCTGATCCTGATCATGAGTCGCTCCTTCGACTGGTGTCCTTACTGCAAGGTCCAGCTCGAACGCATGCAGGCGGCGCAGGAACAATTTGCGGCGCTGGGGTATTCCCTGGCTGCGATGACCTATGACCCGATCGCCACCCTCAAGGAAGCAGAGGAGGAACATGGCACCTCCATGCCCCTGCTGTCGGATGAGGATACCCGGCACGTCACGGCCATGGGCATCCTGAATACACAGTACAGTCCCGGCGAGCGCGCCTACGGCATCCCCTATCCCGGCATCTTCGTCATCGACGCACAGGGCGTGATTCGCGCCAAACTGGCGGAAGAGGATTACAAGGTGCGCCCGGATGTGAGCCTGGTACTGGAGACGGTCAGCGCCTTGTAAGGCACTGAGTCACTGCGCGTTGAGGTTCCAGTGGTAGGGAATTGCAGCGCGCAGACGACTCTGCGGCGGCAGCTCGCGATAGCGGCGCACGAAGGCCTCGACGCCCCCGGCACTGGCGAAGTCCTCCTCGAACCAGTCGAATATCTGGGACACCTGCACCTGCATGCCTTCGATGCGCAGTCCCTTGCTGGCATTGGCCAGAAAGCGCCGGGTCTGATCTTCCAGCTGCTCGTCGAGAGTCGCCACCGTGAAGGCCTCGCGGCGCAGATCGGGGCAGCTCAGCGAGGCACACACAATGGCGAAGTGAATGCGCGCCTCGCCCAGCGGGCGCAGGATCTGATGCTCGATCTCGTCGAGGGTGACCGTCCTGCCGCCCAGCCGGCCCGCGGGTTTCTTCCACACGGGCGAGAACAGCGAGCCCGCATCGCGAATGCTGTCCAGCGGCAGATTGTCGATGACCATGCGAATGGCGTAGAGGTTGTAGACATTGCTGTAGAAGGCCACCTTGTCGGCGGTGGTCTGCAGTGTTTGCAGCGGAAAATTCTCGACTTGCGCCAGCACCTGAGGGTAACGCGGATCCTGGGCCCAGGCGGCGTAGTCGACGGCATGAAAACTCACGCCTTCGCGCTCTGTCGGTGCCACATGGTCGGCGAGCAGGCCGTTGTAGAGCGTCCAGTCCTGCGCCCTGGCCGCGGCCGGAGCGACGAGCAGCACGGCCAGCAGGCAGGGCCCTAGCAGACCCAGCGCAAACGTGTCGTGTACGATAGCGGCATTGACCATGGTGTCTCCTCGACTATAGGAATGCGTTCCATGTTTACCTGTCAACAAGTCTGATGGATCACCCGCGCGTGACATGATGATCGGGAAAAACTGGAAATCGACGCGCCGCGTCCTGGCGATCGCGCGGCATGCCTCGGCGACGGTGTCGCGGTTGCCGGCAGCGAATCCGCCAGCGGCGTGCCAGCGTACCTCAAGTTCATGTCAGCGAAGGACATTTTGCCCGGTAACGACGCCCGCCGTAGCGCCGAGCAGGCTCTCGACCGTGCTTCAAGCCCTTGCAGGGCGCCCACAACGACCAGTGACACCATCTGAGAGAATCGACCTATGTTCACTCCTCACACCGCGTTTCGCCGCAACAGCCTTTTCCTGTGCATCGCTGCCGCAAGCCTGCTGCCCGGCGGCAGCCTGCTGGCGCAGTCCGCCACGCCTGAGGCGATAGACACCATCGTCGTCACCGGCAGCCGCAGTCTGGAACGCTCGATACTGGAATCCCCTGTGCCTGTGGACACCTTCGATGCCGAAGACGTGCGCGAGTCCGGTGCCCTGGCGGGCGAGCTGGGCGAGGCCCTGGCAACCCTCGTGCCTTCGTTCAACTTCCTGCGCCAGTCCAATTCCGGCACCTCGGACCACGTGCGCGCGGGCCAGCTGCGCGGCCTGAGCCCCGACCAGATGCTGGTGCTGGTGAACGGCAAGCGCCGTCACACCTCGGCGGTAGTGAACAGCGAAACCAAGATCGGGCGCGGCACTGCCGCCGTGGACTTCAACACCCTGCCGCTGAATGCCGTGCACCATGTCGAGGTGCTGCGTGATGGCGCCGGCGCGCAGTACGGCTCCGATGCCATCGGCGGGGTGGTCAACCTGATCCTCGACCGCGAGAGCCTGCGTCCCGAATTCAATGTGGGATACGGGGCCCATGTCACCGATTTCGACGCCATCGACGAAGACATCACCGACGGGCAGACTTTAACCCTCGACGGCAAGGCCGGCCTCAACCTCGCCGGTGGCGGCTTCTTCAATGCCGGTTTCGATGTGAAGCGCCGCAACGCCACCGATCGCGCCGGCTTCGACACCATCCCGTTCTTCTACCCGGCCACCCCGGCGAATCTCGCTCTCAAGGGCCAGCGCAACTACGCCAAGGGCGACCCGCAGGTGCGTGACGCCAATCTGTGGTTCAACGCCGAGAAGCCGCTCGGCGCCAATATCCTCTACGCCTTCGGTACCCTGGGCAGTCGCGACACGCAAGGCGCCACGTTCTTCCGCTATCCGGATGAATCGCGCAACGTGCCGGCCGTCTACCCGCAGGGCTACCGCCCCATCTCTCTCGGCGAGAACCGCGACCACGGTCTGACCCTGGGCCTGAGCAGCCGCGTGGGCGACTGGACCACCGACACCAGCGCCACCCTGGGCGGCAATCGCTTCGCCTATGGCGCGAAGAATTCCTTGAATGCGTCCTATGGTGCCGCCAGCCCGACGCGCTTCGACTCGGGCGAGTATCTGCTGGATCAGTTGACGGTGAACGCCGATGTCCAGCGCGCCACGCCCTATGACACAGCGCTGGGCACCGTGCACGTGGCGGCAGGCGCGGAATACCGCAAGGAGAAGTTCCGCACCCGTGCCGGCGACAATGCGTCCTGGATGGCCGGCCCCTTCAGCGGCGACATCGGCGCCCAGGGCGCCATCGGCCTGACACCGGCCGACGAGGCGCGCGAGGCCCGCGAAGTCTTCAGTGTGTATGTGAGCGCCTCGGATCAGGTGACCGACCGTCTGCTGCTGGACACCGCCGCGCGCTGGGAACACTACGCGGACTTCGGCGACGAGTTGAGCGGCAAGGCGGCCGTCTACCTCGAACTGGCCGAGGGCTACGGCCTGCGCGGGGCCCTCTCCAACAGTCTGCGCGCACCGGCTTTGAGCCAGATCGGCTTCTCCGACCGCAGCACCAACTTCGGGGACAATCGCAGCCTGGTGAACACCGTGACCCTGCCAGTGGCCAATCCCATCGCCTTGTCTCTGGGAGCCTCAGCGCTGAAACCGGAAACTGCCATCAACCAGAGCATCGGCCTGACGGCACAGCCGAACCACAGCGTCACGGTGACGCTGGACGCCTTCCAGATCGACGTCGACGACCGCATCACGCTGTCAGACCGTCTTTTTGGCACGCCACTGGTGAACTTCGTGCAGGCTCAAGCGGGCGGGGCCGGCATCGAGTCTGTGCGCTTCTTCACCAATGCCATCGACACCCAGACCCGCGGCATCGACCTGATCGTGACCCATGAGGCGCCGCTGTTCGACGGCGAGCTGAACCTGACCTTCGGCTACAGCTACGCGAAGACCGAGATCGAGCGCATCACCCCCACGCCAGCACAGCTGCGCGCGCTGGACAGCAGCTTCGCGCTGATCGGCGTGGAAGAGATCAACACCATCGAGGAATCCGCCCCACGGCAGAAATCCAGCCTGCTGACCACCTGGACGCGCGACCGCCTCACGCTGGTCAATCGCATTCACTACTTCGGCAGTGTGGTACGGGTGTTCAATTTCGGCGGGGGCTTCGAACCGCGTCAGCGCTACGGCGCCGAGAAGGGTGTGGACATCGAGGGCAGCTATCTGATTCACCCGGGGGTGACCCTCACCCTGGGCGTGAACAATGTCTTCGACAATTACGCGGACCTTTCCAGCGCCGACATCAACTTCTTCGGCAATCTGCCGCACGACGTGCTGTCGCCCATCGGCGAGAGCGGACGCTATGTCTACAGCAGCGTGAACATGCGTTTCTGAGCAGTGGGGGCGGGCACGGCGATGAGCGAACGCAGCACTTCCTACTTCGAGTTCTGGCCCACCTGGCTGATGTATCTGCCGGTGGGCCTGCAGTGGCTGCTGCTGAGTGTGCGACATGGCTCGCTCACGCTGCCTTTGATTGCCAATCCGCGCATTCCGCTGGCCGGCATGGTGGGTGGCTCGAAGGATCTGCTGTTCTCTCAGGCCACTGGTGCCTGCCGCGCCGCCATCCTGCCCTGGTTTCTGCACACAGTCAGCGCGGACAGCGCCGAACAGCAGGCTGAAGACGCCATCGCCTCCGCCCGTGCACAAGGCATTGAGCTTCCATTTGTCTGCAAACCGGACATGGGCTGTCGTGGCTCTGGCGTCAAGCTGATTCGCGACGCCGCGCAGCTGACACAGACCATCGCATCCTATCCGCCCGGCGCGGGGCTGATCTGCCAGCAGCTTGCGCAGTACGAGCCCGAAGTGGGCATCTTCTACGTTCGGCATCCAGACACAGTCGCGGGCTGGATTCCATCGCTAACCTTCAAGCACACCCCTGCTGTGACCGGTGACGGGGAAAGTACTGTGGCAGATCTGGTGCTCCGGGATGCGCGCGCCGGAGCACTGATCCACCTGTACGCTGCACGCAACCGCGACGACTGGCACCGCGTGCTGGCTCCCGGCGAAGTGCACCGACTGTTGTTCTCGGCGAGCCACTGCCGCGGCGCCGTATTCACGGATGCGCGAGCTCACGTCACGCCCGCGCTGACGAATGCCGTCAACAGACTGATGGCCGGACTGCCCGATTTTCATTACGGCCGGCTGGACGTGAAGTTCCGCGACATCGCCTCTCTCGAGCGTGGCGAGCACCTTGAAATTGTCGAGATCAATGGCGCGAGTGCCGAGTCGATTCACATCTGGGACAAGGACGCCACGCTCGGAGCTGCGATCAAGGCCTTGCTGTGGCAATACCGAACACTGTTTCAGCTTGGCGCAGTCCAACGCCGACGCGGCGTACGCACCCCGGGCCTGGGCGCCCTGCTGCGCCACTGGCAGATGGAGCGCCGGCTCGCCCGTTATTACCCGGAGACTGACTGACATGGTGCAGGGCAATCCGCTCGCTCTCGAAGGACTCTGCGCGCCGCTGCGGTTTGTCCTCAACAAGCTCTCCGCTCTCGATGTGCTGCGTGACTGGTACGACGAGCGGCTGCGGCGCCAGGACTCCGATTCCAGCCGCTTTCTGGATTTCGTGCTGGAGCGCCTGGACGCGGACTTCCAGGTACACAATCTGGAGGTGCTCGGGACGCTGCCCGCAGACCGCCCTCTGATCATTGTCGCCAATCACCCCCTGGGTGCCCTGGAGGGCATGTATCTGTCACGCCTGCTGCTGCGCTACCGGCCCGACCTCAAGGTGCTGACGAATGAACTGTTGCTGCGCTTCAAGGAATTCAACGAGCTGTTTATCGGTGTGGACGTGCTGAACCCGGACCGCCAGCAGATGAACGGCCGTGGCATGCTGCAGGCCAGCCGGCATCTGTCGCGCCGGGGCGCCCTGCTGCTGTTTCCCTCCGGCACGGTATCGGTACTGCATCTGCGCAGCTGGTCGATTCAGGACGCACCTTGGAAGGATATCGTGGGACGCCTGGCGCTCAAGTACGATGCCACCTGCCTGCCCATTCACGTCGAAGGCCGCAACAGCTGGACATTCTATCTGTCGGGGCTGATCCACAAGCGCCTGCGCACCCTGCTGTTGCCCCGTGCCATGCTGGGGCAGGGGCAACGCCGCCTGACCACCCGTATCGGCCAGCCACTGCGGTTGACCGATACTGGCATCGACAGCCCCCAGGCCGCCACGGACTATCTGCGCATGGCCTGCGAACTACTGCCTCTCCCGCAGACCAGCGCTGTCACAGACGCTCGCCGGCAGAATCTGCTGCCTGCTGATCACGACGCTGCCGCACTGCAGGTGCAGCTGACGCAGATGGAGGACTGCCTCGTACAGCGTCATGACAGCTTCGATGTCTACTGTGCGCCCTGGAAGTCGCTGGGCTGTGTGGCGCAGCAGCTGGCCCTGGTGCGCGAGCGTACCTTCCGCGAGGTGGGCGAAGGCACCGGCATGGCGCTGGATGCGGACCGTTTCGACCGCGACTATGCACACATCCTGGTGTGGGACCGTGAGCAGCGGCGTCTGGTGGGGGGTTATCGCGCGGCGAGCGTCCAGCAGATACTGGAGCGGCGCGGTGTGGAAGGGCTCTACAGCAACTCGCTGTTCCATTATGACGCGCGTTTCCTGCAGGCACTTGGCGGCGTCGTGGAGGTCGGCCGCTCCTTTGTATCCCGCGAGTACCAGAGCAATCCTCACGCCCTGGACCTTCTGTGGCGCGGACTGGGAGCCTTCATGCTGCGCCACCCGGACTGCCACACTTTCATGGGCTGCGTGAGTATCTCCAATCACTTCGCGCCGATGATCCGCGCTCTGCTCAGCGACACCTTCCTGGCTGCGCACAGCGCCGAAGCCTCCCTGCGTGGCCTGGTGCGACCGGTCGCGCCGTTCCGTTACTCGCGCCGCTTCTGGAGCCCGGAGTCTCTGCAGGCAGTCTCCAGCATGAATGCCATCAACAAGTTGCTTGGCAATGCGGGCACGGCGCGCAAGGTGCCGGTGCTGATCCGGCACTACCTGGCGCTGAACGGCAAGTTCATCGAGTTCTCGGTGAATCATCACTTCAGCAAGGCGCTGGATGGACTGATCCTGGTGGACCTGCGCACGGCCCCCCAGCGCTACCTGAAGCGCTATCTAGGCATACTGGAAGACGTGCGCGGCACTCAGCTGGACAGTCAGTGGGTCGGGCATTTTCTGGCGCTGGGTGACACCGGTGCCTTAGTGCATATTCAAGGCCACAGTGACGAAGGCATTCGTCTTCAAGAGTGTCCAATGTGCGGCCCCACCCTCGTGATTCGCCGTGAGCAGCATGCCGGCGACACACTGTTCTGCCGCAACTGTACCGGGGCCTTTGTCCTGCAGGAGGACGATTCTCACACGCTGCGTGCCGTTCCTACCGGCGGCATGGGCCGCCCAGAAGACCTGGAGCCGGACGTCGACCACTCGCTGATTTCCCGCAGCATTCGCGAATCACTCACCCTCATGCCCCTGCAGGAACTGCACGCCCTCGGTCCGCGGTGATCAGGGCTATACTGCCGCTCGCGGAAGCTGTTTCCCATACAACGACAACAAGGAGAAAACCATGCTGCCATTCGACCGTCGCACTCTGATGAAAGCCGCGCTGCTGGCCGGCAGTGCTGCCGCACTGCCACGGAGCCTGAACAATGCCAGTGCGCAGACGCCGCCAGCGGACTGGGCAGCGCAGAAACGTCGCACGCAGGTGCGGGGCATCAACATGGCCTGGTACGAAACAGGGACAGGAGACCCCATCGTGTTCCTGCACGGCAACCCCACGTCTTCCTATCTGTGGCGCAACATCATTCCCCATGTGCAGCACCTGGGCCGCTGCATCGCCCCGGACCTGATCGGCATGGGCGACTCCGACCCACTGCCGGACAGTGGCCCGGGCGCCTACAAGTTCAGCGTGCACCGTGACTATGTTTTCGAACTGCTCGAGGCCATCGGCGTCACGCAGCGCGTAACACTGGTCATTCACGACTGGGGGTCAGGCATTGGCCTGAGTTACGCACAGTTCCACCCCGAGCGTGTCAGCGGCATCGCCTACATGGAAGCCATTCTGCGCCCCGCCACACTGCCCCCGGTGCCCGAACCCACGACGGGACTGTTCTCTGTCTTTCGCTCCCCGGCGGGGGAGGAAGCAGTCCTGCAGAACAATGTGTTCATCGACCAGATCCTGCTCGGCGGGCTTGATCTGTATCTGAGCGACGCCGACAAGGCGGAGTACCGGCGTCCCTACCTCACGCCGGGGGAGAGCCGCAGGCCGACGCTGGAGTGGCCACGGGAACTGCCGCGCGACGATCAGCCGGCAGACACTGTCGCCCTCATACGCGGCTATACCGACTGGCTGGCAGCCAGTGAGGTGCGCAAGCTCTTCGTGCGGGTGAACCCGGGCGCCATTCTGGCGTCGGAAGAGATGCTGGAATTTGTTCGAAGCTTCAAGAATCAGACGGAAGTGACTGTGTTCGGCAGTCACTATGTGCAGGAGATCTCGCCCCACGCGATCGGCCGGGCGCTGGCTCGGTGGCTGCAGTCGGCTTGAATCCTTTCATCTGGGCAGTGGCAGGAATCCGTTGGAGCTTGCCTGCAAGCGAGCAGTTCGCCTGCAAGCAGGCTCCCACGGCAAGCAGGCTCCCACGGATTGAAAGGCGCTTACGAGCCCAGACGATAGCGCAGCTTGAGCACCAGCGTGTCGACGATGGGCTCGGACCAGGCTTCGGTCAGCAGGCCGCCGAAATCATCGAACATCGTGCCGGGCAGGTTGGCTCCGCGGGTATAGACCACGAAGAGATCCGACAGCGGTGCAATCTCCCAGCGATAACGGGCCTGGAAGGTCATGCGGCTGATGATGAAGTCCTCGTCCAGCGCATTCGGCTTGGCGATGGGGTTCAGGCGCTCCAGCTTGCGCGGGCTCACCTGCCAGTAGCGATCCTCGTGGGCCTTCAGGCCCGTCCACTGCATGCTGAAACGCAATTGCTGCTTGGCGCTGATGAAGTAGTCCATGGTGAACTTCGGCGCCCACTGCGTGGCCTCGTAGCTGGTGTAGCGGCCAGCGCCCTTGTAGACCAGCAGCGCTTCCCGATCGTTGTATTCCAGATCCAGCCCCATGGAGAAGGTGTCCACCGGGCGATAGCTCATGCCCGCGGAGTAGATGACGGACTTGGGCCCGATGTCCTCCTGGTCGAAGCTTACATTGGCGTTCCAGGCCAGCGGACGGCCAGGATCGCTGTTGAAACCGACGTTCACCGACCAGCGCTCGGGCATGCGGAACTCGCCGCTGCCGCGGCCCAGTCGGTCGTCAATGCGCGGGTTGAAGTAGCGCAGGCCAGTCCGCAGTGAGGTGTTGTCAAGGAAGGTGTAACTGCGGTTCAAGAACAGCCCGAGACGCGTGGGCTGACCGGTGGTGTTCCACTGGTTGATTATCTGGAAGCTGCTGCTGCGTGAGCGCAGTCCGGGAATGTTCGACTCGTTCAGGTTGAAGTTGTATTCGGCCTGGATGTTGTCGTTGCGGCTGAGAAAACCCACGTCGTTGATGTTCAGCGTGTCGTCCAGATAGGCCAGCGCCACGCGGTGCTGTCGTCCCCGCACAGGCTGATAGATGATGTCGCCGAAGGCGCCGGCACCGGTCACCCCATTGGCGTCGCTGTGCAGGAACTGTCCGTCTGCCACCCAGCGGGTATCGGCCGAGAAATAATGCACATCGATGCCGTTGACGGTGGCATCGACACGATCATGGGACACGTCCGTGCCCATCCAGCCAAGCGCACGACGTCCGCCGCCCGTGGTGTCTTCATAGAGCAGACGCGCCACCGCGAAATCACGGCCCTCGGCCTGCAGCCGCACACGATTGCCCAGGCGATCACGACCACGGATCTCGGAATCGTCCTCGGAGGCCAGCAGCGTGCCATAACGCCAGCTGCCGTTCTGTCCGGTCACCTTCATGGCGCCGAGCAAGTCGGTGGGCTGACTCAGGTCCGTGGCCGAGGCCGTGACACCGGTTGGAACCTGATAGAGCGCCTGACCGCCGATGCGGCGTGTATTGAGCAGCGATGTGGGGCCACCGGGGCCACGTCCCCCTTGCGAGCGCGGCGTGGTGTTGAAGATGTCCTGGCCTTCCAGGAAGAACGAACGTTTCTCCGGAAAGAACACTTCGAAGGCCGTCAGGTTCACCACCACGTCATCGGACTCGACATTGCCGAAATCCGGATTCAGCGTGGCAGACACCTGCATGTTGGAGCTAGGGCGCCAGAACACCTCGGCACCGGCGCGCGCCTTGGTCTCTTCCTTGATGCCGTCATAGGTGGTGGAGACATAGGGGTAATAGGTGATCTGGGTGCGCGGGTCGACATCGCGCAGCTCCACCTTGTGGAAGGCGGAGAGGAATTCGTTCACAGTCTCGGGCAGCGGCGGGAAGGACCAGGTCTCCCCCGAAGAGCCGATCTGACGCTCGGTGTAGAGGCCGATGCGTCGTGTGTCACCCGGCACCTGGGGCAGCGCCACCATGGACCAGGGCACGAAGATCTCCGCGGACCATCCTCCATCCACTTCACTTGTCTCGGCATCCCACGAACCATCCCACTGCAGGTTGAACTGGCGCTCGGGCAGGATGGTGCCGTCGGTCATGGAACCGCCGAGGTTGATGCGCATCATGTAGCCGTAGAGCCCCTCGCCGGAAGGGTCGAGGTTGAAGACGAAGCCGTCGCGTTCGAGCCGGGTGTCACGCGATGTCATGCGCGCCACGATGGTGTCGGCCGGCTGGTAGTTCATCACGCCCACGTAGATGCCGCGCTCGGTGTAGAAGATGCGGGTGTGGGTCTCGTAGGCGGGTTCGGCCAGGGTGTCGGGAATGACCACGCGCATGCCGTCGAAGTAGGGCACGTTCTGCCAGACGCCTTCGTCAAGGCGACCATCCAGGCGAATATCGGCAGCACTTTCTTCGAGCTGGGGGAGCTGGGTGGCGATGTCCTGGGCGTGCAGCGAGGGGGTGGCGAGGGCGAGCAGGGCAGTGGAAATAGCCACGGCGAGCGCGCCGCGTGGCACCGGAATGTTCAGTCTAGGCATTTGAAGAAACTCGATATTATTGAAATTCGTAGAGCCAGATGACAGACAGGCATCGTGAAAATGGCGGGGCAATATACCGCATCTGCAGCCGATGATCTGGATTGCTCACAAATCGTTGCAATAGGTCGCTCTCACCCTGCTTGGCGCAGGTCGGATGATCGTGGTGGCGTCCATGCGACACCGAGCCGCATGGACGCCCGCCGCGCGCAGGACTATGGGGTCATGTTTCCCACTACAGGCGCAGATGTGATGTCACTTCACGAGCTCCTCGTTCCTTCCAGCGTTCTTCTGGTGTGTCTCATCGGGATGAGCGCGGCGCAGGCGGGCGCCATCGCGCTTCACTTCGCCGCCGTGGCAGCACGAGAACCTGGCACTGCTGGAGGGCGAGAAAGGCACCCGCGTGCCGTTCGCTCCGGGCGTCTCGTTCGAACTCCATCACCCTGGTATCGGGCAGGCTCTTTCTCTGCTGAGCCCGAGCGCCATGCTCTGAAGCTGGCAGGGCGACCTCGACAGCCTGACCGACGAGGCGTTTCTGACCAATCCCGCCCACGCCAGCCCCTTCACACCCTGACCGTCCTGCACATCCGCCCCGGGTGCGCCCGCGTATACTGCAGCCTGAACCGACGCCCTGCAGGAGAGCCATCATCAGTGCCCCCGTCTCACTTCACTGGTTCCGTCAGGACCTGCGCCTTGTCGACAACCCCGGCCTGAGTGCCGCCGCCGCTGCCGGCAGCGTGCTGCCGCTCTACATTCTGGACGACGTGAACAGCGGCGCCTGGGCCATGGGTGGCGCCAGCCGCTGGTGGCTGCACCACTCACTCGCGGCGCTCAATGCCAGCCTGGGCGGACGCCTGCTGGTGCTGCGCGGCGACCCGCTGCAACTGCTGCCGGCACTGGCCCGCGCGGTCGGTGCCACCGCCGTGCACTGGAACCGCTGCTACGAACCCTGGCGCATCACGCGCGACAAGGCCTTGAAAGAGGCGCTGCAGCAATCCGGCTTTGCCGTGCACAGCCACAATGGCGCGCTGCTGTGGGAACCCTGGCAGGTGCGCAAGAGCGATGGCACGCCCTATCAGGTCTTCACGCCCTACTATCGGCGCGGCTGTCTTGGCAGCACGCCGCCCCGTGCGCCCTTGCCGGCGCCGGCTGACCTCACGCTGCATGGGCATGTGGCGGCGGGTCAGGCCGGCATCGACGCGCTGGCTCTGCTGCCGCGCATCGCCTGGGACACCACCATGAGGGCCACCTGGCACATCGGCGAAGCGGCTGCGCTGCAGCGCCTGCGGGCCTTCATGACACAGGGGCTGGCGGGCTACAAGGAAGGCCGCAATTTCCCGCAGCGCCCGAATGTGTCACGGCTGTCGCCGCATCTGCATTTCGGTGAGCTGTCGCCCCATCAGGTCTGGCATGCCGCGCAGCAGGCCGGCCTGGAACAAGGCGTGGAAGAGGATCTGGACTGCTTCCAGTCGGAACTGGGCTGGCGCGAGTTCTCCCACGCCCTGCTCTACGATCACCCCACCTTGAGCGAGACGCCCCTGCAGCGCCGCTTCGCCCACTTTCCCTGGCAGGACGAGCCTGCGCTGCTGCGCGCCTGGCAGCGCGGGCAGACGGGCTACCCGCTGGTGGATGCCGGCATGCGCGAGCTGTGGCAGACCGGCTACATGCACAACCGCGTGCGCATGGTGGTGGGCTCGTTCCTGGTGAAGAACCTGCTGACGCACTGGCGCCATGGCGAGGACTGGTTCTGGGATTGCCTGGTGGATGCCGATCTGGCTGCCAACAGTGCCAGCTGGCAGTGGATCGCCGGCTGCGGGGCCGATGCGGCGCCCTATTTCCGCGTGTTCAATCCGGTGACACAGAGCGAGCGCTTCGACCCGGAAGGTGCCTATATTCGCCGCTACGTTCCAGAACTGACGCGACTGCCCGACAAGTATCTGCACGACCCGGCTGCAGCGCCGGCCAGCGTGCTGAGTGCCGCAGGCGTGACACTGGGCCTGCACTACCCGCACCCGGTGGTGGACTTGAAGGCCTCGCGCGAGCGCGCCCTGGCGGCGTTCAAGCAACTGCAGGACATGGCGCCCTGAACGCCGCGCTTACTCGCCCTCGGCGAGTGGCTCGAGGCTGCGCAGAAAGGCCAGCAGCTGGCGTTTCTCCACCGCTCTGAGCCCCAGTGGCTCGGCCTCATTGTGCCCCACCAGCGCCAGTTCGGCGCGGTCGTAATGCTCGATCACCTGCGCCAGTGTGGCGATCTGTCCCGCGTGCATGTAAGGCGCGGTGGCGCTCAGATGGCGGAGACTCCCAGTGCGCTGCGCCGCCACCAGTTCGTCGCCGCCTCGGGCGAAGCGCAGCTCCTGACACTCTCCCGGCCCGGCGTCGCTGTACTGCCCCAGACAATTGAACGGATCGGCCTGCGCCAGACGCAGACCTGCAGAGCGCCCGGCTGCCGGGGCGAGGCCGGGGGCACTGAGCACCCCGGTGTTGTGGAACGCGTTGTTGGTAAAGAGTGGCCCGTTGTGGCAGTTGACGCACTGCGCCTTGCCCAGGAACAGGCGCAGGCCGCGCAGCTGCGCATCGGTCAGTGCCGTGGACGAGCGCATGGCACCGTCATCGGCCAATTGCGCCACATAGCGATCGAAGGGCGCAGGCTCGGGACGCAGGCCGCGCTGCCAGGCCGCGAGCACCTTGCCGACACGACTGAAGACTTCATTGATGGCGTGCTGGTCCGCCGCGCTCAGCGCCTGCCAGGCGGCCTGCTCGGCGGGCGTGCCCAGCGGCGACGCGGGGGGAAAGGCCTGCGCATCGGCCAGGCGGCGTGCCAGATCCTCGACGCTCCCGAACAGCGCTGCGTAACGCTGGCGATAGTTCGCATCGCTCAGCAGCACACGTGCCACGTCGACTCTATTGCTGCCGTGCTCGCGCGGATGCTCCAGAGGTTCCAGCGCCTGGGCCCATGGCGAATCCTTGCGGCCATCCCAGTAGAACCACGGACTCCAGGACGCCCCCAGCAGGCCCATGGCATTGCGCTCCACCGGTGCAAGGCCCACCGAGCGCGGCAGGCCGTCGGTGAAGGCTCTGTCGCTCTGGTGACAGGTGGCACAACTTACCCGACCGTTCGCACTGAAACGGGCATCGCCGAACAGCAGGCCGCCCAGCTCGGCGGCTCGGGGGTCATCGGCCACGGCGTTGCTGGCGTCACGCGGCGGCGCAGGCAGCGCGGCGAGCGTCATGCCCCGCAGCTGCGCCAGTTCGGTAGCCGTCCAGTGTGAGGGCAGGGGAGTCGGCAGCCACTGCCAGAGCGTCGCCGCGGCGGCCAGTACGCACGCAAGCAGAAGCAGCCGTCGGCGCGCCACCGTCATCACAGCTGCAAGGCCACGTCGACGTGATAGACCTGGCCCCCATGCTCGATCTGCAATTGCAGCAGCCATTCCCCCGCCATGTGGAAGCGCACACCTTCGAGCAGATAGCGACCCTCGCCCTGCTCGGCGGTGACTTCGGGACGCGTGGCCAGTCCATGATCGTGGGCCGGCATCCCGCCGTCGACGCGGATGCGGGCGCCGGCGAGAGGCACGCCCTCCGCGCTGTGCAGGGTGATCAGCCAGCTGTGCATCTGGTTCAGGGGAGGCGGCTGCACCTGGCTGTGCAGCTCGACGTGAAGGCCGTCACTGCGCAGCACCTGAACCTGGGCCAGTGCGGGCAGACTCGTGAAGCCCAGCAGCAGAATCAGCAGCAGTCTCATGCCAGTCGCTCCCGTGGCCGGGCCTGCCTGCCATCGTGCCAGCGCCACGCGGCCGCCGCCAGGACCAGAGCGAAAGCCCACAGGCCGCGCTGCATCCACCAGGGCTGGCCGACGCGAAAAGGAAACACGGCGTGGTAACGCTGCGCCCCATCGGGCGAAGGGGCGCTGACAACACCGACATAGTCGCCGGGCGCGGTGAAGGAGAACAGCAGACTCAGCACGCCATCCGGCTGAGGCATCAGGCTGACGCTGTGGACGGTGTATGCGGACAGATCGCCCATGGCTTCGAGATCGGGCCAGCGCACGAAGCGCCCAAGGCTGGAGGGGTTGCGCAGCAGAGTGAATTCCAGCGGCACTTCGCGCAGGCTGGGGTGCAGGTATTCCAGAACGAAGACCGACTCGCCGAGTTCGGGCAGATCCTCGCAAAAGGCGGTGTGGCCGCGGGACTGCGGCTGGAAGACATTGAAGTGTGCGCTGTAGAAACCAAAGCTGATGACGCAGCCTTCTTCGCTTTCATAGACGCTGCCATGCCCGATGGCCACCGGCGCCGCGGCGCCGAGCAGCAGAAACAGCAGAAGCAATTGCACGGTGCCCGAACGCGTGGAGTGCATGCGATGGCCTGTGTGAACCGGTGGGGATTGTTGTTCCGGAATGCCCGCAGAATACTCGATCAACCGGGGTCAGAGAAACGTTTTCTGGATGCCCAAAGGTTCATGCACTACCCTGAAGTTATCCATTACAGCCATGGAGGGCTGATCTGCGATGCCACGTCAACCCCGAACATTTGTGCCCGGCGTTCCCGTTCACCTCATTCAACGGGGCAACAATCGCTCCTTGTGCTTCTTCAAGACGCGTGATTACCACATTTACCTGGATAGACTGACACGGTACTCACGTCAGTTCAGCGTTGCTGTCCACAGCTATGTCCTCATGACCAATCATGTGCACATGCTGGTGACACCGGGATCAGACGATGGCATTGCCCGCATGATGCAAACCCTGGGTGCGTTCTATGTCCGTCACATCAACAAGCAATATGAGCGCAGCGGGACGTTGTGGGAAGGCAGATACAAGGACTGCCTGGTCGATTCGGAGAGATACTTCATGACCGTCAGTCGCTACATCGAGCTGAACCCGGTACGCGCGCAGATGTGCCAGAAGCCTGCACAATATCCGTGGTCCAGCTTTCGACGACTGGCTGCAGGAGTGCCTGACCCTCTTGTCTGTCCGCATGCGACCTACCAGGCACTGGGTGCTTGCGACAAGGAGCGACAGACTCACTACTGCGCGCTTTTCCAGGATCAGATTCCGGAGCGCACCCTGAACAGCATTCGCGATGCTTGCAATAAATCCTGGGTGCTCGGTGACGAGACGTTCAAGCGACAGATGGAATCGCAACTGGGGCGTAGCCTGCCGCCGTTTCAGCAAGGGCGGCCGAGGAAATAATTGGGGTCAGAGGCACTTAAAGTCAATTTAAGTGTCTCTGACCCCAATTACCCCATGGTCGGTGCCGTTCAAAGCGTTTGCTCTACAGGTCCTGCAGCCCCTTGCCGGCCAGCGCCACCGCACGGAAGATGGCCCGCGCCTTGTTGATCGTCTCTTCCCATTCCAGCCGGGGTACGGAATCGGCCACCACGCCGGCACCGGCCTGCACATAGAGCCGCTCGTTCTTGATCACCGCAGTGCGGATGGCGATGGCCATGTCCATGTTGCCGTTCCAGCCCAGATAGCCCATGGCGCCGCCGTAGATGCCGCGCTTGACCGGCTCCAGCTCGTCGATGATCTCCATGGCACGCACCTTGGGCGCGCCACTGAGCGTCCCCACCGGCAGCGTGGCCTTGAGCACATCCAGCGCGGTCTTGTCGGCGCGCATCACGCTCTCGACGATGGAAGCGATGTGCATCACATGGGAATAACGTTCCACGAACATCTTGCGCGGCACGGTGACGCTGCCAGTCTCGGACACGCGCCCGGAATCATTGCGACTCAGATCGATCAGCATCAGGTGCTCGGCAATTTCCTTGGCATCGGCCAGCAGTTCCTGCTCCAGCGCCAGGTCTTCCTCTTCCGTCCGGCCGCGCTTGCGTGTTCCGGCCAGCGGGCGCACCGTGATCCTGCCCTCTTCCACCCGCGCCAGGATTTCTGGCGAGGCACTGACGATGTGGTGGTCGCCCATGTTGAAGAACACCATGTAGGGCGAGGGATTGGTGTAGCGCAGCGCGCGATAGACGTTCATCGGATCGCCCGCGAAGGGCACCGACATGCGCTGGGCGATCACCACCTGCATGACATCGCCGGCCAGGATGTAGTCCTTGATGCGCTCCACCGCCTGCTCGAAGTCGGCCTGCTCGAAGCGGCGTTTGAAATCGGCTTCCTGCACCTGCTGCGGTGCGCCCTGCAGCGGCAACGGCAGGCTCTTGCGCAGTGCGGCTTCAAGATCGTCCAGGCGCTTCTGCCCGTCTTCCCAGGCCTTGGACCAGGACGGGTCGACATTGACGATCAGCGAGAGCGTGCCGCGCAGATTGTCGAACACCACCACTTCCTCGGACACCAGCAGCAGGATGTCGGGCGTGCCAATGTCGTCCTCGCCCGGCGCCACTCCCAGGCTCGGTTCGACATAGCGCACCGTGTCATAGGCAAAGTAACCGACCAGTCCACCATTGAAACGCTGCGTGCCCTGCAGCGGCGCCACGCGGTAACGCGACTTGAAATCCTCGACGAACACGAAGGGGTCGTCACACTCCAGACTCTCCACCACCTGACCATCGGTCTCGACGCTGATCTGCTGCCCGCGCACACGCAGCACGGTGCGGCAGGGCAGACCGATGATGGAATAGCGGCCCCATTTCTCGCCGCCCTGCACGGACTCGAAGAAATAGGTGTGCAGCCCGCGGCCCAGTTTCAGGTAGGTGCTGAGCGGCGTCTCGAGATCGGCCAGCACCTGGCGGACCAGAGGAATGCGGTTGTAGCCCTGCGCGGCGAGCGCGGCGAATTCTTGTGAGGTCATGGCAGCGTGCACGGCGTCAGTGATTGATGGGAGTGTGGCCCAGTTCGGCGCGCATGGCGGCGATCGTGGCGGCGTAATTGTCGGTGTTGAAGATGGCGGAGCCGGCGACAAACATGTCGGCGCCCGCACCGGCGATCTCGGCGATGTTCTGCACGGTCACCCCGCCATCCACTTCGAGCCGGATCGGGTAATGACTGTCATCGATCAGCTTGCGCACCTGAGCCAGCTTGCGCAGGGTGGAGGGAATGAACTTCTGGCCGCCGAAGCCCGGGTTCACCGACATCAACAGGATCACGTCGAGCTTGTCCATGAGGTATTGCAGGCAGTCCAGCGAGCTGGCCGGATTGAACACCAGCCCGGCCTGGCAGCCCAGATCGCGGATCAGCTGCAGCGAGCGATCGACGTGATGGGTCGCCTCGGGGTGGAAGGTGATGATGCTGGCGCCGGCCTTGGCGAAGTCCTGGATCATCTGGTCTACGGGCGACACCATGAGATGCACGTCAATCGGTGCCTTCACGCCGTAATTGCGCAGGGCCTTGCAGACCATGGGACCGATGGTGAGGTTGGGCACGTAGTGATTGTCCATGACATCGAAGTGAATGACATCGGCGCCGGCGGCGAGCACGGCGTCCACTTCCTCCCCGAGCCGCGCGAAATCGGCGGACAGGATCGAGGGGGCGATCAGGTATTTCATCATGGGGCAGACCTGTGGTTGGCGAATTGGGCGGCATTTTACAGGGAAAGTGCCGCCGTGCAGTAAGAGTTTGGGTGAATCACGCCCCCCGCAACAGCAGGTCCAGCTCCTGCAGGCGCTGCGGCGTGCCGATATCGAACCAGCGGCCCGTGTACAGCTCACCGGCCACCTGCCCCGCCGCGATGGCGGCATCCAGCACCGGGCGCAGCGGGAGCGGTTCTGCCATCAAGCCCGCGAAAAGAGCCGGGTGCATCACGCTGATGCCGCTGTAGGTGCAGCCCGGCTCGACGTCCTGCGGGGCACGCAGCTGCAGGCGCCCGCTCGCCGTGCAACGAAAATCGCCCGTCGGGTGGTGGGGTGGATTGGGCACCATCACCAGCCGCGCCAGGGTGTCGTGACCATCCACTGGCTGCAGTCGGGCGAAGTGGTAGTCCGTCCAGATGTCGCCGCTCAGCACCGCGAAGGCCTCGTCGCCAAGCAAGGGCAGGGCGTTGACGATGCCGCCTGCCGTCTCCAGTCGCACCGTTTCGCGGGACCAGGCGATGTGCACCCCGTAACGACTGCCATCGCCCAGCGCCTCTTCCAGGCGCTCGCCCAGATGGAAGTGATTGATGACGATTTCGCGGATGCCCGCCTGCGCCAGATTGCGCAGATGGTATTCGATGAGCGCACTGCCCCCCGCCTGCAGCAGGGGCTTGGGCAGATGATCGGTGAGCGGCCGCATGCGCGTGCCCAACCCCGCTGCCAGGATGATCGCTCTCATGCCACGATGTCCGGCAGCGCGAACGCCTGCAGCAGCGGATTGGCCAGTGGCAAAACACGATTCTGGAACCAGTGATTGAAATCGGCCATCTCCGGGTGTCGCGCCGCCACGCGCACGACGTAGTCGATCACCAGCGGCACATCGGCCATGTAGCGCGGCTTGCCGTCGCGCAGATTCAGGCGACAGAAGATGCCGATGACCTTGATGTGACGCTGCAGGCCCATCAGGTCGAAGTCGCGCAGGAAGGCGGCGTCTGCAGTCGCGCCGCCCGCCGCCAGAATGCCACGCGCCACGGCGAGCTGGCGAAACTGCAGCGCCCAGGCCTGCACCTGCGCATCGGGCCAGACGATGTAGCAATCGCGCAGCAGCGATACCAGATCGTAGGTACAGGGGCCGAACACCGCGTCCTGGAAGTCGATGACACCTGGCCCCCTGGCGGGATCGCCCGCCAGAATCATGAGATTGCGCGAGTGATAGTCGCGGTGTACGCACACCTGAGGCTGTGCCAGGGCGGCGTCCTCGAGGAAGGTCCAGGTGCGCTCCAGCAGCGCGCGCTCGGCGGCATCGAGGGTGAGGCCGAGAAAGCGTTCGCAGAACCAGTGATCGAACAGGGCGAGCTCGGTGCGCAGCAGTTGTCGGCTGTAAGGGGGCAGGTCGCTGCCATTGCCGCACGCCTGCAGATCGATCAGTGCCTGCATCGCGGCGCCGTAGAGCGCATCGACGCCGCTCGCGCTCTGCAGCGCGGGCAGGTAGAGCGCATCGCCAAAGTCCTCCAGCAGCATGAAACCCTGCTCGAAATCGACGCGCAGCACGCGCGGCGTCTGCATGCCCGCGGCGCGGAACAACTGCGCAACCCGCACGAAACGTCGACAGTCCTCGTGGGCTGGCGGCGCATCCACCAGGATGAAGCGCGTGGCCTGCATCAACCCCTGCCCAGGTGATCCTGCAGTGCGCGGCGCCGCAGGCAGCACGATGCGGAAATAGCGCCGGAAACTCGCGTCTCCGGACACGGTGTGCACACTGCCCGCGGGCAGCCCCTTGCCAGCCATTTCCTGCAGACACTGGCGTGCCCAGGCGGCCAGTGCGTCCCTTCGTTGATCCATTGCCCGCGCGCTCCGCAGTGTTTCTATCCACAGGCCGATGAATTACCATGCCGACCTGATTTCCGAGCCATTCTATTGGATTGCCTGCGACAATGCAGTTTCGAAAAAGCCCTTTGTGCTCCCGCATTTTCCTGCTTCTTGCCACTGGCACCCTGCTCGCCGCGAACGCTCCTGTCAGTCTTGCTCAGGGTGTGGCAGACGGCGGGCAGTGGACCTGTCAGGCCGATGCCGCAGGCAACTGGCAGTGCAGCCAAAATCCAGTCGCGAGCCGCCGTACGGGCAATGCCGGTGTGGAGGTCGCGCGCGGGGAGCGCCCGGTGGCGGGTCCGCGCAGCGGCACACCACCGTCGGCAGAACTGGGTAGCGGGTCCGCGCAGGGCGCCCGCATCGCCACCAGTTCCCGGGCGGCCAGCGACTGGATCCCCGTGGCACAGATGACACCCGCGCAGCGCGCCAGCCTGCCCGCCACCTGCTGCGGGGCCTTCATCGAACCGGCCCGCACCGGCCTGAATGGCCAGCCGCTGGACGCGAGCGCCGATCCGGCCACCTCGCCCACTGTGTTCACGGCCCCTGGTGCCATCGACCAGGACAGCGATCAGCGCGTCAACATCAATGGCGCAGTCAGCATCCAGCA
>JBEDFR010000106.1:0-7159 GCA_041175045.1 Pseudomonadota bacterium | reverse complement strand
GCCCTGCGTGTCCACCCGCGCCAGTTCGCCGTCGAAGCCGGTGGTGATGTAGAGATAGCCGTCCGTGTGCAGGAACAGCGCGCAGACCATGGCGTCGAAGCGCCATTCCGGCAGCAACGTGCCCTGGGTGTCGTAGCGCTGGATGCGCATGTTCTCGCGGTCGGCCACGTGCAGCACGTCGTTGGCGTCGATCTCGATGGCGTGGGCCGCCACGAACTGCCCGGGCCCGTAGCCCCGGCTGCCCCACTGGGCCAGGAACTGCCCGCTCGGACTGAACTTCAGCACGCGCGGCAGCTGCCCGCCATGCCCCTGCGCCACATAGATGTTGCCGGCCGAATCCAGCGCCACGTCGTTGGGCTCGCTGAGCAGGCGCTGTCCGGCGGCCTCGTCCCACTCACCGCCCTGGCCCTTGGTGCCCAGGGTCATCAGCACCTCGCCGTCGGCATCGAGTTTCATGACCACATGATCGTTCACATCCGTGACCCAGAGATGTCCGTCCGCGTCGATGTGCAGGCCGTGGGCCCGGGCCAGCAGGTTCTCGGCCCCGAAGCTGCGCAGGAAGCGCCCGTCGGCGGCGAATTCCAGGAAGGGCTGCGGGTCACGGCTCAGCACGATGAGGGTGTTCTGCGGCGTCATGGCCACGCCGGCATAGGACGCCGCCTCCAGGTCCGCGGGCAGCTGCAGCGCCTCGGCGAAGTCCACGGCCACATAGTCCGGCAGCGTCCAGGTGTGCAGGGGCAGCAGGGGGCGGATGGGCCGCTGGGCCCAGGCGTGAGGGGAAGTGAGCAGCAGGATCAGGCAGCTAATGAACAGGGTACGCATGGTCGCTCTCCGGCGGGGCTTGTTGTGGCGTGTGATGACAAGGATCGGCAGGCGTTCATGATGACGGCAACGCCTGCTTCTTGTCACGCTCGCCGCCACGCCTGCGAGCCGGCGCAGGCGCCTCCGCAAACGGGTTCGCGACCGGCCCCGGAACGGGGACTAGAAGGTCCCCCTTACCTTGAACGCCACCTGCATGCCCGTGGTGGAACAATTTTTTTCGATTTCCTTGAGGATACCGTCACGCATGTAACCGTCGTAGCGGCGGCGCAGGGCGCAGGCTTCGAAGTCGGCCAGGTTGCTGCCCTCCAGGCGATAGGTCAGGCCGGCGAAGCCCACCTTTTCCACGAAGGCACTGAGATTGGTCGGGATGATCCAGGTGAAGCGGTTGTCGTTCTCGTAGATGTAGCGACCATCGTGAGCGCGACCGTTGTAGGTCACGCCATAGCTCATGTTCCAGGCCGGCAGGTCGTGCCGGTAGGTCAGGCGCAGCGCACCGCGGTCATAGGGCGGGAAGCGGTGCGAGTAGGGCACGAAGGGGTCGTCTTCGAACTTCGCGGCCTGCATGGTCAGCGAGGCGGTCAGCAGGGCCTGGGGCAGACCCAGGAAGCCCAGCCGCAGACTGGCATTGCTGACCAGACCATAGGCCACGGCCGGGCCGATATTGCCATTGGTGGACTGCAGATTCCTGACGTTGGGCGAGATGTCGATCTTGCCGATCTTGTTGTCCCAGTCGTAATAGAAAAGTCGTGTGTTCAGGGTGCCGGCGTCGCGCGGCAGACGGTAGTCCAGGGTCAGTTCGGCGCGCAGGCTTTCTTCCGGCTCCAGCGTCGGGTTGCCCGCCACAGTGTCGCGGTCGATGTCGCGCTCGTCGATGGTGCGCGAGAAATCCGCGAAGGTCAGTTGCGAGACGAAGCGTTCCAGAGTGCCGCGCACCTGCAGCGTGCTGCTCAGGTCATAGCGCAGGTCCACCTTGGGCTTGACGTACTGGAACTCGCGCTCGTTGTTCACATCGCCGGACTGCGAAATCTCCGAGAACTCCGCCACCACGGTGCTTTCCAGCGTCATGCGCGGATTGATCTGCCAGGTGTGCACGGCGAAGGGTTCGTAGCGGATCTCCTCGACGGTGCCGAAGGCATTGGGCAGCACTACCGGGGTCAGGCCGCCGTATTCGGGCAGGCCCGGGGTGCCAGTGCGCACACCTTGGCGCAGGCCGGAATCCTGCGTGGTCAGCGCGCGCTCGACGCCCAGCTCCACGCCCTGGCCTTCGGCCACAGTGAAGGTGTAAGAGCCACGCACGATCTTTTCCTGATACACACTGCTGGTGTCCAGATACAGGTTCTTCACACCGACATCCGTGGGCGACGTGGCACGGTAGCGCTCGCGCGTGGACTGATTGTCACGCTCGTTCACGATGAACAGGCCCTTGACGCGGCTGCCACTGTCGAAGCGATGCTCGTAGTCGCCGCCCACTTCCCAGTTGGTGGCGGTGGCGGGAATCGTCTCGCGCTCGTAATAGGTATTGACCGGTCGAGCCCGCTGATCGACATAGGTGCGCAGCAGGTTCACAGGTGGGTCCTGCTCGCCGTACAGCGCGTTGAAGGTCATGCTGTCGTTCGGTGTCAGGGCATAGCTCAGCGTGGTGTTGAAGGTGTAATTGGTCTGATCGCGATAGCGGTCGGCGGCGATGGTCTCGTTGGGCGAGAAGTCGCCCAGAATGCTGGTTTCGAAACTTTCCTGATGCTCGTAGGCACTCACCACCTGGCCGCTGAACAGATAATTGAGCGGGCCGCGCTGCCCGCTCAGCGAGAGCGAACCGCCGGGGTTCAGCGTGCTGTCGCTGTACTGCGTCACATTGATCTCGCTCGACAGGCTGCTGGTGGGCAGCGCTTCCAGCAGCACGATGTTGACGATCTGATTACTGTTCTGCACGTCCAGATCGCTGGACGAACCCCGGATGATCTCGATGCGCGCCACCTGCGAGGCCGGAATGCGCGCCAGCTGGCTGCGCGCCTCGTTGGCCTTGCCGGCCATGCGCTTGCCGTCGATCAGAATCTGCGACGTGGCGCCAAGACCGCGATTGCCATCGCTGGACACGGACGACGTGGTGCTGGCCTGCAGGATCATCTCGATGCCCGGCACGCGGTCGAGCATGTCGTTGACGGTCAGGGCGCCGGAGCCCTGGAAGAAGTCGGCGCCATAGGTAACGGTGGAATCGGTGTCCGGCGCCTGGGCCAGCGCGCTGGAAATGGCAGTGCAAAGCAGAATGACGGTGGCAAGACCTTGCAGGCGGGCAGCTCGACGCATGGGACTCCTGGACAGCTCGTGGTTATTATTTCGCCTTACGCTACAGCCTGTGACGAATCGTGTATATACACGATCTGTGCCGATTTGTTACCGTGACTCGCACGTGTCCACCGCCCGCAGCGACCGCCCACAGCAAAGAGCAGCCCATGACAGCCCACCTCCAGAACCCGCTCGGCAAGTCCGACTTCACCCCGGCCGACAGCCCCTGCAATCTGTTCTATCTGCGCCGGGCCGCCCGCGCCGTGAGCCGGCAGTACGAGGCCATCATGAAGGCCGGCGGAGCCCATGCGCCGCAGTTCAGCGTGCTGTTCGTGCTCAGCGTGGCGGGAGGGCTCTCCATCACCGAGCTGGCTCAGAAGATGGGCATGGACCGAAGCTCGATGAGTCGCAATCTGCAGCTGCTGCAGACACAGGGGCTGATCGAGGTCAGTGGCGACGGCTCGGTGCGTGCCCGCCAGGTCAGTCTGACAGCGGCAGGCCAGGCCGTGCTGCAGGACTTGCTGCCGCTGTGGCGGGAGGCCCAGTCGGCGTTCATTGCCCGGCTGGGGGAAGAGGACACGGCGCAGTTGATCACGCTGCTGGGCCGGGTGGCACGGCTGGGGTCGGACGAGTCTTAGCCCTCAGGGTCGCGGCGAAGACGCGCGGGGGTCAGAGCAGGCGCGTGCCCGGGGGCACGTCCTGGTCGGGCACGCACAGCACCACGGCGCCGTCGGCATTGTGAAAGCCGGTGATCAGACACTCGGACATCAGCGGCCCGATCTGCTTGCGGGGGAAATTGACGACGCCCACCACCAGCCGGCCCACCAGGTCCTCGGGCTGATAGAGCGCCGTGATCTGCGCGCTGGACTTGCGGATGCCCAGCTCGGGCCCGAAATCCACCTGCAGGACATAGGCCGGCTTGCGGGCGCCTTCGAATACGGCGGCACTGAGCACGCGGCCGACGCGCAGCTCGACCTTGAGGAAATCGTCAAACGTGATGGTGTCCATGGGATGCTTTCCAGAGCTGGTTCAGGAGCTTGTTGGCTTGGGCTCAGGCTCTGTCCTCGAGGGTCGAATAGATCTTGCCTTTCTCTCGCTTGCCGACTGCGATGACGTAGACCACGAGTTCGTCGTCGACTACCTCGTAAGCCAGGCGATAACCGGCAGAGCGCAGCTTGATCTTGTAAATGGACTCGTAGCCTCGCAGCTTGTCTGCCGGTACTCGGGGGTTCTCCAGCCGCTGCGCCAGTTTGTTCTTCAACTGGCTGCGTACCGTGGCGCCCAGCTTCTCCCATTCCTGGAGCGCAGCAGGCAGAAAGCGAAGCTTATAAGTCATCCAGGGACACCAGGATGGCCTTGTCCTTGTCGCCCTTGCGCTCTTCCACCAGCAAGGCAAGTTCCAGGTCTTCAAGCATGTCCATCATCGTTTCATAGGTTTCCGCCGGCACCAGATAGGCGGCCGGCTTGTTATGGTTCAGCACGGCAATCGGAGAACCACTGGCCTGAGCAAGCAGGGCAGAGGGGTTTTTCTTCAATTCGGAAATGCTGACGGAGAAGTCGGCAAGCACCTGACGCATGGCACACCTATATACGGATCATAATTGTGGTCCGATATTAGCCCATAAAATAGTCATAAGCCACCCAGGCACAGTGCGACTCGCCACCCCCGCGCTCAGAAGCGCAAGGTGTAGTTGAACTTCAGGGCACCGCCGCGCGACAGCGTCGAGAAGCGACTGTCGGCCAGCGGACCATCGTCGTAGAGCCAGTTGTTGCTCCACACCAGGAACACGTCATTGCCCGGCTGCACCGTCCAGCGCAGCCGCGCGTAGACGCCCACCATCTCGGACAGGTCGTCGTACTGCACATTGCCGGTCAGCGAGGTCCATGGGCTCAGGTTCCACGCCCAGGACAGGCGCACGAGATTGGTGTCGAAATCGCCCTGGGGCAGGCTCACCTCGTTGTGCTGGTAGGTGGTCGTCAGCTGCATGCCGCCGCGCGAACGGATAGTACCGGAGACATCCAGGGTGTCGCGCTCGCCGCCCCAGAACTCGGAGTGCTCGAACTCCAGCGTGCCCGAGAGCATGCGGCGGCCGGCGCTGCTGGCGTCGATGGACCAGCTGTCGGAATCGTAGTCGCCCGGCAGGATGCGGATGGCGTCCTCGCCGCTGCCGTAGACGGCGAACGTGCGATCCAGGCGCTCGAAGTTGCGGCCGATCTCGAAGCCGACACGATCCCCGCTCTCGAAATTGATCTGCAGCGGCGTGATCTCGAGATTGCGCGTCAGCAGGCGGTCGTCCAGATCCGTCAGGTATTCGAACTCGATCTCGTGTTCTGTCTGCCGAATGCTCTCCCAGCGCTCGGGCCGCGGGGCGAAGGTCAGGGTCGGAGCATGGCGGCGGAAACCACGGCGCTCCACGAAGCCCAGGGCCGGGTCCCACTGTTCGCCGAACTCGCGGTGCGAGGAGCTCAGGCGCCACAGATCATTGGGGAAGGCCAGGTCGATGCCCCGCGCTCGGCGCTGCGAGGCGCTCAGGTCGCCCCCGGCCAGCGGGTCGGTGTGATAGAGCAGGAAGCCTTCGACCTGGGCGTTGTAGCGGCCCAGAAACTGCGAGGTGAAGAAGTCGAAGTCAGCGCCCACGGTGTGCCGATCCTCGAGCGCTGCTGCGCCCGCCACCCTGTCCGAGGCACGCCGGGTGTAGATCAGGCCCACATGGGACTGCTGGAACAGACTGCGTTTGACCCGCCCCACCGTGAAGTCCTCGGCGGCCCAGGGCCGCGTGCTGCCGTCGCCACGCTCCAGCTCGGTCGCGCCGGTGCGCACCTGATACAGGCCCAGCTCGTAATTGCCCACCTGCCCGCCAAGACGCCCGCCGTAGTCGATGGGCACTTCCTGCCCGTCCACCAGGCCGATGCGGCGGCTGAAGAAGGGGTCGGCGCCACTCAGGGAGAACACGCCGGAGCCTTCCAGGAAGAACTCGCGCTGCTCGGGGAAACGCAGGGGGAAGCGCGTGAGGTTCACCTGGCGGTTGTCGACTTCGGTTTCCGCGAAATCGGTGTTGATGGTCAGCGCCGTGCGCAGGGAAGGCGTCAGCGAATAGCTGATGTCGATGCCCGCCGTGGCCTCGCTGCCGCGGGCAGCGCCAGCGGCCGGACCGCTGTTGGTCGAGGCGTTGACGAAGGGCTTGAGCTCGATGCCCCGCCCCTGGCTCAGCCCGCTCAGGCCCTGCAGCTGGCCGGTGTGCACCGGTCGGAACAGGCCCTCGTTGCGGCGCCAGCCGTTCCACAGGATCTCCTCGTTGTGGCGGCGGATGGTGCGCTGGAAGTTGATGCCCCAGGCGGTCAGCGCCGGGTCGAAGTTCAAGGTCGAGAAGGGGATGCGGATCTCGGCCGACCAGCCGTTCTCCAGAATGCGCGTGCGCATGTTCCACAGCCCGTTCCAGCGCTTGTTGAAGCCGCCGCCACCCTCGATCAGGCCGTCGCCCAGCAGGCCGGCAGGATTGGTCTCGAAGAAATAGCCGGTGCGGTTGTCGTCGAAGGTGCTGATGATCCACATGAAGCGGTCGTCGGTGCCCAGACCCGCATCGCGCTGCCGCTGATAGGCCAGGATGCCCTCGGGGTTGGCGTCGTAGAGCATGGCGCCGATGTACAGCGCCTCGTCGTCATAGAGCACGCGGATCTCGGTGGGCTCGCTGGGCTCGCCGCCTTCCACCGGCTCCTGCTGGCGGAACTGCGTGATGGGCGTGGCCCGGGCCCAGACGGCGTCGTCGAGGCTGCCGTCCAGCTCTACTGCACTGCCGGCGGGAATGCGCATGGCCTGCAGCGCGGGGCGCACTTCGGTGGTGGTGATGGGGGTCTGGGCCAGTGCCGGGGAGCAGAGCAATGCAGTGGCCAGCAGCAGGGGACTGCCGCTGCGTGGCGAACGTGGGACGATCACAGGCAACCTCGTGGGGTTCTTGGGATGGGCTGAAAGCCCGCCAGGCGGGCCGCATACTGACACATAGACCCCGTTCGCGGCCAAAACTTCTTCGCCCGGCGCGCACGCGGCGCTCAGTCC
>JBEDFR010000105.1:0-3630 GCA_041175045.1 Pseudomonadota bacterium | reverse complement strand
CCTTTGTAGCCGTGACCGTGCTTGCGCTCGGTGCGGGCGAGGGCGTATTCCTCCTTGCTCTGCGGGTGCAGGAAGACGGGAAAGTCGCGACCCACCGGCCGATAGCCGAGGGCCTGCAGCTGCTGCGGCGTGGCGCCGGTCACGACCCAGTCGCGGTCGGATGTTGGCAGCCCGAGCAGGGCGTCGCGGACAGCGCCGCCAACCAGATGGATCTTCATGGGGATGCAACTCGCAGGAACGACGGCTTGAGTGTAACCCGTGGCCTCAGACGCTGAACAGCTGGTGGTCTTCCAGGCGCATCATGCTCAGTTCGCGTCCCCACACGCAGCCGGTGTCCATGCCGTAGACGTGCGCGCGATTGGTCTTGCCTTCCAGCGCAGCCCAGTGGCCGAAGAGGATATTGGTCTCGGGCGTGACTCGTTCGAACTCGAACCAGGGGCGAAAGCCCTCCGGCGCGGCGGTCAGCCCTTCCTTGACCTGCAGATTGAGATTGCCGCGCTCATCGCAGAAACGCATGCGGGTGAGGTAGTTGGTGATGCAGCGCAGGCGTTCGTGGCCGGTGAGCTTTTCCTTCCAGCGTTTCGGCGTGTCGCCATACATATTGGCCAGAAACTCGCGAAAGTCCGGCCCCTGCAGGGTCAGTTCCACCTCGGCGGCGAGTTCCAGCGTCTTCTGCAGTGTCCACTTCGGCGCAATGCCGGCATGGATCATCAGGTAGTTCTGGTGCCCTTGCGCCTGTTGAACGCAGTCGTAATGCGCCAGGGCCTGATGTCGCAACCAGTGGCTGAGAGCGTCGCAGTCGGGGGCATCGAGCAGTTCCTGCAGCGTATCGCGGCCCCGATGGGGGCAGGCCTCGTAGTAGATGGCCAGGAAGTGCAGATCGTGATTGCCGAGCACCACCGTCACGGCCTTGCCCAGATCGCGCAGATAGCGCAGGGTGTCGAGGGATTTGGGGCCACGGTTGATCAGATCGCCCACGCACCATAGACGGTCGCGCAGCGGATTGAAATCCACCATGGTCAGCAGTTTGCGCAAGGGCTTGTAACAACCCTGAATGTCGCCTATGACATACGTTGACATGAAGCCCTGCTGGTTCCCGGTGTCTAGTGCACCGTCAATGGTCTGGAAAGAAGGAACGCCGGAATGGGCGCCGCAAAGGTTTCGCCATCCGCGCTCAACATCTCGTAACTGCCCTGCATGGTGCCGAACTCGGTGGTCAGCACCGCCCCGCTGGTGTAGCGGAACACCTGACCCGGGCCGATCAACGGCTGCTGCCCGACCACACCCGAGCCGCGCACTTCCTCGACCTTGTCATTGTCATCGGTGATGATCCAGTGACGCGAGATCAGTTTCACCGGTTGCTCGCGCTTGTTGGCGATGCCGATGGTGTAGGCGAACACGAAGCGCTTGTTTTCCGGGTCGGACTGCTCCTGCAGGTACTGCGTGCTCACGGAAATATCGATGCCTTCGGGGCGACGTTCAGTTTTCAACGCGGGACTCCTCCTGTCGTGCTCTCGCTGAGTCGGCGTTGTGCGGCGACTGCTGCCGGCTGCGGGTGATGCAGTCGGCGATCAGCGCGTAATCGGCCAGGCTCAGGTTCTCCGGTCGCAGGCTGATGTCGATGGGCAGCGCGCTCAACGCTGCCTCCGATATCAGGGTCCGCAGGCTGTTCTTCAAGGTCTTGCGCCGCTGGGTGAAGGCGATGCGCACCACGTCCTGCAGACACCCGACATCGAGCACCTGCACGGGCTTGCGCGCGTGTGGCACCAGCCTGACGATGGCAGAGCATACCTTGGGTTGTGGCACGAAGGCAGTGCCCGGGACATCGAACAGGTGCTCCACCGTGCAGTGGTACTGCATCATCAGGCTGAGGCGACCGTAGTGCTCGTCGCCCGGCACCGCCGCCAGACGCTGCACGACTTCCAGCTGCAGCATGAAGTGCATGTCGGCGATCCACTGCTCGAACTGCAGCAGATGGAACATGCAGGGCGTGGAGATGTTGTAGGGCAGATTGCCCACCACGCGCAGGCAGTGGGGGCGTGCGGTGCCGTTCTGGGGCAGCAGGGAGCGCAGGTCGAATTTCAGCACGTCGCCTTCATGCAGGGCGAAGCGCGGGTCGGCGCCCAGGGTGCTCTGCAGGTAGCCCGCCAGGTCGCGGTCCAGCTCCACCGCGTCGAGATGCCCGCACTGTTGCAGCAGATGCCGCGTAAGGGCACCTTGTCCCGGGCCGATCTCCACCAGATGATCGCGGGGCTGGGGCGCGATGGCCCGAATGATGCGCCCGATGATGTTCTGGTCGTGCAGGAAATTCTGGCCGAAGCGCTTGCGGGCCTGGTGGTGGAAGCCGTCCTTCTGCAGATCGGGGCCGCGCGGGCCGCCGGCGCGTGGCCTGTCAGTCATGGCGTCCCCCCGTGGGAGCCTGCCTGCCAGCGAACCCGGCCATCAGCCGGGCCACCGCGATCGCCTCCACCAGCGAGCCGATCTGCGCCTTGCCGGTGCCCGCCAGCTCCAGGGCCGTGCCGTGATCCACCGAGGTGCGGATGATCGGCAGTCCCAGGGTGATGTTGCTGGCATTGCCGAAGCCCTTGTACTTGAGCACCGGCAGACCCTGGTCGTGATACATCGACAGCACGGCATCGGCATGGGCCAGGTACTTGGCAGTGAAGAGTGTGTCGGCGGGCAGCGGCCCCAGCAGGTGCATGCCTTCGGCGCGCAGCGCTTCCAGCACGGGCTCGATGATGTCGCGCTCCTCGGTACCCAGGTGGCCGCCTTCGCCAGCGTGCGGATTCAGACCGCAGACGAGGATCGCCGGGCGGGCGATGCCGAAGCGGGCGCGCAGGTCGGCATCGAGGATGCGCAGGATGCGTTCCAGCAACGGCGCCGTGATGGCGGCCGCTACCTGGGAGAGCGGCAGATGGGTGGTCACCAGCGCCACGCGCAGGCCCTCGGTGGCCAGCATCATTACCGTGAGATCCACGCCGCATTCCTGCGCCAGGAATTCCGTGTGGCCAGTGAAAGGGATGCCGGCCTCGTTGATCACGCCCTTGTGCACAGGTGCCGTCACCATGGCCGCCGCCTGACCGGACCGGCAGGCCTGCACCGCGCAGCGCAGGGTGTCGAGCACATAGGGCGAATTGGCCGGGTTCAGCACGCCGGCCTGCACCGGGGCGCGCAGGCTCACCGCAAGCACGCGCAGGGTGCCGGCGGCCGAGGCCGCAGCGGGCAGTTCGGGGGTGTAGGGCAGCAGTTGCAGCGGCAGGTCGAGCAGACGGGCGCGTTCCTGCAGCAGTTGCGGATCGGCAATCACCACGCGCTCCAGGGTGGTGTCTGCCTGCTGTGCCAGCTGGATGCACAGATCCGGGCCGATGCCGGCAGGCTCGCCGGCGGTGATGACGATGCGTTGAATCACGTGGTGCGTGCCACTCATGGAGGGCTGATCTTGACGTAGGCCTTTTCGCGGATTTCCACCAGCCAGTTCTGCAGCTCGACCTCGAACTTGCGGTTGCGCAGAGCATTCTCGGCCTGCTGTCGGCTGAACTCGCGGCTCATGTCCTGCACGCGACGCTCCATGACCTCGGCCACATGCCAGCCGAAGCTGGTGCGGAAGGGCTCGCTCAGCTGGCCGATGGG
>JBEDFR010000104.1:0-2885 GCA_041175045.1 Pseudomonadota bacterium | reverse complement strand
CGCTCTGGATCTGGTGGCCGATCACACCGGCACGGCGCCCGCCAGAGCGCCTCGCGCACCGGTGATTCTGCAACCGGGAGAGGGGCGCGAGTGGCCCATGGGCCGCAGTCGCGCCCTGTTCAAGGCCGATGGCGACGAGACCCGCCACCGCTACGCCATTTCCGAGTGGTGGCTGGAGCATCCGCCGGGCGCGCCAGCGGCGCAAGACAGGAGCACCTGAGCATGTACACGCCACACCACTTCGACGCTCCCGATCTTGCCGCCATGCACGCGCTGATGCGCGACCATCCTCTCGCGGCCCTCGTCACGCGGTCTGCCCGAGGGCTGGACGCCAATCACATCCCCCTGCAGTTGCTGCAGTCGGCGGAAGGGCACGACGTCCTGCGTGGCCATGTCGCCCGTGCCAATCCGCTGCTACAGACGCCGCCAAAGGACGACGTGCTGGTGATCTTCCAGGGCCCCTCGGCCTATGTCAGTCCCGGTTGGTACCCCGGCAAGGCGCAGACGGGTCGGGCCGTCCCCACCTGGAACTACCTGGTGGTGCATGCGCACGGCCCCTTGCGGCTGATAGAGGATCGCGACTGGCTGCGCACGCAGCTCGCCGCGCTCACCGCCGACCATGAGGCGGGCGAGCCCACGCCCTGGTCCATGGACGAGGCACCCGCCGAGTACATCGAGACGCTGCTGAAGGCCATCGTGGGCATCGAGATTCCCATCACCCGGCTGCAGGGCAAATGGAAGCTTAGTCAGAACCAGCCGGCACAGAATCGTGCAGGGGTGATGGCGGCGATGGCGCAGCTGGAGGCACGCCGCCAGTCTGATTCGTGATCGCCAGGTAGAGCGAGGCAAACGACGCCTTGATCCACATGGTGGCGGGGAAAGCGCCGACCAGCAGGAGCATCAAGCCGCCGAAGAACACGAAGATCGACACCAGTCCCAGCAGGAAAATCTTCAGCGCATGGCCGCGGGTGAGGCGCCAGCTCGCCTCGACGGCGGCGATCGGGTCGAGACCCTCGTCCATCACCAGATAGCCCACGAACACCAGCCGGCAGGCCACATAAAGGCCGGGGATGAGGAACACCACCAGGCCGATGCCCACCAGTCCCAGCACCAGCAGCGCTGCCAGCACGACGTTCACGTAGTTGCGAAAGCCATCGAACAGGCTGTTGACCTTGACCTCGTCGCCGCGCACGCCGCGCAGGAACAGCAGGTCGGCGCCGTACTGGATCACCGGGTAGAGCAGCAGCATGTAGGCCGTCTCGATCAGGGCAAGCAGCCCGGAGTCGCGGCCACGCTCGCCCTCATCGTAGATGTTGAAGGGGATGAGAAACGCCGCCAGCACCAGCACGGCCAGGAAATACAGCAGGAAGTGGCTCTTCATGGCCTGCCAGCCCTGGCGCAGGGCCATGGCCACGCCGGGCGGCAGAGTGGTGGCAGGGGAGGGAGCCGGGTCGTCCGGGATCGTCGGTTCTTGCAGTGTGTCGCTCATGGGGCCTCCTGAGAGTGGCTGGTGTCGAGTGGGGATCACCCGTGCTGCACATCTTCGGCATTCCCCGCCCGTCTGCAAACCTACCAAAGTCGTGATTTGCAGATTCCTACTTTGGTAGGGCTGGCATACGAGAGTCGGGTGCTATAGTCGCGCCATCGTTCACCCGGGCCCCGGATGCTCCCTCGCCGCGCATGATGACCCTCGACCTCGCCAGTCTTTCCTCGCTGCCCGTACAGTCGGCCCTGCTGCTGCTCGGCTTCGTGCTGTGTCTGTCGCTCACCGCCGGCGGCCTGCTGGTGGTGTTCCGCTTCCGGCAGACACGCCGCAGCCCGCACTTCCATCTGCTGCAGTACTTTCTGATTCTGCTGTATGTGTATGGCTATTACGGCCTGTGGAGCGGCATCGCCCTCGCGGGCTTCATGGACATCGACAATGTGGAGCGCGTCGCCGGCCTGCTGGCCCAGATGGGGGCACCGTTCTACCTGGGGGCCCTGGTGATGCTGCTGCTGTGGACGGCGCGGGTGCACGCACGCCCTGCGGGTCCGCTGTTCGGGCTCGTGGCAGCCTGCAGTAGCGTGATGCTGTTGCTGCTGCAGATGCTGGGCTGGACCGGTGCCGATCTGTTGCATCGACTCGGTGCGAGCGTCGCCGTCGCCGTGGCCGGCCTGCAGGCGCTGGTGCTGCTGCAGGGGCGGCAGCGCGCGTCGACGCCTGTCGTCACGCCCCGGGGCCTGCCCTGGCTATGCGCCCTGGTGGCGCTGGCCGGCCTGATTCATCTGCCGGCGCTCAGTCCGCTGCGCACACTGGCGTCATTCGACGCGCTGTTCCTGCCCGTCTTCTTCTTCGCCAACACGGCCCTGGTGGTGGTCTACACCTATCAGGCGCCCCAGGCGCTGATGCAGCCGCGACTGACGCTGGATGCCTTCCTGCTCAAGTACGGCATCAGCCGCCGCGAGGCCGACATCCTGCGCGGCATCTATGCCGGCAAGACCAATCAGGAGATCGCCAGCGAGTTGTTCATCTCCCTGCAGACGGTGAAGGACCATTCCTCGCGGCTGTATCAGAAGACCCACGTGAAGAACCGCGCGCAGCTGAGCACGCTGATCCGCGAGAGTCAGAGTGTCGGCGACGCCTGAGGCGATGCCGGCGGCGGCAGGCCGGCTGCTGTGCCGCCTTGCCTTGGCCTTCGCGCTTGTGACATAAAGGCGGGCAATTCATCTGTCGCGCAAGGAAGTCCCATGATCGCTGCCCGCCGTCTGCTGCCCGTCCTGCTGCTTGCCCTGCTCGGTGTTGCCCCGCTCGCCGCCCGGGCCCAGATCAGCGACGAGATCCGCGCCGTCGAGAGTTCCATCATCAAGATCTACACCACCTCCGCCGCCCCCGATTACTTCACCCC
>JBEDFR010000103.1:0-26492 GCA_041175045.1 Pseudomonadota bacterium | reverse complement strand
AGGCACAATCTCGACAGTGCGCGTGCCCTCGGGGCTCTCGAAGGTGGCCGCCAGATAGACCAGAAACAGCAGGCCGATGACGGCGATTGCGGCGATGATGGTCAGACTCTTCTTTGGCATGGACAACCCCGGATAGCGTGATGGCGGCAGGTACAGGCAGTGGCGCGTTTCCACGGCATTCTGTCACAGCGACTTTGGCAGCGGCAAGCGTGGGGCAGACACATCCGCGCATTGCCGCAGACTACCCGGATTGTGGCAGATTTGCCGGCAGCGGACTGCGCCTCAGATTGAGCCGGCGCCCAGCAGCACGGCCACGCCGAGTGCGGCAAAGATCAGCGCCGCCACGGCGTGCACGGCTCGCACGGGAATGCGATCGGCGATGCGGTGGCCCAGCAGCACGGCGGGCACGTTGGCGATCATCATGCCCAGTGTCGTGCCCAGCACCACGGGCAGCAGGGCGGCGTAGCTGGCGGCCAGGGCCACGGTGGCCACCTGAGTCTTGTCGCCCATCTCGGCCAGGAAGAAGGCAATGAAGGTGGCCATGAAGACACCGGCCCGGGCCAGTGTCGCGTCGTCCTCGTCGAACTTGTCGGGAATCAGGGTCCAGCCCGCCATGGCCAGGAACGACAGGCCCAGGAGCCAGCGCAGGGTCTGCGGGTCCAACAGCTGGGTGATCCAGGCGCCCAGGGCGCCGGCAGCGCCGTGATTGAGCAGCGTCGCCAGCAGGATGCCGAGGATGATGGGCACGGGCCGGCGAAAGCGCGAGGCCAGGATGAAGGCCAGCAACTGGGTCTTGTCGCCGATCTCGGCAAGGGCGACAACGCCCGTGGAAACAAGGAATGCGTCCAGGATGGGTGCTCGAATGCGAGGAGACAGGGGCGGCGATTATAGGCAGTGCGCCGTCGAGGAGTCCACGCGCGATCACCAGTCCAGGCGACTGCGTCGGAAGTCACGCTGGGTGCGCTGCTGCATGGCGAGCAGTTCCTGCAGGCGGCCGGGCGCACTGGCCTGATCCCCCGCGCTGAGCTCCGGAGAGGCTTCCAGCACCTCCTGCGCCTGACGCACGGAGTCATCCAGCGCGATCACGGCGGCGCGAATGCGATCCCCGTGCGTCTGCCGCTGCATCTCCCACTCGCGCCACGCCGGGTTCTCGCGCCGCACCGTGCCGCACTGCTGTACCACCTGTCCTGTCGGACCCACGACATCCCGGCAGACAAAATCGCTGATATAGCGCTCGACCGGGCGATTGAGCCCCAGCGGCACGTCGTGCATGGCGAACTGGGCCAGCTGGAATTCGGTCACGGCGCGAGCGTGCAGCAAGGCGAAGCGCTCGGCCGCATCGAGCGGGCGGGGCAGCGGCGCGGCGGGGGCCAGCGGATCCGCAGCCTGGGCTGCAGTGTCGCGAGGGGTCGGCGTGGCCAGCGCTTGCGTGTAAAGCCCCTGCAGAGCCTCGATGTCGCGGATGCTGGCCAGCGCGGCGCGGCTGAGACGGTTGCCGCCAAACACCTGCTGCTTGAAGCGGCCATAGGCCAGCAATGCGTTGATGTATTCCGGGGAATTGGCGGGGTGCAGCCGCTTCTGCAGGGAAAAGGCGAGATGGGCGCGATCATCGGCCAGCTCCCAGTCACCGGCGGCCGTGTGCGTGTCAATCAGCGCCTGCAGGATGTCGACCTGCTGCGCACTGTAAAGCCCGTGACTGATGCGGGTGATGGCGAGGGCGCGTTCCTGCAATTGCGCGGCCTGCTCGTGCTGCCCCAGTTCCACGTGCAGGGCGGCGTAGTCGTTCAGCACTTCAATCAGGCCCATGTCGTAGGGGCCGCGCTCGCTCTCCAGCGCCACCAGTGACTCCTCGAAGCGCTGCAGTGCGGCACTGAGCTCGCGGGCACGCTGCGCGTCGGCAACCGGGTCAGCATCTCCCGCCTGGGCCCAGGCGGCATTGCCCAGCAGGCACAACATCAGCACGGCCATCACTCTGCACATACACCTTCACCACGCTTCATCGACTTGTGTGAGCCACTCAACGTCAGCCCCGGCAGCGGGTTCACGCTGCCCGACCCTGCGCATTTGACGCCACTGCCAGTCCACTGCACACTCCGGCTGCCGACCTCTATCCGCGAGCACGGCGTCGCAGGCATCAGACCACCAACGCGGGAACGGCGCAAGCCGGCAGGACGACGTGTGGTCATTTGCGGCAGATCAAGGCACCGGGCGTTTGCCACACGGCACGATCGGCACCACGCTGCCGCTGTTCGTGCCGGGAAAATTCAGGGTGATCGCATGGATTTCAAGGACTACTACAGCTTTCTCGGCGTTGCCCCCGATGCCGACCTCAAGACCATCAAGACGGCCTACCGCCGTCTGGCCCGCAAGTATCACCCCGACGTCAGCACCGAGAAGGAAGCCGAGAATCAGTTCAAGGATGTGGCCGAAGCCTACGAGGTGCTGTCGGACGAGAAAAAGCGCGCCGAGTACGACCAGTTGCGGCAGTACGGCAGCGCCGGTCAGCGCTTCGAACCCCCGCCCGGCTGGCAGGGCAGTGGCACGGCAGGACACAGCGATTTTTCGGACTTCTTCGAAAGCATCTTCGGCGCCGGCCGCCGTGGGGGTACGAGCCATGGTTTCCAGAGCAGCGAGGACTTCACCTCCAGCCGTGGCCGCGACATTGAGGTGGAGATGCCCCTGTTCCTTGAGGACACCTTGTCCGATGAGCCGCGGCCGCTGCAATACAGCATGCCGCATTACGGCGAGCAAGGGCGCCTGCCGGACATCCGCAAGACCTTGGGCGTGAGGCTGCCGCCCGGCGTGGCGGACGGCGATCGCATCCGGCTCAAGGGTCAGGGCGGTCCCGGCTTCGGCAATGGCCAGCCGGGCGATCTCTACCTGCACATTCGCCTGGTGCCGCACCCGCTGTTCGATGTCACGGGCCACGATCTGAGCCTCACGGTGCCGGTGGCTCCCTGGGAAGCTGCGCTGGGGGCACGCATCACGCTGCCCACACTGACAGGAAAAATCACGCTGACCATCGCGCCGGGCAGCCAGAATGGCCAGCGCCTGCGCATCAAGGGCAAGGGTCTGCGCACGCGCACCGGGGCCGGGGATCTCTACGCCATCCTGCGCATCGAGATGCCCGCCGGCGGCACGGCCGAGGCGAAACGCCTGTGGCAGTCACTGGCCGACACCGCCGGGTTCAATCCACGCAAGCACTGGGAGGTCTGAGATGCAGACAGAGAATTCCGCCAGCCTGTACCTGCACGATACCTGCCATGCGCTGGGCATCCCCGCGGACCAGATCATCGAGATCGTCGCCCTGGGCATCGTCGCGCCTGCCGGCGGTTCTCCGGACACCTGGGAGTTCGACCTGCACATGCTCAGCACGGCGCGGCGCGCCCAGCGCCTGCAGCGTGATCTGCACCTGGACTGGGAAGCCGTCGCCCTTGTGCTCGACCTGCTGCACGAGCGCGAACGGTTGCAGCAGGAGAACGCCCTGTTGCACCGCCAATTGCAGCGTCTGCTGGGAGACTGAGGCGCCGTGGGCATCGAGATCGAGCGCAAGTTCCTGGTGCATGCCGAGCGCCTGCCCCCACTGCCGCCCGGCGAGCGCATCGTGCAGGGCTATGTCCCGACCCTCAATCGCGTCAGCGTGCGGGTGCGCCTGCGCGGCAAGCGCGCCTGGCTCACACTGAAGGGCCCTACCACGGGGATTCGCCGCAGCGAATTCGAGTACGAGATCCCCATGGCCGATGCCGAGGCGATGCTGGCAGAACTGTGCCAGGGCGGCGTCATCGACAAGACCCGTCACGAGATTCTGCACGCCGGTCAGCGCTGGGAGCTGGACGTGTTCGCCGGAGCCAACGCCGGCCTGCTGCTCGCGGAACTGGAACTTGCCAGTGAGGACGCGCAGTTCGCGCGGCCCGACTGGGCTGCCGAGGAGGTCAGCGCGGACCTGCGCTATTCCAATCAGGCCTTGATGCGGACGCCCTGGACCACGTGGCCGCGCTGACGTCACCAAACTGCCACACTGCCTTCACATTCGCGTCATCCACACCCGGCAGACTGCTGCGCAAACGAGCCATAGAGGTGACTGGAATGAACGTTGCTGCAAAGACTCGCCCGCCGCATCACCCCCTGCGCTACCGCTCCATCTTTCTGTCCGACATCCATCTGGGTTTCAAAGGCTGCCAGGCCGACTTCCTCCTCGACTTTCTCAATGCCACGGACTCCGACACCCTGTACCTGGTGGGCGACATTTTCGACGGCTGGGAAATGAAGAAGAAGTCCTACTGGCCGGCCTCGCACCAGAAGGTCGTCAATGCCATCCTGCGCAAGGCCGCAGCCGGCACTCGAGTGGTCTACACCCCCGGCAATCACGACGAGAGCGCCCGCCACTACTGTGGCCACCGCTTCGACAACATCGAAATCCGTGACACCGCCGTACACGAAACGGCCGATGGCCGTCGGCTGCTGGTGCTGCACGGCGACCAGTTCGATGCCATCGTGCAGTGCAGCCCCTGGCTGTCGAAGGTAGGCAGCACCCTCTACGGACACCTGCTGCGCCTCAACCGACTGATCAATTTCCTGCGCTCGCTGCTGGGCCTGCCCTACTGGTCCATCGCCGCTCATCTCAAGCACAAGGTCAAGAACGTCACGAGCTACATCGGGCGCTTCGAAGAAGCCGTGGTGAACTCGGCGCGGGCGCAGAAGGTGAACGGCGTGGTGTGCGGCCATATTCACAAGGCCGAAATCGCCCGCTTCGGCGACACGCTCTACTGCAACACAGGCGACTGGGTGGAAAGCTGCACCGCCATGGTGGAGGGCCACAACGGCGAGCTGCAGATCCTGCGCTGGACGGAACAGGCGCACGGTTATCGCGACGAACTTTTGCTGGCAGGTCGTTGACTGACAGGTATACTGGCGCCGACGCTCCGCCATCGACCAAGTGAGAACAACAAGAATGAATACGACTTTCCGCTCGCTGTTTGCCACAACGCTGCTCGCCGGTGCAGCTGCACTGTCTTTTTCTCCAGCCATCGCTCAGAACGAAGTCATCCTCGGCCCCGTCGGCCCCAGCCCGTATGACATCATCCCGGCCTGGCACAAACCCTTTCAGGAACCTGGCTTTGCCTTCGGCGGCAATTCCGGCGTCTTCGCTGAATCGCCCGACCGCATCCTGATTGCCATGCGTGGCGAGGCCCGCCTGCCCCAGCCCGTGCCCCCCGAGTATGCCGGCTATGCGGGCTCCATCGGCATCAATGTGCTGCAGGCCACCGAGCTGCGCACCTGGCGCAACTGCCTGTATGCGCTGGACGGCGACGGCAATCTCATCGAGAACTGGACGCAGTGGGACGTGCTGTGTGCCGACTCCGACGGCCCCGGCCCGCACCGCCTGCGCATCAGCCCCTATGACCCGGAGAAGCGCGTCTGGGTGATCAACGAAACCTTCCACACCATCTACGTGTTCAGCAATGACGGCAGCGAGCTGCTCATGACTCTGGGCGAGAAAGGCGTGCCGGGCTGGGACGAGACCCACTTCGGGCGCCCGCAGGACGTGGCTTTCCTGCCCGACGGGCGCGTGCTGGTAGCCGACGGTCTGGACAACCACCGCGTCGTGATCCTGGACAAGGACGCGAAATACATCGGCGAGTTCGGCGGCTTCGGCACCGAGCCCGGTCAGTTCAACGGCGTGCACTCGGTCGCGGCCGGCCCGAACAACATGATCTATGCCCTGGACCGCTCCGGCGGTCGCATCAACACCTACCGCCTGACCGATGACCCGGCCGTGATCGAGCATGTGGACACCTGGGACGGTTTCAGCCTGCCGCTGGACATGATCGTGAACGAGGATTCACTGTGGATTACCGACCTGAATCCACTGCGCTTCGTGAAGCTGGATTTCAACGGTGAGCGCCAGTATTCCTGGATCGTCGAGCGCGAAGGCCCGACAGGTTTCCTGGAAGTGCATGCCTTCACGGTGGATTCCGAGATGAATCTGTACGGCGGCGACAACCAGTTCGGCCGCACGCAGAAGATGGTGCCCAGGCCGGGCGTTGACCCGGCCCTGCTGATCAAGCAACCGTGGTATCAGCGCTGAGCTTGTGCTTCCAGCTCAGGCGATGGAAATCGAAGTCCAGTTCCAGCGTCGGCTTGACCACGCGGAAGTAGGGTGACAGATCGAAGTCGCGGGGCACGTAGTGCGTGTGATGGCGGTGTTCGAAGTGCCGCTCCTGCGAATCAAGCGCCCGGTTCAGCTTCGGCAGAATCGGGTAATCGATGGATTGAAAGGCCTGGGCGATGAGCGTGGAGCAGATCGCCCGGGTCGGCTCCCCACTCCCCAGGCTCAGCAGCTGCCGGCGGTAACGTGTCGGCACTGCCGGGTTCTGAATCAGGTAACGCATCAGATCGATGATGTTCTTCAGGTCGTAGCGATAGCCCAGTCGCTCTTCCACGAAGCGCAGCAGCCGCCTCGTCTCACTCTCTGTCAGCCCCACCGGACGACAGATCCGCACATTGTATTTTTCATACTTGTTGAGCGGGACTAGTGTCACCCCTTCCGTCAGATCGGCTTCGACCAGCGCGGGCATGTCGGCCGACTTGTCGACAGCGCCCACATACAGACAGGCGTGTGACCATGTGGACTGTGTGAGGTATTTGATGGCCGTGCTGATGCGGCTGTTGCCGTCCACCAGCAGAATGTCACCGGGCTGGATCACCTGCAGGATGCGATCGATCGGCGTGGTGTCATGCTGCTGGTAGTCAGGGCGCGGCTTGCTCAGATAGCCCGCGAGCGCACGGCCAAGGGTACGGGTGATTTTCAGCATTGTCAGATTCCGTGCTGCGAATGACACCCAACAACATACCCGAAGGCCGGAGAAAATGCAGGTATACTCCGGCCGAACCGACGACGGAGAAACTCTCCATGAGCATCGACTGCACACGTTTCTTCATCAACGGTGAATGGCGCGCGATGCCAGCACGGCCGCAGCATCGGCACCTCTCACCTGCCAGCGGCAGCCCCTGCGCAAGCGTCGCGCTGGGCAAGGCAGCCGACGCCGACGAGGCCGTGCAGGCCGCGCACGCTGCCTTCCCCGCGTATGCGCAAACGAGTGTCGCCGAGCGGCTGGAGTTTCTTGACCGCCTCATCGCCGGCATGCACGCACGTGCCCAGGACCTGGCGCAGGCCGTCACACTGGAAATGGGCGCGCCGATTGCCTTTGCGCGCAGCGCCCATGTCGGCAGCGCTCTGGCGCACTTCGTCACGGCACGACGCATTCTGCAGGACTACTCCTTCGAAACCTGGCGCGGCATCACGGGCATCCAGCGCGAGGCCATCGGCGTGTGCGCCCTCATCACGCCGTGGAACTGGCCGCTGCATCAGATCGCCTGCAAGCTCGCGCCGGCGCTGGCCGCAGGCTGCACCCTGGTGCTCAAGCCCAGCGAACTGGCGCCAGTGAGCGCAGACCTGCTGGCGCAGATCGTGGCCGAGGCCGCTCTGCCCGCCGGGGTCTTCAATCTCGTGCACGGCGACGGCCCCACGGTCGGCGCCGCGCTGGCCGCCCATCCTCTGGTCGACATGGTGTCCTTCACCGGGTCCACCCGGGCCGGGCGCGCGGTGGCCCATGCGGCGGCCGACACCATCAAGCGCGTCACCCTGGAGCTGGGCGGCAAGTCGCCCAATCTGCTGCTGGACGACGCCGACTTCGGCCGCGCCGTCACCGTTGGCGTGCACGCCTGCTTCAGCAATGCCGGACAGTCCTGCAATGCCCCCACCCGCATGCTGGTGCCCCGGACGCGCCTGGCCGAGGTCATCCCGCTTGCACAGCAGGCCGCCGCCCGCGTGCTGCCGGGTGACCCGGCGCTGGAGAGCACACGGCTCGGGCCGCTGGTGAGCGCGGCGCAATACGAGCGAGTACAGGCACTGATTCAGACGGGTATCGACGAAGGCGCGACCCTCGTCTGTGGCGGCCTGGGCAAGCCGGCAGGGCTGGAAGCGGGCAGCTATGTGCGCCCGACGATCTTCGCGAATGTGCACAATCAGATGCGCATTGCCCGCGAGGAGATCTTCGGGCCGGTGCTCTGCATTCTGAGCTATCGGGATGAGGACGAAGCCGTGGCCCTGGCCAACGACAGCGACTACGGGCTGTCGGGACAGGTCTGGGGAGAGTTCGAACATGCCCGCCGCGTGGCCCGTCGACTGCGTACCGGCATGGTTCACATCAACGGGGCGGGCATGGATTTCAATGCGCCGTTCGGCGGCTACCGGCAATCGGGCAATGGCCGCGAGTGGGGCGTGGCAGGTTTCGAGGAATACCTCGAAACCAAGGCCCTGCTCGGCGACCGTGCGTAATGCTCAGTGGTGGTGATGGTCGCCGTGGGCATGCACGTGCCCGTGGTCGATCTCCTCTTCGGTGGCGTCGCGGATGCTGACGACTTCGACATCGAAATACAGGGTCTGCCCCGCCATTTCGTGATTGCCGTCGATGGTCACCTTGTCGCCGTCCACCGCCTTCACGGTGATGTGCTGGTGGCCGTGTTCGCCCTGGGCGGTGAACACCATGCCCGGCTCGATGTGATCGACGCCGCGGAACATGGATTTGTCGATGCTGTGAATCAGATCAGGGTCCACTTCGCCATAGGCCAGCCCCGGGGGAATGACGGCCTTGAAAGCGTCGCCTACTTTCTTGCCGAGCAATTCGTTCTCCAGCCCCTGAATCAGGCCGTGAGTGCCATGCAGATACATGAGCGGTTCGCCGTCCGCAGAGGTGTCGAGCACTTCGCCTTCCGCGTTCTTGAGGGTGTAATGGATTTCTACTACGGAATGCTTGCCGATGGCTGCTGTCATGTCGGGGTCCTGACGGGTGATTGAATGAATTTTACGGGGGGCATTATTCAGCAAAGAGGCAGCGGGGGAAAGTCTGTCGCTTGCCCTGCAGAGGCCCACGCCCCCTTGAAAGACGTGACCTCTGGCACCAAGTGTCACATCCATCCGGGAGGGCACGCAAAATCTTCTGTGCTATAGTCCCCGGGCTTTCAAGAAACCCAACCACAAGGGAGTCACATCAACGTGAACAAGCAGAGAGTACTCAACAAGCCCACTACTTCCGCATGGCATGGCGTTGCACCGCGACTTCTTGCCTTGTCTTGTGCTGTCGGTCTCGCCGCGTTCAGCGGCCAGGGCGCTCTGGCCCAGTCTGGCGGCTCCGCCGCGGACATTGAAGAGATCATGGTGACTTCCTCCACGCGCCGTCCCGAGTCACTGGCCACCGTGAACGCCAGTGTGGCCGTCATGTCAGCGGAAGAACTGCGGCTGATTTCCCATCAGCACATTCAAGAGGCCGCCAACCGTCTGGCCGGCGTGAACATCAACCGCAACAACGGCCAGGAGAGCCTGACCTCCATCCGCTCTCCCGTATTGACGGGAGCCGGGGCCTGTGGCGCCTTCCTGCTGGCCGAGCAAGGCATTCCCCTGCGCGCCGCGGGTTTCTGCAATGTGAACGAACTGTTCGATGCCAACAGCGAGAACGCCGAACGCATCGAAGTCATTCGTGGACCAGCGACTGCCTATTACGGCTCGAACGCCGTGCACGGCATGATCAACGTGGTATTGCCCAACCCCCGTGATGGGGGCGATGTCACCCTCGAGGCCGGTCCGCGCGGCACCAAGCGCGCGAACTTCACACTCGGTCACGACTACGGCAACTTCAAGCACATGATCCTCGCCAACGGCACACGCGAGGAAGGCTTCCGCGATGACAGTGGCTACGACCAGCAGAAGCTGTCCTGGCGCTACCAGTACACCACAGCCGGCGGCTATGCCCTGGACGGCGGCTTCACTGTCACCAACCTGAACCAGGAAACGGCTGGCTATGTGGAAGGCAAGGACAATTACAAGAACAAGGCATTGTGGGACACCAACCCCAATCCTGAAGCCTACCGCGACAGCCAGAGCATGCGGGTGTGGACCAGCGTCAGCAAGGAGTTCGACAACGGCTGGGAAATCGTGGCTACGCCTTACTACCGCAAGGCCGATCTGAACTTCATCCAGCACTTCCTGCCCGGTCTGCCCACCGAGGACAACCAGCACAGCAGCGTCGGTCTGCAGTTCGGCAGCTACAAAGACCTGAGCGAAGACACCATGATCTCCTTCGGCATGGACGTCGAAGCCACCGAGGGCAGCCTGCTGCAGCAGCAGCGTTTTCCCACCGTGGGCGCAGCAGCGCTGGTGGCACAGACTCCAGTGGGCAAGCATTATGACTACGATGTGGATGCCACTCAGCTGGCACCTTTCGTGCACATGGAGCACTACTGGGACAATGGCTTCGACATCTCTCTCGGCCTGCGCTATGAGCGCATGGAATACGACTACGACAACAGGATGCTCACGGGGCGAACCAGGGACAACGGGGTCGCCTGTGGTTTCGGCGGCTGCCGCTACAACCGTCCTGCCGATCGCAGCGACACCTTCGCGAACTGGGCGCCCAAGCTGGGCATCCGCTACCAGATCAATGACACCCACAACGCTGCGCTGCGCGTGAACAAGGGCTACCGGGCCCCTCAGGCGACGGAGCTGTATCGCCTGCAGAACACACAGAGCGTGGCCGATCTGGATTCTGTGGAAATCGACAGCATCGAGCTGGGCCTGGAAGGCGCGGCGAATGCCTGGGAATACCAGGTCACCGCCTACTACATGGACAAGGACAACGAGATCATCACCGACAGCGCCCGCATCAACCTGAACAACAGCCACACCAAACACCGTGGTCTGGAACTCAGCGGTGCCTACGCGCTGACCGAGACGCTGCGTCTGTCCGGCGCCTACAACTTTGCCCGTCACACGTACGAGAACGATGAGTTTTCCGGCGGTGTGAATATCAATGGCAACGATGTAGACACGGCACCTCGCCGCTTCGGCAGCGTGCAGCTGCAGTGGCAGGCCACGCCGACCGTGTTTGCCGAATTGGAATGGGTGAATTCCGGGGCCTATTACAGCAACCCCGAAAACCTGAATCGCTACGACGGGCACGACCTGCTGAATCTGCGTGCGCGCTGGCAGGCCACTTCCGATCTGACCTTCGCGGCCAACATCCTCAACCTGACGGACGAGATGTATGCCGAGCGTGCCGACTTCGCCTTCGGGCGTGATCGCTACTTCACAGGCGAGCCGCTGCGTGCCTTCGTGTCCGTGAACTGGCGCTTCAACTAAGCCGTTTGCGGGCCCGTGTCTGACCACGGATGCTCGGTCACAAGGATGCCCGCCTTGACACAATCGAGGCGGGCATTTGTGCCAGTTGTCCCCGCAGACGCTGCGATGAGAGACGCGTGCATGCGCCGCCGCAGCAGCGCACGATTGGCGGTGTGGGACGACATCACCCTCCTGACAATTGATGTAGTCCGACTTCGTGGCAAAGTTCCTGAAGCTGCGAAGGTTTACAGTCTCGCGAGTATGGCGTCGGCCGCGCTTTCGACGATGCCGCCTGCAGGCTCCACCGCCAGATGGCTGACCACACCGTTGTCGACGATCATGGCGTAGCGCTTGCTGCGTGTGCCCATGCCGAAGCCGCTGGCATCCAGCTCCAGACCGACGGCCTTGGTGAAGCTGCCGTTGCCATCGCCCACCATCAGGATTTCCTCGGCATTTTGCGACTTGCCCCAGGCGTCCATGACGAAGGCATCGTTCACCGACACACAGACAATGGTGTCCACGCCCTTGGCCTTGATCTGGTCGGCCAGCACGACATAGCCCGGCAGATGGGTGACGCTGCAGCCGGGAGTAAAGGCACCTGGCACCGCGAACAGCACCACCTTCTTGCCGGCGAATAGGGCGTCGGTGCTGATATCGGTGGGGCCTTTCTCGCCCATGATCTTGAGGGTGGTAGCGGGAATCTTGTCGCCGACTGCGATGCTCATCGTAAGGTCTCCATAGGAAATGACGGGAATGTCCGGGCGGGCCTGCTTCTGTGCTGACGCCGGCACCTTGCTGGTACTCTTTGGGGCTCGCTGCGGCGATGGTAGCAAACTTTCCCCTCGCCAGGGCAAGCCTCAATCGGAGGAGGTGTCAGCCGTGGTGAGCAGCACCGATTCGATCCAGGCAAGGTGTGCAGACACGCGTTCGTAGATGCCCACGGCGCCATACAGGCCTTGCACTGGCGGCAAGCCTGCGAGAGCCGAGGCGGCCGCCGGACTGGCCACTTCCCCCACCGCGATGCCCGCCAGCGACCAGCCATCGTCAGTCTGCAACAAGGCCGGCCCGCCGCTGTCGCCCAGCCCGGGGAGGCCTTCGAGTTCTACGGCCGTGCTGCCGGGCAGGCGCGGATCATCGAAGGTGAGACGCAGCCGCTGGGCCGCCACCGAAACGATGTTGTGTGCCAGGCGAAAGCGGCCATCGTCCTGGGTGATGCCCGTGGTGCCGATGCCGAAATAGCCCCAGCCGAGCAAGGTGACTTCGCGGTCCTGCTCGTCACTGCCGCGATACAGAGGCACCGGGCGTGGCAGGGCAATAGGCTCGGCAAATCGAAGAAGCGCCATGTCTACCTCGCGCGAGGCCAATTGCGGATGGTCACGAAACTGGTAGTCGGGGTGCATCTGCACATGATCGATGCCCTGCAGCGTGCCGGCGATCTGCACCACGTACTCGCCCTGCGAAGCGATATGGCGCTGCAGGCCGGTCTCCTCGACACAATGCGCAGCGGTCAGCGCCCAGCGCGGGTCGATCAGTGTGGCCACACAGACCTTGCGCTGGGAACGCTGCTCCAGCCAGAACACAGCGGGGAACTGCGCCTCGCTGGCTGCGTGTCGGGAGTATCCGGTATCATGCCGGATGACAATTGCCTGAGCGCCGGGCAGCAGCAGGGCCACCGACAAGCAGAGCAATGACAGCATCAGGAAGGCCAGGGCGCGGGACTTTTGCATGTTCAGACAGCCATCGAAGACAGGTGACGTTTCATGAGTGATTCACAGGACAATGCGCCGCAGGAGCGCCAGTACGAACAGACTGGCTTGTACCCGCCCGGCGAAAAACCCTTTCGCGTGCTGGCCCTGATGGGCTGGCTGGCTGGCGTGGTAGTGTTCATCGCGATTTCCGCCGTGGTGCTCGACCGACTGCTGATTCCGTCCTGAGTCAGCGTCGCAGCCGTCGGGCCACGCGCAGGTTCGGCCGCTCGCGCTTGCTGCTGGCCATCTTGTAGAGGGTATAGAGACGCCAGACCATCACCAGTGTGGCGACCACCACGAAGGCCAGAATACTGGCAATGAGCCATTGTTCCTTGGTCCAGTTTGCCGTCGCAAGCCATTGTTCCAACATCTTGTTTCCCCCCTGGCCCGCTCAGCGGGCTGCGCATTGTGAGCCTGCGGCCGGGCCAAGGCCAGCTCAGGCGTTCTCGTCCATCAGCCGGTGCAGCGCCGCCTCGATGTCCTGCAGGCGCTGCAGCGGGTCCTGCAGTTCCAGCAGCGCCTGCTTCTGTTCCGAAGGCAGCGGAATCAACTCGCTCAGCCGCCAGCCCAGTTCCCGCGCGTCATCGTAATTGATCTGCATGTCGAGCCGGGTGATCACCGGATGGCTCACCAGCTGTTCCAGCAGACTGACAAGCACCTCGTGGTCCGGACTAACGGGCACTGGCGGCTCTCCGACGTGGTCAGCGGCACAGCGTGCCACGTGTCCCACCAGCAGCTGATCGCTCTCGACACGACAGTCCAGCACCTCGAACTTGCAACGCGCCTCCACCGTCAGCCCGAGCAGGCCGTTGGGCAGCTGATCCCAGTCGACGATCTGCACGAAGGTGCCCACACGGTGCACCTGTTGCTGCGTGCCGGCGCGGGCCACTTCCTCGCCCTCACGCAGCAGACAGATGCCGAAACCGGTGCCCGCCCGCATCGCGCGGCGAATCATGTCCAGATAGCGCTGCTCGAAGATCTGCAGTGGCAGGCGACCCTTGGGAAACAGCACCGACTTGAGCGGAAACAGGGGCAGTACCCCGCTCTGCGTAGCCTCGGTAAAGGGGGGCAGATCGAACACGTTGTACGAAAGTTCAGTCATGGCAGAAGCTCCGCAGGAATTTCACTCGGCACCGCGCTCGGCCAGGGCCTGCAGCAGACGCTGATGAATGCCGCCGAAGCCACCATTGCTCATGATCACGATGTCGTCCCCGGCACGCGCCTGCGCGATCAACATCTGCAGCAACCCATCGATGCTGGTGGCCACCTGTGCCGGCATGGGACTGGATTCCACCACCGAGGCGAGATCCAGCTGCACCGTGCCGGCGTCGAACCACAACGTGAGATCGGCATGGCGACAGGCCTGGCCCAGCACTGACTGATGCGTGCCCATCTTCATGGTATTGGAACGCGGTTCGATGACGGCGATCAGGCGACCCGTGCGACCGGCACTGCGGAACTTCTCGCGCAGTCCGCCCAGGGTGGTGTCGATGGCCGTGGGGTGGTGAGCGAAATCGTCAAACACCCGCACACCGCCGATCTCCCCAAGCAATTCCTGACGCCGCTTCACCCCCTCGAAACTCGCCAGCGCTGCACAGGCCACGCCAATGTCCACGCCGGCATGATGCGCAGCGGCCACCGCCGCCAGCGCATTGCGCACATTGTGCAGGCCGCTCAGCTGCCAGCGCACAGTGAAGAGAGGCGCGGCAATGCCGGCAGTGACTTTGCCCAGCTCGAAGGCACTGCCATCGGCAGCGAGCGGTCGCACATGCCAGGCAATCGACTCGTCCGCATGGGTCGGCACGCTCGCTGCGCTGTCGAGCAACTCCAGCGCCTGGCGCTGACTCCAGCAGCCCTGGGCCAGCACGGCGGCCAGATTGGCGTCGTCGCGCGGCGCAAGAATGAGCCCACTGCCGGGAATGATGCGCACAAGATGGTGGAACTGGCGCTGTATGGCGGCGAGGTCGGGAAAGATGTCGCCGTGATCGAATTCCAGATTGTTGAGGATCGCGGTGCGCGGCGAGTAGTGCACGAACTTGGAACGCTTGTCAAAGAATGCGCTGTCGTATTCATCGGCCTCGACGACGAAAAAAGCAGAGTCCCCCAGGTCGGCAGAGGCCGGGAAATTGCGTGCCACGCCACCGATGAGATAACCAGGCTTGAGACCGGCCTCGCGCAGGATCCACGCCAGCATGGCACTGGTAGTGGTCTTGCCATGGGTGCCCGCCACTGCCATGACCCAGCGGCCGCGCAACACGAAGCGTGCCAGCCACTCAGGCCCGGAACAGTAGTCCAGCCCCTGCTCCAGCGTGTATTCCACCGCGGGATTGCCGCGCGACATGGCATTGCCGATGACCACGAGATCCGGATGTGGCTGCAGATGGCTGGCAGAAAAGCCCTGCTGCAGAGTGATGCCCTGAGCCTCCAGTTGCGTGCTCATCGGCGGATAGACATTGGCATCGGATCCGCTCACGGTATGCCCGAGCTGTTTGGCGAGCACCGCCAGGCTGCCCATGAAGGTGCCGCAGATGCCGAGAATGTGGATATGCATGCTGTGTTTTCCCTGTTGTCGTCGGGGTCTTCGCTCCCGCGCGTGGCGGCCGCGCGGCGCTGAAACCGGCCCGGATTGTCTCAGAATAGTGCGTCCAGTAACATCCGCGACTGTCGCCCCTGCCCGCCGCGCCAGCGCAAGGCTGCCATGTCCCACGCGTCCCTCTGGAATCACTCGCTCCGCGTCTACCGCCTGCCTGCGGTCAGCGCAACCTGCCTGCGCCTGCAGAACGAGCATGGCCTCGACGTCAATCTGCTGCTGTTCGCCCTCTGGTATGGCCGGCATCACGGGCCCCTTCCCGCTGCGCTGCTCGACGTTCTGCTCGCGTTCACACAGCCCTGGGCGCGCGAGGTGGTGCGTCCGCTGCGCCATGCCCGCAGCTGGATGAAGCAGGCACTCGCCAGCGAGCAGTTCAACGTGCTGCCGCAACAGCCGTGCACGCAACTGCGCGAGCGCATCAAGGCGGTGGAACTGCAGAGCGAACAGTTGCAGCAGCAGCTCATGGAGGCGCTGTGCGAGCACTGGCTCGCGCAACAGGAAGTCCGGGAGAATCGTTCGCCAGCGACGCAGGAGCAGAGCATCACCATCAATCTGCGCGCGGTCGCCGAGGCGTCAGCTGTCCCATTCACGCCCGCGCTGCAGGCGCTGCTCGACACGCTGCAACAGGCCGCCCGCTCAGACTGACTTGCGCACACCTTCCCAGCGCTTGACGATGCCGGTGTCGATATCGAACAGGTCGAGCACACGCCCCACGCTGTGATTGATGATGTCGTCGATGGTCTGCGGATTGTTGTACAGCGCCGGCATCGGCGGCGCGATGATGGCCCCGAGCTGGCAGGCCTTGAGCAGCAGCTCGCAATGCCCCACATGCAGAGGGGATTCACGCGGCATGAGCACGAGCCGGCGGCGCTCCTTGAGCACCACATCGGCCGCACGCACCAGCAGATTGTCGGCATAGGAGTGCACGATGCCCGAGAGCGTCTTCATCGAGCACGGCGCCACGATCATGCCATCGGTGCGGAACGACCCGCTGGCAATCGACGCCGCCATGTCATTGATGGGATGCACCACGTCAGCCAGCGCCAGCACATCGGCCAGCGTCCAGGGCGTCTCGATGGCGATGTTCATCTTCGCGCTCTGCGAGACCACCAGATGGGTTTCCACATCGGGCAGACTCTTCAGAATTTCCAGCATCCGGATGCCGTAGATCAGGCCGCTGGCGCCCGAGAGTCCAATCGTCAATCGCATAGTGTTTTCTCGTGTGTGTGGCCGGTTGAACCCGGCATGCGGGAGGGGCTTGCGTTGCCTTGCCAGGGGTGGCCGGGTAACATCCGGGCTCCCTTCAACGGTCTGCCGAGCAGGTTTCCACCATGGCCAAAGCGAATCTCTTCTATGCCCAGTCGGGCGGTGTCACTTCCGTCATCAATGCCAGCGCCTGCGGCGTCATCGAGACCGCCCGGCAGCACAAGGACAGGATAGGCAAAGTCTATGCGGGCCGCAACGGCATCATCGGCGCGCTGCGCGAAGAGCTGATCGACACGAGCAAGGAAACCGCGGCCACCATCGCAGCATTGCGCCACACACCTGCAGGCGCGTTCGGTTCCTGCCGCTACAAACTCAAGAGCTTCGAGGAAAACCAGGCCGAGTATGAACGCCTGATGGAAGTGTTCAAGGCACACAATATCCGCTACTTCCTCTACAACGGCGGGGGCGATTCCCAGGACACGGCCAACAAGGTCTCGCAGCTGAGCCTCCGCATGGGCTTCCCCATCCAGTGCATCGGCGTACCCAAGACGGTGGACAACGATCTGCCCATCACCGACAACTGCCCGGGCTTCGGGTCGGTCGCCAAGTATGTGGCGGTCTCCATACGCGAAGCCGGACTCGATGTCGCCTCGATGTGCGAGAGTTCCACCAAGGTGTTCGTGATGGAAGTGATGGGCCGCCACGCAGGCTGGATCGCCGGCGCTGCCGGACTGGCGGCCGAGCAGGAAGGCGACGCCCCGCACATCATCCTGTTCCCGGAGATCGCCTTCGACCAGAAGAAATTCCTCAAGAAGGTGCAGAGCTGTGTGAAGGCTTACGGCTACTGCGCCATCGTGGTTTCCGAGGGCGCGCAGAACAAGGACGGCAGTTTCCTCGCCGAGGCTGGCGGCAAGGATGCTTTCGGGCATGCGCAACTGGGCGGGGTGGCACCTTTCGTGGCCGAGATGGTGAAGAAGGAGCTGGGCTACAAATATCACTGGGCCGTGTCGGACTATCTGCAGCGTGCGGCCCGACACATCGCATCCGCCACCGACGTGGAGCAGGCCTATGCCATGGGCAAGGCCGCCGTGGAGTTTGCCCTGGCGGGCAAGAATGCCGTGATGCCCACCGTCGTGCGCAAACCCGGCAGGAAATACAGCTGGAGTGTGGGCGAGGCGAAACTTTCGGACGTGGCGAACGTGGAGAAAACCATGCCGCGCAGTTTCATCAGTGCCGACGGCTTCGGCATCACCCAGGCCGCGCGCGACTACTTCGCCCCGCTGATCCAGGGCGAGGACTACCCGCCCTACAAGAACGGTCTGCCGCAGTATGCGCGCCTGAAGAAGGTGCTGGTGGAGAAGATGCTCAAGCCCTGGAAGCGCTGAGCCGGCATTGCCCGTGGCCCTGCCTGGCGGCGCAGCGCCGCGGGCGGCAATGTGTCAAGGTGCCAGACGTTCCACTTTCCAGTGCTCGCCCGGCTGCAGGGTGTATTCGTAACGATCATGCAGTCGGTGCGCTCCGCCCTGCCAGAACTCGATCTGCAGCGGCCGCACGCGATATCCGCCCCAGAATTCCGGCAATGGAATCTCGCCTTCCTGATACTTGCGTCCAATCGCTTCCCACTGCCGCAGCAGCGCGTCCTTGGACGCGAGCGGTCGGCTCTGCGCCGAAGCCCACGCGGCCAGCTGACTTTCGCGCGGACGGGCGTGGAAATACTCACGAGATTCTGCCGCACTCACCTTCTCGGCCACGCCGGAGACTTCCACCTGGCGCTCGATGGCATGCCAGGGAAAGTGCAGACTCACTTTCGCATTGCAGCCGATCTCGCGCGACTTGCGACTCTCGTAATTGGTGAAGAAGGTGAAGCCCTTTTCGTCCACGCCCTTGAGCAGCACGATGCGCTGACTGGGCTGGCCGTCCTTGCCCACCGTGGCCACGGTCATGGCATTGGCATCGGGCAGGCCCATGTCGATGGCATCCTGCAGCCAGCGCGCGAACAGATCGAGGGGGTTTGCCGACAGATCGGCGTCAACGAGGCCGCCCTTGAGATATTCGCGGCGCAGCGCTTGCAGTTCCATGGTCATTCCTTGCGATGAAGCGAGTGGACGAGGTGGCGGGGGACAGACGCTGGCGCTCAGCGCACGAAATCGCCGTATTCCCAGACCTGGGGACGAATGGTACCGCTGGGATAGTAGAAGGTGCCCGGCCCGTGCTTGTCGTTGGCGAAGAACTCGCCGACGTACCTCTGACCGTCCGGCCAACGGTAAGTTCCACGCCCGTGGTAGAGATCATTCTGGAAGCCGCCGGTGTAGTTTTCCACGTTTTCGGACAGCCAGAATTCGGAGTACTTGTTTGGCGTCCAGTCCTTCACGCCGAAGAAATACGAACCCTGGCCGTGGCGTTTGTTGTTGCGCCACTGACCAATGTAGAGGTCGCCCGTGCCGTTCCAGAAGGTGCCGCGACCGCTGCGGATGCCCATGTCCCAGTTGCCGTCGTAATAGGCCCGGGTGGTCACGGTGAGCATCTGCTCCAGCTTGCCGTTGCCGTGGTACATGCCGTCCTTGAAATTGCCGCGGTAAAGATCCTTGCCCACGCTGGTGGTGATCTCCAGAGTGCCGTAGCCGTTCTGACAATCGCCGTAGGTGCAGCTGCGGCTGATTTCGCGAATGGCGGGCGTTGTCTGGTTGATCTGCATGGCAGGCGTCTGCGCCAGGGCAGCTGCCGCCAGCAAGACAGCGACCAGGGCGAAGACAGCCGGTGGCAGGGTATGCGCGCGTGAATTCATGATCGTGCTCCTGTTTCCATGGCGTCGCTCTCACCCGATGTGACGCAGCACGGTGAGCGGACTGGTGTTGACGACGCGACGGGTGGCCATCACGCCCAGCACGGCGATGACGCCCATGCCGGTGAGCGGCCCGGCCAGCCAGGCCCAGTAATGCAGCGTGAAGTCCTGCTGGAACACCTGCGTCTGCAGGTAGTACAGGCTGCCTTCCGCGCCAAGGGTCGCGATGAGACCAGCGATGAGGCCGATACCGGCAAATTCAATGCACAGACTGCTCAGGATGAGTTTGCGCCCGGCCCCGAGCGTGCGCAGGATCGCGTTCTCGCGGAAACGCTCGTCCAGCGTGGCCGTGACGCAGGCCAGCAACACCAGGGCGCCGCAGCCCAGCACCAGATACGCGATCAACTCGATGGCCGAGGTGACCTGGGCAATGATGGTCTGGATCTGGGCGATCAGGGCGTCGATCTCGATGACCACGATGGTGGGAAATTCCCGCAGCAGCTCGTTGATCAGCACCTTCTGCTCGGTGGCCATGAGCGCCGTGGAGAGATAGGTGCCGCCCAGGCCATCCAGCGTGCCGGGCGAGAAGATCACGAAGAAGTTCGGCTGCATGTTGTCCCAGCGCACGCTGCGCAGACTCTGCACCTGGGCCTCGATGTACTGGCCCTGCCCCAAGTCGAACTCGATGGTATCGCCCAGAGCCGCCCCGAGGCGCTCGGCGTAGTCGTCCTCCAGCGAGACGAAACCCGGCTGCGACGCATCGCCCCACCAGCTGCCCGCCACGATCTCGTTGTCGCGGGGCAATTGCGCGGTCCAGGTCACCTGCCGGTTGCTCACGCGGCGACGACCGTCCTCGCTTTCCTGAGCTTCAGCGGCAGGTCCGGCACCGGACTGCTCGCCAGCGCGCTCGGTCACACTGTTCTGCTCGCCTTCGTCAGCGTCATCATCGTCCCAGCGCGGGCGCGGTGTCTCGCCGTTGATGCGGGTGATGCCGGCACTCATCATCGGGAAGAACTGATTCGGCTCTACGCCGTTGCCGCGGAAGAAGGTCTCGATGCCGGCCACCTGTTCCCCGGTGACATTCATCAGGAAGTGATTGGGCGTGTTCTCGGGGATCTGGGCCTGCCAGTCCTCCACCAGATCGGTACGCAGCAGTGTCAGCACCAGCAGACACATGATGGTGAGGGAGAAGACCAGCACTTGCAGCGTGTTCTGCCTGCGGCGGCGGCGCGTGGCCGACATCGCCAGCTTCCAGGCACTGCCCGCCTTCATGCCGACACTGGTACCGGAGCGCAGCAGCCACCAGGACAGCGCGGAGAGCACCAGCACCACACCGGCCACGGCCAGCACCAGAATGGCCGTCAGCAGCACGTCCTGGCTGTACCACAGCATCAGCACCAGCGCGCCAGCGAAGCCGACGGCATAGGGCAGACGCGCGCTCAGGGTGTTGTCGTCGAGATCCTTGCGCAGCACGCGCAGCGGCGAGGTCTTGCGCAGTGACAGCAGCGGCGGCAGAGCAAAGGACAGCAGACAGATGAAGGCCGTGAGGGAGCCCACCACATAGGGCGAGCGGCCGGCCGGCGGCAGCACGATGGGGATCACCGAGCTCAGCGCCTGCAGGATCAGGGCGTGGATGGCCCAGCCCAGGAAGGAGCCGATGACGATGGCGATCACCACCAGCACCACCTGGATGCTCAGATAGAGCGACATGATCTGCCCGGAGGTACAGCCCAGCGTCTTCAGAATGGCGACATAGTCGAAGTGGCGTTCGGCATAGCGCCGCGCCGTCAGCGCGATGGCCACCCCGGCCAGCAGCACCGCGAACAGACTGCCCAGCAGCAGGAAACTCTCGGCCCGGCTCAGCGCCTCGGCCACTTCGGCACTCTCTTCGCGCACATCCGTCATGCGGAATTCGCCCGCGGCCAGCGCATCCACCCATTCTTCATAGGCGAGCAGTTCGGCCTCGTCGCCCGCGAACAGATAGCGGTAGTTGACGCGGCTGCCCACCTGGATGACCTGAGTGGCAGGCACGTCGGCGGTGTTGAGCATCAGGCGCGGGCCGGCATTGTCCATCATGCCGCCCTGCTGACGATCAGGCTCCTGCACGATCACGCGGGTGACGCGCAGCGCCGCCTCGCCGACATAGACCGTATCGCCCACCGCAGCCCCCAGCGCCGGCAGCACGCGGGATTCGACCCACACCTCGCCGGGCGGCGGCCCGCCGGCTATCGGCGCGCCCACACTGAAGGGCTGCTCGGCCACCACCAGCTGGCCGCGCAGAGGATAGTCAGTGCTGACTGCCTTGGCCGACACCAGCACATTGCCGTTGTCGGAAAACACCATGGAGCCGAAGGACATGGTCATGGCCGTGCGCAGGCCACGCGTTTCAGCCTCCTGCAGCCACTCCTGCGGCGCCTCGCCACGGCCGCTGAGCACGCGATCGGCGGCCAGCATATTGGCCGACTCGGCCAGCAGGGCGCGCTCCAGACGGTCGGTGAACAGCGCGATGCCGGTGACAGAGGTCACGGCCATCACCAGCGCCAGGAACAGCAGGCGCAGCTCGCCCCCCTGCCAGTCGCGCCACAGCAGACGCAGGGACAGTCGCAGCAAGGTGCTCGGGCTGAGGGGATCGGCCTGCACCCGACGAACGACGGCGGGCGCCGTCGACGGCAGCGTGCCTTGCAGCTCAGTGCTCATGGGCAACCTCGGCCTGGGTGTGGGCGTCGGCGTTGATCTCGTCGCTCACCACCTGGCCCGCCACCAGACGAATGGTGCGATGGCACTGGCGTGCCAGCCGCTCGTCGTGGGTGACCAGCACGAGGGTGGTGGCGTACTCCTTGTTCAGCGAGAACAGCAGGTCGATGACACGGGCACCGGTGGCGCTGTCCAGATTGCCGGTGGGCTCGTCGGCGAACAGAATGCGGGCCTCGGAAGCGAAAGCGCGGGCGATGGCCACACGCTGCTGCTCGCCGCCGGAAAGCTGATTGGGGTAATGGTGACAACGCTCGCCCAGGCCGACGCGGCCGAGCAGCGCAGTGGCCTTGTCGCGGGCACGGCTGTCATTCTTGAGCTCGATGGGCAGCATCACGTTCTCCAGCGCGGTCAGGCTGGGCAGCAGCTGGAAGGACTGAAACACGAAGCCCACCAGCTGACCACGCAGCATGGCACGCTGCTCTTCGTCGAGAGCAGCCAGCGAGTGGCCGTCCAGACTGACATCGCCGGCGCTGCCGGTATCCAGGCCGGCCATCAGGCCCAGCAGGGTGGATTTGCCCGAGCCCGAGGCGCCGACGATGGCCACGGTTTCGGCGGCCTCGATCTGCAGACTGATGCCCTTGAGGATGACCAGCTCGCCCTCGCTGGTGGGGACGCGCTTGACCAGATTGTCGATTCGTATCATGAAATCCTGCTCTGCGATGCCGTCGTGCGACGGGAAATTCAATGGAAAATTGCACGCTCTCAATACGCATGCGGGGGGTAAACCGGTTCATGGCGGCGTCCCTTTCAGGGCACTGCGGGCCTATGATGTTTGCAACAGACCGCGACTCTCGCCTGAATCTGACCGGCAGGTGGAACCGTTTGCCGGGCGATTGTGCAATGCACTTCGAACGATTACATTGGCGCCAGACCCTGAACGCCGGAGCCCCCCGGGCCTGCCCCTGAGACTGCACACCATCATCATGCACCCGACCCGATTCGCTTGCGCGCGCCACGCCCTTGCCCGCTGTCTCCTGCTGTTTGCTTTCACCCTGCTGAGCTGGCAGAACCTGCAGGCACAGTCAGACCAACCGGTGATTCTGGTGTTCGGCGACAGCCTCAGTGCGGGGTATCGCATGGACGAAGAAGACGGCTGGGTGGCGTTGCTGGGGGAAAAGCTCGAGGCCGAGGGCAGCCCATTCTCCGTGGTCAACGCCAGCGTGAGTGGCGAGACCACCGACGGCGGCCTTGCCCGGCTGCCGGCAGCGCTGAGCACGCACATGCCAGCGGTGGTGATTCTGGAGCTGGGTGGCAATGACGGTCTGCGCGGACTGCCCGTGGCAAACATCCGCCAGAATCTGGAAGAGATGGTGATGATGAGTCAGGCGGCCGGTGCCCGGGTGATTCTGGCAGGCATGCAGATTCCCCCCAATTACGGCCCGCGCTACACCGGGCCGTTCACAGCGCTGTTCGGCGAGATTGCAGCGGCGCGCAATCTGCCCCTGATTCCCTTTCTGATCGACGGTATCCCGCAGCAGCCCGAGCTGATGCAGGACGACGGCATCCATCCGCGCGCCGAAGCCCAGCCACTGATCGTCGACATCGTCTGGCCGGTGCTGGAACCCGTGCTGGATTCGCTGAGCCCGCGCAGCTGATTGCTGCGCAGCCCTTACTTGTAGTGATTACGACGACTGCGGTCATCCCAGTCCCGGCGATTCTCGTGTCGCCTCTCATCCCGCCAGTCGTCGCGACGCTCATGGCGACGCTCATGGCGCCAGTGGTGACGCCTGTCGTAGCGGTCCCCGTAGTAGCGGTCCCCGTAGTAGCGATAGTCCACGCGCGGAATCACCCGGTACACCCCAAATGGTTCGTAACGAATGCGCGGGCTGATGTAGACATTGATCACGGGTTCATGGCGGTAGCGCACCACGGAATACGGCGAGTGTTCGTAGTGCGTCACCCGGACCACCGTGTGGCGGTCTGACGCAGAGGCCGTGGCCGGCAAGGCCAGCAGGGCAAGTGTGGCGGCAGCAATCAGCATCAGTGAGTGTTTCATGGTCAGGCTCCTGGCTTGCATCGTGGCGGCATGATTGCCCCCTGATGCTCAGTCTAGGCCGCGCGACTGAACTGCAACTGAACACGCCGCCCGGTGTGGCGTGCCCGGCATGATCAGCCCTTACTCCCCGGTGATGGCGTGATACTGGCGGATCACGTTTTCCAGGCCCTGCTCCAGCGACTCCACCACCAGTGCATGGCCGATGGACACTTCCAGAATGTGCGGAATCCTCAGGAAGCGCCCCAGATTGTGCAGGTCCAGGTCATGGCCGGCGTTCAGGCCCAGGCCCAGCGCGGTGGCCTCGCCAGCCGCCGCACGGTAGGCCTCGAACACTGCATCTTCCTGCGCTGTGCCGAAGGCACTGGCATACGCCTCGGTATACAGTTCAATGCGATCCGGCCCCTGCGTCTTGCCCAGGGCGGCGGCACGACGCACCTGTTCCACGTCCGGGTCCAGAAACACACTGCTGCGCACGCCCCAGCCGCGCAACTGCGTCAGCACCTCGCGCAGCAAGGCCTCGTGGCGGGCAATGTCCCAGCCGTGATCCGAGGTCAACTGCTCCGGCGCATCAGGCACCAGGGTGCACTGGGCCGGTCGCACGCGCTCGATCAGGGCCATGAACTGCGGCGACGGATAACCCTCGATATTGAATTCCACGCCAGGAAATTCCGTGAGCAGCGCCGTGATCTCCACGACATCCTGGCGGGTGACATGGCGCTCGTCCTGTCGCGGATGCACGGTGATGCCGCGCACACCCCGCTGGATCAAGCGGCGCACGAAGACCAGCAGATCCGGAAAATTGCGCCCGCGGGAATTGCGCAGCAGCGCGATCTTGTTGACGTTCACGCTCAGGACAGTCGCTTTGTGGTTCATGGGGCGCTCTCAGGTGGCAGACAATGCGGCGGGCTGCAGAAACTGCTGCACCAGACGCAGGAAGGTCTCGGGTTTCTCGGCATGCAGCCAGTGTCCGGTGTGCATGATGACTTTGGTGCGCGCCAGCGGGAAGCGCTGCAGGATCGCCTCGCGATGCTGCTCGACAATATAGTTCGACAAGGCCCCTTTGATGAACAGTGTCGGCCCTTCGAAAGGCCCGAGGCCCTCGGGCTGCTCGCGCAGGCGTGCGTAATTGCGCTTGAGCACGGGCAGATTGATGCGCCAGGCAAAACCTCCCGCGGGTGTCTTCACCAGATTGGTGAGCAGGAACTGCCGCACCAGCTCGTCCGCTTCGAAGGGCGCCAGCAGATGATCAGCCTCGCTGCGGCTGTCCAGGCTGGCAAGATCGATGGCCAGCAGGCCGGCAAAGATCTCGTCGTGCTCGCCGCCATAGGTGACCGGCGCGATGTCGGCGACCACCAGATGATCCACCCGCTCGGGCGCACTCAGCGCCACCTGCATCGCCACCTTGCCGCCCATGGAATGCCCCAGCAGATGCGCGCGGGCGATGCCGTGGGCGTCCATGTATTCCAGAACGTCCTGCGCCATGTGCGGATAGTCCATAACATCGCTGTGAGGCGACGCGCCATGATTGCGCAGGTCGAGTGCATGGACGGCGAAGTGCGCGCTGAGCTGGCGGCTGTGCCAGTTCCAGTTGCCCAGGCTGCCGAACAGGCCGTGCAGGATCAGCAGCGGCTGGCCGGCCGTGGAATACTGTTTGCCGTGCAGCTTCATCCGCCCGCCTTGCCAGTGCCATCGAGCAGGGCCAGCACATCGTCGTGATGGGTCTTGGTGGTGACCTTGTCCATCACATGCGCCACACGGCCTTCGCGGTCGATCAGGAAACTGGTGCGCAGAATGCCCATGAACTCGCGGCCCATGAACTGCTTCAGGCCCCACACGCCATATTGCTCGGCCACGGCATGATCGACGTCCGCCAGCAGAGTGAAGTTCAGGCCGTCGCGTTCGGCGAATTTCTTCAGACTCTTCACCGGGTCCGGGCTCACGGCCAGCACCACGGTGTCGCGGGCATCCAGCGCCGCCTTCACGTCGCGCAGCCCGCAGGCCTGCACGGTGCAGCCGGGGGTCATGGCCTTGGGGTAGAAGTACAGCAGCACCTGCCTGCCACGAAACTGGCTCAGGCTCACGGCATGGCCGTGCTGGTCCTGCAGGGTGAAATCGGGGGCGGCAGTGTCCAGGGCGGGAAAGGTCATGGGGAGTCTCCTGATATGCGGCCGTCCCGGGATGGGCGGCCATTATAGCCACGCCCGGCTGTACGCGGCGAGCGGGCGGGCGGATTGCCAGAG
>JBEDFR010000102.1:0-17287 GCA_041175045.1 Pseudomonadota bacterium | reverse complement strand
ACGGCATCGCCGAACTTCACCGGATGCGCCGTTGCCAGGGTGATCATCGGCACCGCTGTGTCGGCGTTGCAGTCACGGGCAGCCTTGATGCCAATGGCCGTGTGCGGATCAACAAGGAACTGGGATTGCTCGTAGACCTCGCGGATCACGGCGCAGGTCTCGTCGTCACTGACACGGGCGCTGGCGAAGATCTGCCGCGCCTGCTGCCACAGCGCCGGATCCACGCCGCGGGCGGCCTGGGTGGGGTCAGTCATGAAGCGCGCCAGCGCCTTACCATCGCGCTCGAAAAGATCGAACAGGTAGCGCTCGAAATTGCTGGAGACCATGATGTCCATGCTGGGCGCCAGTGTTTGCTGCAGCGCAGATTGAGAATAATCATTCCTGCTCATGAAGCGATGCAGGATATCATTGCTGTTGGTGGCGATGATGAGCTGCTTCACCGGCAGACCCATGCGCATGGCCAGGTAGCCAGCGTAGATGTCACCGAAATTGCCGGTAGGCACCGAGAAGGAAACCTGGCGGTGCGGCGCACCCAGGGCGAGCGCGGCATAGAAGTAGTAGACGATCTGCGCCATGATGCGCGCCCAGTTGATCGAGTTCACCGCCACCAGCTGACGGCCTGGCGGCAGGAACGACTGGTCACCAAAGGCCGATTTCACGATGCGCTGGCAGTCATCGAAATTGCCGCGCACGGCAATGTTGTGGACATTTCTACCCAGCACGGTAGTCATCTGCCGACGCTGGACTTCAGACACGCGCTGATGCGGGTGGAGGATGAAGATGTCGACATTCTCGCAGTGACGACACCCCTCCAGCGCTGCCGAACCGGTGTCACCCGAAGTCGCGCCAAGAATCACCACTTTCTGGTTGTTGCGGGTGAGCACGTGGTCCAGCAGATTGCCCAGCAATTGCAGGGCGAAATCCTTGAATGCGAGTGTCGGGCCGCAATACAGCTCCAGCACCCATTCGTTGTGAGCGAGTTGCCGCAGCGGGGCAACGGCCTTGTGAGCAAAGCCCGCATAGCTCTTGTCGATCAGGCGACGCAGGGTGGTCGAGTCGATCGCGCCATCGACAAAGGGCGTGATCACCTCGTGCGCCAGCGCGGGATAATCCAGCCCGGCCCATGAGGAGATCTGCGCCTGACTGAACCGAGGCAGTGACTCGGGAACGTACAGGCCGCCGTCAGGCGCAAGCCCGGTGAGCAGAACCTGTTCGAAGGTCTGAGCGGGCGACTGCCCGCGTGTGCTGATGTATTTCATGCTGACTGCCTGCTTGAATTCGTGTTCATCAATCGCCGTCGCCGTCGAAAAGCTCCACGCGAATGCGGGTGATGCGCTCGACAACCTCGGGCAGTGCCTCGATGGCCGCGATGGCCTTGTTCATGTTGCTCTCCTGCACCTTGCCAGTCAGCAGCACCACGGGCACTATCACCTCGCCGGATTGAGCTGCATCCGGCTCCTTCTGGATCAGAGCTTCGATATTGATGCTGTGCTGCATGAGAATTTGCGAGATGCGAGCCATGACGCCGATCCTGTCGCGCACGGAAATGCGCAGGTAGTACTCGCACTCGATCTCGTCGATTTTCAGGATGGGCACATCGTCACGCAGACTGACGAACGAGAGCGCTGGCACACAGGCGGGACGCACGTCCTCGCTACCGCCATAGCTGCGCACGATGTCGATGAGGTCCGCCACCACGGACGAGGCCGTGGCCTTGGCGCCTGCTCCCGGACCGTAATAGAGCGTGGACCCTGCGGAGTCCCCCTTCACCGCCACCGCATTCATCACGCCGTTGACGTTGGCGATGAGCTTCTGCGAGGAAATCAATGTGGGATGCACGCGCATCTCGATGCCAGACGCCGTAATGCGCGCAATGCCGAGGTGCTTGATGCGATAGCCCAGCTCTTCGGCGTAGCTCACATCGGCCGTAGTGACCTTGCTGATGCCTTCCGTGTAAACCTTGTCGAAACTCAGAGCAATGCCGAAGGCATTGGAGGCGAGAATGGTGAGCTTGTGCGCTGCATCGATGCCTTCCACGTCGAAGGAAGGATCGGCCTCGGCATACCCCAACGCCTGAGCTTCCTTGAGCACGTCCTCGAAACTGCGGCCCTTCTGCGCCATCTCCGTCATGATGAAATTGCCGGTGCCGTTAATGATGCCGGCAAGCCACTGGATCGAGTTGGCAGCCAGACCCTCGCGCAGCGCCTTGATGATGGGGATGCCCCCGGCGACGGCGCTTTCGTAGGCCACGATGACGCCACGGCGGCGGGCGGCGGCGAAGATCTCATTGCCATGCACAGCAATCAACGCCTTGTTGGCGGTCACGACATGCTTGCCATTCTCGATGGCCCGCAAGATCAACGCGAGCGCCGGCTCTGTGCCGCCGAGCACTTCCACGAGGATGTCCACGGCCGGATCGTCGGCCACAGCGAACACTTCCGCACTGTACTGCACACCGGAGTAGTCGAATTCAGGATTGCGTCGACGCGAGGCGACATGAGTCACTCGCAGGGTCCGTCCAAGTCTGCGAACCAGTTCTTCCTGCTTGGACTGCAGCAGCGTCAGGGTGCCGCCTCCGACCGTGCCAAGGCCACAGATCCCGACGTTGAATAGCTGTTTGCCTGCTGCTTCTGCGCTCTGTTTCAAGTCCTTTCCTCGTAGTCTGAAGTGAAAAATGGCACTTATTGTACTCAAAAACACGGACGGAAAAGCACCCGCGCAGCGGTGTGGCGCGGCGAAGTAGCGTGGGTTGTCGTGGGTGTTCGGACAGCCAGCCTACTGGCCGAGAACGGCGCCTGCCAGCTGGGCCGGCTCGAGATAGCCGGGAATGACGGTACCGTCCTGCAGCACCAATGCCGGCGTGCCGGAAATGCCAACGCGATTCCCGAGATTGTAGTGTCGCAACACGGGATTGTCGCACTCGCGGCTTGGCAGGTTTTGACCATTCTTGGCCTGAGTCAAGGAACGCTTGCGGTCCTCTGAACACCACACGGAAATCATCTTGGGATAGGCTTCGGATGTCTCGCCGCCACGCGGGTAGGCGACATACCGTACCTGAATACCAAGATCCAGGATGGCTTCCATGTCACCATGCAGCTTGCGGCAATAGGCGCAGTCCACATCGGTGAACACCGTGATCGTGGCCTTGGTCTGCTCCGGAGTGAAGATCACCATCTCGTCTTCCGGCACGGCAGCGACCCATTCCGCAATCTGCTTCTGGCGAGCGGCTGCAGAAAGATTGACGAGTCCGGTCTCGGTGGCCCGAAACAGATCTCCGGTCACCAGATGCTCCCCCGTACGATCGGTGAAGAGTTTTTCGCCAGAATCCAGCTCCACTTCGATCAAGCCTTCGAACGAAGTTTCGCTGATCGCGACAATCTGCAATTGTGCACCAGTTGCGGCCATCAAAGAGTTGGTAAGGCGGGACTTGAGTGCTTGAGCCCACTCGGGAATGGCGGCATCCTGGGCGACTACCATGGATGAAAGACCGCCAGCGAGCAGCACCAGGGTAAAGCTGAAACGGAGTGACGTCTTCATGAGCACAGGCCCTCGAAGGCAGTTGGGATTGGACGCAAAGGTATCACAGGCGACTTTTGCCTCGCCAATGAAAAAAGGGAGACACGCGAACGTTCTCCCTTTTTCCTGGCTGCCAGAGCCTGCCGCATTGAGCGGCGCCGGTTCAGCTTGATTTCTTTTCCAGTTTCTCGGTGATGCGGGCTGCCTTGCCGGACAGATCGCGCAGGTAGTACAGCTTGGCCTGACGCACGTCGCCGCGACGCTTCAGCGTGATGCTGTCAAGCATGGGGCTGTAGGTCTGGAAGGTACGCTCGACACCCACACCGTGAGAGATCTTGCGCACGGTGAAGGAGGAGTTCAGCGCGCGATTGCGGATCCCGATGACCACGCCTTCGAAGGCCTGCAGACGCTCGCGGTCGCCTTCCTTGATCTTTACTTGCACGACGACCGTGTCACCGGGGCTGAACTCCGGGATCTCCTTGCTCATCTGTGCCTGCTCAACCATCTGAATGATCTTGTTCTTACTCATTGTCTTGCTCCCGGGTGCGAGTGCCACGCGTCAGCGCTGCGCCTCGTAATCATCAATAAATTGTTCCAGCAAACTCTTCTGCTCGTTGTCGAGCGTCATTCCTTCCAGCAGATCCGGTCGCTTCAGCCAGGTTGCCCCGAGGCTTTGCTGCAATCGCCATCTGCGTATCTCTTCGTGGTTGCCTCCGGTCAGCACCGCCGGCACTGCCTGTCCGCAAAACACCTGTGGCCTGGTGTACTGCGGACAATCCAGCAGGCCATCCGCGAACGAATCGGCTTGCGCCGAACCTTCATGCCCCAGCGCGCCGGGTTGGTAGCGGATGACGGCGTCCATCATGACCATGGCACCCAGTTCACCGCCACTGAGGACATAGTCCCCTATCGACCACTCTTCGTCGATCTCGCTCTGCAGTACGCGCTCGTCGATGCCCTGGTAGCGACCGCAGACAAGGATCATCGCACTTCGCCTGGCCAGTTCCTCCACTCCGCGCTGATCTAGGCGCCGACCCTGAGGTGACAGGTAGATCACCACAGGTTCTTCACCTTCCGCGCTCAGTGCTGCCCTGGCTGCGCCGATGGCGGCTGCCAGTGGCTCCGTCTTCATCAGCATGCCCGGGCCGCCTCCGAAGGGGCGATCGTCAACGGTGCGGTGGCGGTCAAAGGTGAAATCCCGCGGATTCCAGCTGCGCACTGTCACGATGCCTTCGCGACACGCTCGCCCCGTGATGCCATGCTCGGTGATGGCCGCGAACATTTCAGGCAACAACGTGACAATGTCGATCTTCACGGCCGCCCCCCCTGCGCTCTGTCACGCCAGATAATCCGGCTCCCAGTCGACAGTGATGCACTTGTCCTCTCGACTCACCCGATGCACCACCCGCTGTGGCAGGTAGGGGATCAGACGTTCCCGACCATCAACGCTGCCCTTGCAGGGCTTCACCACGAGCACATCATTGGCGCCGGTTTCCAGCAACTTGGCGACATTCCCCAGCCACTGACCAGCCAGTGTCTCGACGCGCATGCCGACCAACTCGTGCCAGTAGAAATCATCAGGATCGAGTGCCGGCAGCTGATCGCGCGTCACCGCCAGCTCCACGCCAGCCAGCAGCTTCGATTCGTCGGGGTCGTCGTAACCGGCGAAATGGGCGATCAGCCCCTTGCCATGCACTTTGCAGTCATCCATCTCGAAAGGTTTCCACTCGCCGCCAATGCAGGCCAGCAGAAGCGTGTAGTCGAGAATGTTGTCCTGCGGATCCGTGTAGGAAATCAGCTTGACCCAGCCCTTGATGCCGTACAGGCGCCCGATGCGTCCGATGGTTACCAGTGGCTGTGGGTCAAAACTCATGCCTTCAGGCTGCAGTGGTGGCCGCAGCAGAGGCTTCCTTCACCAACGCAGCAACGCGCTGGCTTGTCTGTGCGCCATTGCCAGACCAGTACTGCACGCGATCCAGGTTGATGCGCAGACGCTCTTCCTTGCCACGGGCAACGGGATTGAAGAACCCGATACGCTCGATGAAACGGCCATCACGGGCATTGCGCTGATCGGCAACAGTGATGTAGTAAAACGGCTTCTTCTTGGCACCGGCACGAGCCAGTCGAATAGTGACCATAAACGTAAGCTTCCTGAGTTAGGCAACCAAACAAAAAAACTGACATGACCTCAAGCACTTGCACTTGGTCGCCGCCTTGGGCGAGCGACACTTGGAAGTGCGGAGGCCGGAAAAAGGCAGGTATTCTATGTGAATAACTGCACAGATGGAAGAAATCTTTGGCGAAAACCCCCTGCCATCAGAAGCGCGGCGGCCCTCCGGCCCCCGGGAATCCACCTGGACCACGCATGCCGCCAAGCCCGCGCATCATGTTGGCCAAACCACCACTCTTCATCTTCTTCATGACTTTCTGCATCTGCTTGTGCTGCTTGAGCAGGCGGTTCAGGTCCTGAATGTCCGTGCCTGAACCCAGCGTGATGCGACGCTTGCGGGAGCCATTGAGAATGTCAGGGTTCATGCGTTCCTTCATGGTCATGGAGTTGATGATGGCCTCCATGCGGCGGAACAGGGAGTCGTCCACCATCTTGGCGGCGCCGGGGGGCAGCGCGCCCATGCCGGGCAGCTTGTCCATGATGTTTGCCATGCCGCCCATGTTCTGCATCTGCTTGATCTGCTCGCGGAAATCCTCGAGATCGAAGCCCTTGCCCTTCTTGATCTTGCTGGCGATGCGCTCGGCTTTCTCGCGGTCCACCTTGCGCTCGACTTCCTCGATCAGCGAGAGCAGGTCGCCCATGCCCAGGATGCGCGTGGCGATACGGTCAGGGTAGAACGGCTCCAGGGCATCGGATTTCTCGCCCACGCCGATGAACTTGATCGGCTTGCCGGTGATCTGCCGCACGGACAGTGCCGCACCACCACGCGCGTCGCCGTCGGCCTTGGTGAGGATGACGCCCGTCAGGGACAGCGCGTCATTGAAGGCCTTGGCGGTGTTGGCCGCGTCCTGGCCCGTCATGGCGTCCACCACGAAGAGGGTTTCCACCGGATTCAGGGCGGCATGCAGCTGGCGGATCTCCGCCATCATGTCCTCGTCGATGGCCAGTCGGCCGGCGGTGTCCACGATCAGCACATCCATGAACTTGCGCCTGGCGTCCTTCAGCGCCGCCTCCACAATAGCGAGGGGGCTCTCGCCCACACTGCTGGGGAAGAACTCCACGCCGACATCCGCCGCCAGCGTCTGCAATTGGGCAATCGCCGCGGGACGATAGACGTCGGCGCTGACCACCATGACGTTCTTTTTCTGATTCTGCTTCAACCACAGGGACAGCTTGGCCACCGTGGTGGTCTTGCCGGCACCCTGCAGACCGGCCATCAGGATGATGGCGGGCGGCTGGGCGCGCAGATTGAGGGATTCGTTGGCCACGCCCATGACGGCTTCGAGTTCGGCCTGGACAATCTTGATGAAGGCCTGACTCGGACTCAGGCTCTGGGAGACTTCCTGCCCGACAGCCCGCTGACGCACCCGCTCGATGAAGCCCTTGACGACCGGCAGCGCCACATCGGCTTCGAGCAGGGCCTTGCGCACTTCACGCAGCGCGTCCTGGATGTTGTTGTCGGTCAGGGTGCCCTTGCCGCTGATCTTGCGCAGGGCACCGGAAAGTCGTTCGGTCAGGCTGTCAAACATGGTTCACGTCCGTCTGTTGGGAGTTCATCTCATTGCGGGTCAAGCGCGGAGTGCGCGCGATTATAGCCAGATACCCCACAGGCATGACAGCTGCGGGCACGCGGAAAATATCACTTCATCGGCCCAGCCACCTTGTGAGAAACTTCTTCCGCTCTTGGCAAGACCCGATGCAGTTCCGCATCCGCCACAGCTCCGAGACTCCCATGCAGACTAGCACCATCGCTGGAATCATCGCGATCCTGTTCTACTCCAGCAGCCTGGTCCTGCAGGCTCGACTGCTGCAGGCACGCGTGCACGATGCCACCAGCAGCCGCAATGTCTTCGTGCTGGGCGTGCTGGCAGTTCTGGCGCATGCATTGAGCGCAGGTGGCGTCATTCACAATGGTGCCGGTTATCACTTCGGTATTGTCGAGATCAGCACACTGATATTTGCGGCGATCTCTCTGCTGGTGCTTGTCAGCAATCTGCGCAAGCCGCTGGGCATCCTGTTGCTGGGCCTGTTTCCACTGGCCATTCTCGCCATCCTGGCATCGCTGCTGATTCGCAGCAGCTACCCGCCCCGCCCGCTTGAACCCGGGCTGGCGGGGCATGTACTGCTGTCGATTCTCGCCTACAGCCTGTTCACGATCGCTGCCCTGCAGGCCGGCTTTCTGGCCTTTCAGAATCATCAGCTGCGGCACCGCCATGCCGCCAGCGTGATACGTCGATTTCCACCCTTGCAGGACATGGAGGCATTTCTCTTCGAGCTGCTGTGGGTCGCTCAGGCACTGCTCACCCTGGGCATCGTGGCGGGCTTCGTGTTCGTCGAGGACATGTGGGCGCAGGGACTGCCACACAAGACCGTCTTTTCACTGCTGGCCTGGGCCGTGTTCAGCGTGCTTCTGTGGGGTAGACACCAGCTGGGCTGGCGTGGCACCACCGCCATCCGTTTCACGCTCTCAGGTTTCGGCCTGCTGATCCTGGGCTTCTACGGCTCCAAGTTCGTGCTGGAGTACATCCTCGCCTGAACCGGGGCAGAGGTGCGCAGCAGTACGGGCTCGCTTGCCATGCCTGCTGGCTGCAGATTCTGCAGGCAAGCCCACTGCACCACCACAGGCTTGTCCGCGCCGTTCAGGGCCAAAGCCACCAGATGCTTGCCGGCAAGGGACCATTGTCGGAACTGCCAGACACCAGGATTCCCGGCGCCCGACGGCAACAGCGCGATGCCCGAATCCTCGTCGAGCGCGAAACCCGTCTGGCGCAGGCCGCGGGCCAGACCCTGCCCAGTCGCCTTTACACAGGCTTCCTTGAGCGTCCACAGCTCCAGGAAGCGCCGCTGCTGCATGGACGCCGGGAGAGCCTGCAGTACGGCAACCTCTTCGGGCTGGAAATGACGACGCGCAAGCGCCAGCGCATCCGGCTTGCGCTGCAGCGCCTCGACATCCACCCCCACTCTCGCCACGGCAGTCAGCGCCAGAATGATCTCATCATCGGTGTGCGCCACGTTGAAGGCGATGGACCCTGCCGGGACGGGGCCGGCCACTTCGGGTCGACCGTTGCTCGTGCGAGTGAAGAGCCACTGCTCGGGTGTCACGTGAGGAAACCAGCGACTAAGCAGCACGCGCAGGGCTGCGCGCGTCAGCACATGGCGATCCCGCATACCGGCATCGCGCAGCGTGTCCAGGTGCGCCAGTTCCCGCGGCGCCAGCAAGGACATCTGTGCGCGCACATCCTGCCCCTCTCGAGAAATGCACCACAGCTGCACAGGTATCAACGTCAACGACGCGTTCATGCCCATACCCCCTCGCCGGCGCCGAGAACAGTAGAAGTGACGGGATTGCGGCCCTGACGCCTGCCCGCGCGAATCTGCAGATCAACGTGGGTAATGGCCTGCTCCTGCGTTTCCTCAGGCCGGCGCTCGAAGACCTCGAAAGTCTTCATCACTTGCGGTCTTTGCTGTGCGTACTTGAATGTATGGTATTGAATTGCGGCTCGCATCTGTTCAACCAAGGCTAAACCTTGCACGAGGAAGCGACCGGCCAGGAGCTGCTGACAACTACACAAAAGAAACTGTGTCCAGAATGCAATGCCGGAGCCGAATTGCAGCACCCAGCCATAGTTGCGCGGCACCAGCAACAGGTCTATGACCTCCAGCGTGCTCAGCCAGTGCTGCAGACCCGCATAGTGAATCGCTGCGAAAAACCAGAGCATGCAGGTGCGATCGAAAAGTTTGTCACGGCCGCCGATGGCCAGCGCAAGGGCCCGCAAACTGGCAAGCCAGGAGAGAGAGTTGATCGCCGGAAACTGGAAGTGCATGGAAACCGCCTCAGCCCAGCAGATCGTACTTGCGCAGATAGCCACGCAACTGGTGATAACTCATCTGCAGGAACTCGGCCGCCTTGCGCTGATTGAACTGCGAGCGCTTCATGGCCTGCTTGAGCAGCTCGATCTCGTACTGCTGTACGTGCGTGACGAAGTCCAGGGTGTCCAGCTGGCTCAGATCCGGGGCCCCCGCCGTGGCGGCCATGGCTGGAACGCTGGCAGCGGCGGTTTGCGCCAGCGCTGCGGGACTGCTCGGGCGGTAGGGCGATTCGAACGGATTGAACACCAGATGACTGATGGGCTTGTCGGGGCAGTGATAGACCGCGCGTTCCACCACGTTCTTCAATTCGCGCACATTGCCCGGCCAGGTGTGGGTCTGCAGCATGCGCTGCATGTTCGGGGTGAAGCCATGGAAATAGTCTCCGCCCAGCTCCTTCACCATGCCGACGGCGAAGTGCTCGGCCAGCACCAGAATGTCCTCTACCCGCGCCCGCAGCGGCGGCAGCGTGATGACGTCGAAGGCCAGTCTGTCCAGCAGGTCCTCGCGGAATCTGCCGCGTCGGGCCAGACTCGGCAGGTCCTCGTTGGTGGCCGCCACGAGACGCACATCCACCTTGAGCGTCTGATTGCCCCCGAGGCGTTCGAACTCGCCATACTCGATGACTCGCAGAATCTTCTCCTGAACTGGCAGGGCCGTATTGGCGAGCTCGTCCAGAAACAGCGTGCCGCCATCGGCACGCTCGAAGTAGCCTTTCTTCTGACTGGTGGCGCCAGTGAATGCACCGGCCTCGTGGCCGAAGAGCTGAGACTCCAGCAGCGTCTCGCTGACAGCCGCGCAATTGATCTTGAGGAAAGCCTGCTGCCAGCGGCGGGAAAGATAGTGCAGGCGCGCGGCAATCAGCTCCTTGCCGGTGCCGCGTTCGCCGACGATCAGCACCGGCTTGCGCAGCGGGGCGACGCGGGAGACGTGCTCCTGCATTTCCAGAAAACTCGCGGACTCCCCGATCATGCGAGGCGCGGACGCGTCAGAGGGCATGGCAGACTCCAGCAGAATGATTTCGCCGAAAGTACCATCAAGTGAGCAAATTCACCACGCGCGAATGGATCATGGATTTAAGAGAATTTTTTTGCCATTAAATTCAATAGTTTGGAAATTTTATAGAGACTGGCACAGAAGCTGCTTTGACACAGACATTCGTCAAACCGACTCACCCAACGAAGGAATCCAGACCATGAGCATCTTTTCGCGCTTGACCGACATCATCAACGCCAACATCAGCGCCCTGCTGGACAAGGCCGAAAACCCGGAAAAAATGATCCGCATGGTCATCCAGGAGATGGAAGAGACCCTGGTGGAGGTACGCAGCGGCACTGCCAAGGTGATCGCCGAGAAGAAGACCCTGCATCGCCGGGCGGAGCAGCTGCGCCGCCAGGCCGACGACTGGCAGATCAAGGCAGAACTCGCCATGAGCAAGGATCGCGAGGACCTGGCCAAGGCTGCCCTGGTGGAACGTGCCGGCGTGCTGGCCACGGTGGAGTTGATCGACAGCGAGATGCTCAAGCTCGACGAAACCCTGGACAAGCTCAGTCACGAGATCGACCTGCTGCAATCCAAGCTCAACGACGCCCGCGCGCGGCAGAAGACCATCGTCATGCGCACCACCGCAGCCCAGTCCCGCGTGGACGTGAACCGGCAGCTGCACCACTACAACATCGACAGCGCGATGAACAAGTTCGAGTACTACGAAAAGAAGATTGACCTGATGGAAGGCCAGGTGGAAAGTCTGAGTCGCGAGAGCAAGGGCCTGCACAGCGAGTTCGAGGAGCTGGCCCGCCAGGAGAAGATCGACCTGGAACTGCAGGCCATCAAGACCAAATTGAACAAGTAATCCGGCGACAGGGCTCAGGCAATGGAATTCTTTGAATTTGTCATCGTGTTGGTGGGAATGGTGGGCGGTTTCATCACCGTCTGGACGTTCATCCTGTACCAGCGCAAGGAAAAGAACGTGCGGTTGTCTACCGAGACCGAGTACGACATCCGCGAGCTGTCGGCCATCGCCCGCTCGCTGAGCACCCGGATCGACACGCTGGAGGCCATTCTCGACGCGGAAGTGCCCACCTGGAGAGCGCAGCATGAGCCCCCGCAACAGACCCTTTGAGCTGAACGAGCGCCGCAAGCGCTTTCTGGGCGTATGCGCCGGGCTGGCCGACTACATGGATGTGCCAGTGGTGCTGGTGCGCATCATCGTCGTGCTGGCCTGCATTACCTGGCCCACCCTGGTCCTGGTCTACTTCCTGACCTACTGGTGGCTCAAGCCGGACGGTCAGGGCAAGGTACGCACCTTTGTATCCGCCAGCCGCACGGCCGCGCACTTTCGCTCCCTGAATTACCGCCGAACGATCTACCGCGGGCACGATGTGAAGATCGCTGGTGTCTGCAGCGGTATTGCCAACTACCTCGAGCTGCGCGCCCGCACGGTGCGCATCCTCGCGGTGCTGTCCTTCTTCGTGGCCGGCCCGTTCACGTTCTTCGTCTACGGCGTGCTGTGGATTGCCCTGGAAAAGGCACCACAGGACACCAGCAGCCCTGTGGCGCAGCGCGTCCCGGCCGACGACACCGACTCGTCCCCTGCTGCAAGGCAGGCTGCGCCGTCGGCTGCCGGAACTGCGGGACGCGCGAAGGACGATCAGGCGGCCATTGCCATGTCCGTGCGCGAATGCGCCGCCGCGCTGCAGCAGGTCGAGTCCCGTCTGCGCGATGTGGAGGCCTTCATTACCTCGCGCCGTTTCCGTCTGCACTGCGAGATCAAGCGCATCTGAACCGGTTTGCCTGCGCCCCCTCCATCCCCGCTCCGGGGGGCGCAGGCCTCTTCCCGGCCACCAGGCAAGCGGCTACACTCCGGGCACCGTCCGTTGATCTGCCGACCCTGGATTGCCCTCCCGATGCCCGCATTCAAACCGTTCCTGCATGCCAGCCTGTTCTGCCTTGCCAGTGCCGCCCTGCACGCACAGCCCGGTGAATTCCTGCAACGCCTGCCCGCCGACGTGCTGGATGTGCGTCCTCCCAGTGAGCGGGTGACGGGCACCCCGGGCAACATGCGCATTACTGACCGCAGCTGCCGGGCCCTGCCGCTCGAGGACGTCCGCCGCCGCATCGTGAACACGGCGGTGCAGGAATGGGCCTGGTTCGGTTATGGCGTCGACGAGCAGGCGCGCGCGGAACCTTCTTCGCAGCCCATGCCGCGCGGGGCATTCGCCCGTCTGAGTGCCAGCGAGAGTGCCAGGCTGGCCAGCACCATCGCCGGCTACTGGGCCGCCACGCCCGACAGTGACTGGATTCTGCAGCGCCAGAATGCCAACTGGAATTCGGAAGGCGGCGGCGCACGCTGGCGCGACGCCTGGTCCGCTGCCTTCATCTCCTGGGTGATGTGCGAAAGCGGGATCAGCGAGACCGCCCAGTTCCGTCGCGCCATTGCCCATCACACCTATATCGATCAGGCCATCCGCGCCGCCGATGGCCGGGATGCCAAGGCCGTGTTCACCGCCCATGACCCGGGCGCGGCAAGCATCGAACCCGGCGATCTGCTGTGCCGTGGCAGCCGCCCCGCCTACCGCAGCCTGTCCGAGCGCCGTGCCCAGCTGGGTGCCGGCGCGCGCACCCACTGCGACATCGTGGTGAAGGTGGACCCGCAGGCTATGAAGATCCTGGTGATTGGTGGCAATGTGCGCAGCTCGGTGCGCATGAAGGTGATGCATGCCGTGCAGGACGAAGGCGAAAGCCTGCGGCCCCTGTCCGACAACGGCCGCGCCCTGTTCGCGCATCTGAAACTGCAGGCCCCTGCCATTGCGCTGAACGCACTCGACACCACGCCGACCATGCAGGCGCGGCAGTGCGAGGCTGCACAGCCACTGCTCGCCAGCGTGACGCAGCCAGGACCAGACCTTTGTTGAGTTGCAGCGCATGAAATTCTGTCAGCATTGCGCAGAACCCGTGGTACGGCACGTCCCCCCGGGCGACGACAGGCCGCGTTTCTGTTGCCGGCACTGTGACATCGTCTTCTATGAAAATCCGAAGAACATCGTGGGCACTTTGCCGGTGTTCGGTGAAAAAGTGCTCCTGTGTCGCCGCGCCATCGAACCACGTTATGGCCTGTGGACATTACCTGCCGGCTTTCTCGAGAACGGCGAGACGACCTTGCAAGGGGCCATACGAGAAACCCGCGAAGAAGCCGGTGCGATTATCCAGTCGATGGACTGTTCGCTCTACACCCTGTTCAACTTGCCGGACATCAATCAAGTCTACTTTTTCTTCCTGGCAAGACTGGCCAGCGCCGACTTCCAACCCGGAGTCGAGAGCCTCGAGGCAGCACTGTTCTGCGAGGACGATATCCCCTGGGACGAACTCGCATTCTCTGTCGTCCGCGTAAGCCTGGAGCACTATTTTGCGGATCGACGTGCGATGCAATTTCCGGTTCGCATGTTTGATCTCCGACATTCGGCGGAGCGCCGACTGCAAGCCACTCTGATCAGCAGTTCAACCGACACATCCTCTCCCTGGAGCCGCCCATGACAACAAGAACATCGCTCTCCCGCCGCACCTTCACCACCCTGCTGCTCGCCACTGCGGCGCTGGGCACACTGCCCGGCCTGCGGACGCGCGTGGCCAGTGCGCAGGAGCCGCTGCGCATCGGCATCATCGGCTCCGGACAGATCGGCGGCGCCGTCGGCAAGCGCTGGGCCGAGGCCGGGCATCAGATTCTGTTCTCCTCGCGCAATCCTGAAGAACTGGCGCCGCTGGTGGCGGAAGCCGGCACCAATACCCGTGCGGGAACCGTCGCCGAGGCCGTTGCCTTCGGCGATGTCATTCTGATCGCCGTCCCCTATGGCGCTCTGCCACAGGTCGGGGCAGATCACGCAGCGGGGATGCGCGGCAAGATCGTGATCGACTGCGCCAATCCGCGTGCCGACCGGGACGGCCCCATGGCCGATGACGCCATCGCCAGAGGCACGGGGGTCGCCTCTGCCGAGTACCTCCCCGGTACCCGCCTGGTGCGGGCCTTCAATGCGGTGAGTTTCACGATGGTGGAGAACGAGCATCATCGCGCGGGCGAGCGCATCGGCATTCCGGTGGCGGGTGATGATGCCGAGGCAGTGGCAATCACCGAACGGCTGGTGCGGGATGCGGGCTTTGATCCGGTGCTGGTGGGGCCCCTCGACAGCGCTCGGCGCTTCGATCGGGGCACAGAGGTGTATGTGCGCGGCATGACGGCAGCCCAGTTGCGCCAGGCGCTGGGTCTGTAAGCCCCGCGCCTGCGCTCCTGGCTTGAAGGCGGGACGCGAGCCTACTGCGGGGCAGCCGCCTGCAGCAGCGCCGCGCGATTGCGCTCCAGCAGCGCTTCAATGCTGGTGGCAGGACGGCCGGTCAGCACGGCCACCGCGTCGCTGGTCACGTTGAAGGACGCAAAACCGGCAATCGCCCCACTGGCCTGGGGCTCACCGCCCAGCCCCTGTACGACCTCGATGGGCTTGCCGGCAATCGCGCTGGCAATGCGCGCGATATCGCTGCGCAGCACCGCCGCCGGGCCTGTGATGTTGTATATCTGATTCTCATGCCCGGCGGATGTCAGCACCGCCGCTGCAGCGGCCGCGCAATCCTCTCGCGTCACGAAGGCAGTCGGAATCTCGTCCGGCTGCACCACCACACGCCCGTCTGTCAGCATGCGCTGCGCCTGCCCCACCACATTGTCGGCATACAGGTGATTGCGCAGCATCGTCCAGGCCACCCCGCTATCGCGCAGGATCTGCTCGGTCTCGCGGTGCATCGCGGCAGACAGAGCGCGCACGTCGGTGTTCTCGGCATCCACCGTGGAGGTGTACACAATGTGCCGCACCCCCACCGCCTTCGCGGCATCAATCGCGTTCTTGTGCAACTGGGGTCGGTTGTCAGGCCCGGCGCTGATGCTGATCAGCAGCAGGCGCGTGCCGCCTTCATACGCCGCAGGCAGCGACTCTGGCTGCGTGAAGTCGCCGAAACGTGTCGCGGCGCCGCGCTGGGCATACGCCGAAAGCTCCTCGGGTGTACGGCTGACCAGAATCAGATCACGCGGGTCAACGCCGCGTGCCAGCAGCTCTTCCACCGCGAGAGCGCCCAGCTGACCGGACGCGCCGGACACGATAATGCGTTCGCGCTCCTGCTGGGCGTGCAGTGGCATGCCAGCTGCCAGCAGCAGCGCTGCACCGGCCAGCAGTTGAAGGAACAGGCGCCGTGGCAGCGGCGCCGAGAGGGTGTGCAGGGGGCGATCGGATCGGTTCTGACGCAAGGGAGACACTCCTGTGTGGGTGAAATGGGGCACATGATGCCACGACGGCAGTGGGCATGGCTGCGAGACCCGTTCTGGCACCGGTTTCTGTCATGGCAGCATCCGCCCGAGCGAATCCCTCGCATGGTCAGAATGCTCATGGACTGGCGAATATCGCAGAGTATTCTGCGAACAATCTGCCAGAAATCCAGCCAACTATTTGTCGCAAATGACTATTTTCATCTGGCACGCCCCTTGCTGAACTAACGACACCCCCACACACAAGGAGCCCCGCCATGCCCAGACCCCTGCCCGTCCTGATTGTCTTGTTGTTCGCCCTCTGCGGAACGTCCGCCTGGGCCGCTGAACACGAAGTCACCCGTCGCCTCACGCGGGACCTCGACCAGGTGCAGACCCTGCGCATCGACGGGGGTGTCGGCACCATGGATATCGAGCCCGCAGTGGGCGACACGCTGTCCGTGGAAGTCGAGATTGAAGGGGAACGCACCGGCCTGCTGCGCCGCAAGCGCGATGTCAGTGCCATCGACCTGGAACAGGCGCTGAAGAACGGCGAGCTGCGCATTGGTCTGAACGCGGAGGATCACGACGATCTGGAGGTGCATTGGCGCATCCGCCTGCCTGCCGTGGCGACAACATCCATTCATCTGGGCGTGGGTCAGGTCGTTGCCCACATCGGCGCGACGGCGCTGGAGGTTCACGTGGGCGTGGGAGAAGTCGACATCACCGGCAGCCGTCTGGACGCCGGCCACGTCGAGGTGTCCGCCGGTGTCGGCAGTGCCAGCCTGCATGGCGCTCGGGATCAATCCAGCCAACGGGCGTTCGTGGCCGAGAGTGCCGAAGGTCATGGCGAGGGAAGCTTCCCCATGGACATCAGTGTGGGCGTTGGCGACGCCTCCGTATTGCTGGTGGATGAGACGTGACATTGAGTGTCGTAGTCGACTCACTGGCTGCTTTGCACCTGGCAGACCATGCCGTCGTGAACTAAGCTGACCACAAACGCCTCCTGCACGGGGAAACAGGCGCTTGCTCACCAGACCAGGGATTGGCGGGACACCGGGAAATGCGCTTTGAAAACAATCTCATTTTGAGATATTTTGCTCCCATCAAGGATTGACAGGTGCACATCATCAGCAGAAAGATCGTGAAGGAATTCGCCCGGGTGCATCCAGAGGCCGCCGGACCGCTCAACGCCTGGCACCGAATTGTTGAAAGCACGTCGTTTCAATCATTCGCCGATCTGCGCCACACGTTCAATTCCATCGACAAGGTCGAAGGTTTCTTCGTGTTCAATCTTGGTGGCAACAAGTTCCGACTTGTTGCTGCGATTCACTTCAACCGACAGAAGCTTTACATCCGGGCCATTCTGACCCATGAACAATACGATGACTGGAGGCCCTGAACATGTTGGTGATCGAAGAGCTCATCCGCCACTATGACGCGCTTTGCACACA
>JBEDFR010000101.1:0-6021 GCA_041175045.1 Pseudomonadota bacterium | reverse complement strand
CTCACGCCGTATTGGTCATCAGCGTCTGCGCTGCCGCCACGTCGCCCTTGACCACGTTCACGATCATGTCCGGCGTCACCGGCACGCGATTGAACAGATGGCCGTCGAGGGCATTGGAGATCGCACACACCAGCGCCGCTGCGGCACAGCCCTGAATGGGCTCTCCGACCCCTTTGGCGCCCACCGGGTTCTGCGGATCGGGAATTTCCACCGCCGCCCACTGCAGGTTCGCCGCCACGTCCTTGATGCTGGGCGGCTTCGCCTGATGCAGCCAGACGTTGGCGGGCAGGCCGTTCTGCGGGTCGTAGGTGTGGCGTTCAAAACCGGCCAGTCCGAAACCCATGATGGCGGCACTCTTCATCTGCGCCGCCAGGCCCTGCGGGTGCAGGATGGTGCCGCAGTCGGTCACGCCCATGTAGTCCAGGATGTCGTACTTGCCGGTGTCGGTGTCCAGCTCGATCATCACGAAACCGGCCGCCAGCCCCGCCACCGTGCCCTGGCGTGGCACCGTGTCGCGCGCCACGCCGATCAGGCCGGTGCCCGCGATGCCGGCCACCGAGGCGGCCGTCATGGCATTGAGATTCTCCGGCGCGCTCTGACCGCTGAATTCCCCACCGATGACGATGGCGCGCTGCGCCGCTTCGGCATAGCTCAGGCCGCGCTGCGGATTGCTGCGCTGGAACACGCGTTCTTCGCCGATCTCGTAATCCTCCGCCGCCCCGCCCAGATCCAGCGCGGCGATGCGGCGCAGCTTGTCCAGCGCGTCCATGGCCGCCACGTAGTTGGTGCGCGTCATGGTGAAGGAGGTATTGCTGCCGAACTGGCCCAGGTTCCAGGGCAAGTGATGGCGGCTGTCGCCGCGCTCCACCACGCAGTTTTCCCAGCGGCACTTGAGCACTTCGGCGGCCACGCGCGAGGTGGTTGAATACGAATAGGTGCCCAGATTGCCCACACCGGTGTGGATGTGCAGCACGCCGTCGGGGGTGATGCGCACCAGGCCGTCGAAGCCGCTGCTGCCGGCCGAGTGATAGGCCTGGCCGATGCCGACGCCGATCACCTTGCTGCCGCGCCGCTCGCCATTGCGGGCGAATTTCTGCTGCCAGCCGAAGCGGTCCGCGCCGATGCGCAGCGCCTCGGCCTGATACGCGCTGGTCACGCCGCCCTGCACGTCGCCGAACAGGGCGTCATTGGCCGGCGCATTGATCAGGCGGATGGCCAGCGGGTCGATGCCAAGCGCGCGGGCGGCCTTGTCCAGCAAGGGTTCTATGGCCGTGGCGAGTTGATTCTGCCCGGGGCCGCGCTGCGGGCCCTTGGTGGGCGTGTTGGTGAACACGGGGATGCCGCGGAAACGCATGGCCTGCGGCATGTACACCAGCGAGAGGGCCTCGCCGGCTGACAGCCAGTCGGAAAAGCCCGCGTTGCCGCCGTTGTCCTGGATGATGTAAAGGTCGGCGGCCAGCAGCCGACCGTCGGCACGAAAGCCCAGCTTTGCGCGGCCCTGGAAGCCGTGGCGCGCGGAGCCGATGGCGTACTCCTCTTCGCGCGTGATGCGCATCATGACCGGTCGGTTCAGTTTCTTCGCGAAGTGCGCGGGAATCACCATGGAGGGATAACCGGCGCCTTTGGAACCGAAGCCGCCGCCGCAGAACTCGGCGATGAACACCAGTTCCGCCGGGGGAATGCCGATGTAGCTGGCAATGGTCGGAATCGGGAAGCTCTGGCTCTGGCTGGAGCCGTAGAGGAAGCACTTGCCGTTCTCCCAGTAGGCCATGGCCGAGCGGGGCTCCATGGAGTGATGGGCATTGCTGGCGGTGACGAAGCTTTCGTCCAGCACGTACGCCGCCTGGGCAAAGCCGGCGTCGATGTCGCCCACCGTCCACTCTTCCGAGGGCTGGCCCTGGGGCAGGCGCCCGGCCTGCAGTTCGGCGAAGTCCTGTTCGCTCCAGTGCACGGCGCGCACGCCGGGGTTCAGCGAGTCGTTGTCCGTGCTGCCTTCCACCAGCGACGCGCTCGGCACATTGCCGCCCACGCGGGCATAGGCGCCGTCGGGGCGCAGGCTGGCAAGCGGGTCGACGGTGAACGGCAGGCGTTCGAACTGCAGGGTGATGGCGGCGATGGCGTCTTCGGCCGTCTTCTCGTCCACCGCAGCCACCGCGAGGATGGGCTCGCCCACGTACACCGGCTCGTTGGTCAGGATCTGGCGCTCCACGCCCGGCAGGCGCGGCACCTCGTCGGCGGTGAGGATGCCCACCACCCCGGGGATCTGCAGCGCCTCGGAGGTGTCGATGCTGAGCACCCGGGCATGGGGGATGGGACTGGTCAGCAGACGGCAGTACACCATGCCGTCCACCTTGAAGTCCTCTGCATACCTGGCCGCGCCGGTCACCTTGGCGCGAATGTCGGGCGGGGTGTAGTCCTTGCCGATCAGGGAGTAAGCCATGGTGGATCTCCTGTGCTGTTCTTGTAGGTGTCAGGGAGAAGGTCTGTCCGCAGCATAGAGGGGCCGCCGGGCGTTTGTCCATCGCCTGCGCGGCTCAGGCGCGTCTCGGCGCCTCGCCCTTGCGTCGATAGGTCTGCAGCCGGCTGCGCGGCGTGTCCGGGCGCGTCATTTCAATCAGTCCCTGCTGCAGCGCCGGTCGCAGGTAGCGCTCCGAGAAGGACTTGCGATCGCTCAAGGCGAGTCGCGACATCAGGGTCTCCCGGCTCATTTCACCTTGCAGGACGGCGAGCAGCCTGTCGATCGGCGTGCCGGTGCTCGCATCCACATGGGGGGTGACATGAAGGGTGACATGGGGGGTGGCTTCAGAGACGCCCGGTACGTCAGCGACTGCCTCCACGGCGTCCAGAATCATCCCCAGCATAAAATGGACAAAGGCGCTCGCATCGGCGTCGGCCGTGCTCCGACGAATGGCCTCGTAGTACTGACTCTGATGCCGATGCACCATGCTCTCCACCGGCAGGTACGTGAACAACGGCTGCCAGCGGCACAGCAACAGAGTCTGCCAAAGCCGTCCCATGCGCCCGTTGCCATCCGTAAAGGGGTGGATGAACTCGAATTCGTAGTGAAACACGCTGCTCGTAATGAGCGGATGGGCATCCGAACGTGCGGTCCACTGCAGCAGCTGCCGCATCAGGATGGGCACGCGACTGGCGGGGGGAGCCATGTGCAGCACCCGCCTGCCGTCCATGACGCCGACGCCGCCACGCCGATAACAGCCAGCATCCGGCAGCAGGCCTGTCATCAGAGAACGATGCGCGTCAAGCAGGTCCCCCTCCCTGTGCGGCAGCCAATGCGACAGACGGTCATAGGCAGCGATGGCGTTGTGCGCTTCCTGAATTTCGCGTGGGGGTGCGAGGACACGCTTGCCGTCGAGCAGTGCGGTGATCTGCGCCTCGCTGAGGGTGTTGCCCTCGATGGCCAGTGAGCCGTGAATGGAGCGAATGCGATTCAGTCTGCGCAGGCGCAGCGTGTCGGCCTGTTCCGTGAGCAGGGAAAGTCGTCCGACACGCTCGGCAATTCGCGCGCACTGATTCGCGATGGCGGGGGTCAAGGTGAACGGCGGCTGGTAGATCACGCGTGCCCCCTTGCGGGTCACTGCTGTTCGACAATGCCCTTCATGGCGCCCAGGGCGCGTTCGAAGGTGGCGCGTCGACGGGTGATGTCGGCGTCCTTGGCCGCCTGGTCAGCCAGATTGGAGACATCCAGCACCAGGGTGTAGTAGATCGTGGAACTGTTCGGCCCGGTGGGGCGTGCTTCCATGAAGCCGTGGTAGAGATTGTAGAACTGGCCTTCCACGGCGGGCTGGGTGTAGCCATAGGAGAGCGGCGTCTGTGCCACCATGATCTCGGTGACCCGGCCACTGGCCAGCACGCGCACCGTGCCCATCCCGCCATCGCCCGAGGTGATGACGCAGTCCAGGCCCAGCCACTCGCTGATGTCGCAGTAATCGCCCACCTTGGCCCAGGCCTCCTCGGCGGAGCGGGCGACGTCGATCTCCATTTCGACGGTGACGTATTCAGGCGCGGCCATGGCGGCGGTGGAAAGTACGAAGGCGGGCGCCGCGAGCAGGGCGCAGAGACGATGTTTCATGGAGTTTTCCTTGTTGTTGTGAACGATTGTTGTGAACGGGGGTGAACTGAGGCCTAGAGTAGCCGGCTTGCCCGGGCAGGTCTACGCACGAGCGCTGCAGGGGCCCCTGAGCCCGGGAACCGCTGCACAGTGGAGTCGACACGGCAGGCAGAGCCATCGTTTCGGCAAACCTGCTTGTCCGGCGCGCTGCCCACCGGTGAAGATGAGCACAGCCCGGGCCGGCCGGCCCGCCACCATCACGGGAGCCCCAGACATGATCCGCCCCATCGCCATCTCCAGCCTTCGCGTCTTGCCTGCCCTGCTGATCACCCTGCTCGCGCTGGGCAGCAGCCCCGTCACCCAGGCCCAGTCGGGCATCACGCTGCTCGGCGGCAATTGCACCGGCAGTGCCGAAGCGCCGATCGCCGAGCCCGGCACCGGGCGCAGCTTCGTGCTCGACTACCCCTGCGACCTGCAGCCGGGCGAGCCGGTGCTGTTCATTCTCAACCTGCACGGTGCCGGCTCCAACGAGCGCTATCAGCGCGCCTATTTTCCGGCCTGGGAACTCAAGGAGCAGTACCGTCTCGTGGTGGCCACGCCGCATTCCCCCGCGCGCCGCTGGCGTGAAGAGGATGATACCTATCTGCACCATGTGGTCACCGCCGTGATCGATGCCGTGGGCGCGCAGCACGTGCAGGCCTTCTGGCTGGCCGGCCATTCCCAGGGCGGATTGACCTCGCGTCGGCTGATCTGCACGCCCTTCTTCGCCGACAAGGTGGATGGCTTCCTCAGTCTTTCCGGCGGACGACTCGGTGGCGCGGCCCCGCGTTCCCCCAATGCAGGCAGACCGGCGCAGGCCGGCGCGACGCCGGCAGCGACGCCCGCCACTGGCGCTGCTCCCGCCGTGGCGGCATCTGCGCCGGCCGAGCCGGACTGCGCGTTCTCGCATCTCTTCGCCATTGGCGAGCACGAGATCGCCTCGCTGCCTGACACCTCGAGCCTGGCCACGAAGTACCAGTGCGCCGCCCGCGTGCGCCACGAGGACGTGGTGGACACCGAAGCCGGCCGCACCCACGACAGCGGCAGCCAGAACCCCGGCACGAAGGAATGGGGGCTGCTGCCCCGCCCGGGAGTGGCCCAGGTTTACGAGTACCCGAACTGTGCCGACGGTCGCGTCATCGCCGATGTGGTGCGCATGGACAAGGGCCACACCGAAGGGCTGGAGCCCCGTATCGTGGAGACGCTGGTGGGCATGATGAAGCGCGCGGCCGGTGACCGTCTGCAGGGGCGCTGAGGGATGCATCAGGAGATAGTGCGGTTCTGGTTCGAGGAGATCACCCCGCAACAATGGTGGGCAGTGGACCCGGCCTTCGATGCCTTGCTGCGCGAGCGTTACGGCTCACTGCTGGAGCGCGCCGCGCAGGGCGAGCTGTATGGCTGGCGCGCCGCGCGCGTTTGCCCAGGACCCGATGGCCCTGGCCCTGGCGCAGGAAGCCGTCGCCGCCGGTGTGTTGCCCGACATCCGCCCGGCGGGCCGCGCCTTTGCGCTGATGCCCTATATGCACAGCGAGTCGGCGCTGATCCACGTGCAGGCGGAGTTCCTGTTCAGCCAGCACGCGCCGGCCAATCTCGACTTCGAACGCAAGCACAAGGTGATTATTGACCGCTTCGGTCGTTATCCGCACCGCAACGCGATTCTGGCGCGCGAGTCCACCGACGAAGAGCGCGAGTTTCTCACGCAGCCGGGGTCGAGTTTCTGAGCCGCTCCTGCACCAGGTCCACACGCCAGGCCAGGGCAGCGAGGGCCGCCGTGGCAAGTTCATAGGCCGTGGCGCCCCAGGTGTAGAACGTCACCGGGTCACTGGCCATCACGCCGCCGAGCAGGCGCGTCAGCCCCACACCGCCAATGCCCAGCACCAGCACGGCCAGACCGCCCCGGTAGAACGCAGGGC
>JBEDFR010000100.1:0-22236 GCA_041175045.1 Pseudomonadota bacterium | reverse complement strand
GTAATCGTGACAGATGTAAGTGCGGCAGAGCCTGTTACATCGCCAGCGTCCAGAGCAGCTCCTCCAGTGCCACCGGTCACTGTCAAGGACGTCGTATCGGCACTATCAAGAACCAGCGAGGCAAGGTCAGCTGCTACTGCGCTAGTGTTAGTGATGGTTACAGAGGTTGCATCAGTAATTGTAGTGCTTCCAGTCAGCGTTGCTTTTGCGTTGATCGTGAGGCTGGCGGACGCAACAGTATCAATGACGTTGGTATCGTTGTCAGCATCGTCGATTACAACAGTGACGCCAGACTTCAAGCTGCTGATGGTTGCAGTCCAAGCACCAAGACCATCAGAACCCAAGGTCAGAGTCTCGACAGAACCCCAGCTAGTGGCGGTCGCTGTGGCACTCGCGGTGAACTCGACGTCGATGTTCTCGATGCTCGTGAGTGTGCCAGCAACGGCTGCACCAGTCGTAATGTTGGCTGTATCAGTACCTGCACCACCGTTGATCACATCTGTTGAGGCTATGTCCCCAGAAGCGAAGGTGAGGGTGTCGTTACCTGCGCCACCATCGATGTTGTCAACGCCTGCGCCTGAAGTGATGCTGTCATCGCCATCGCCGCCGGTAAGTAAGTCGTTGCCAGAGCCCCCTACGATTGCGTCGTTTCCTGCTCCACCATCGATGGAGTCATTGCCGCCATCACCTACCAGGTTGTCGTTCCCAGAACCGCCGGTAATCGAGTCGTTTGCTCCGCCACCGGTCAAAGTGTCGTTACCAGAGCCGCCTTGAACGGTGGCTGCGACAGTATTCGCAGTGATGTCGATGTCCACATTACCGGTTGCAGCAGATGCGTTTACCGAGGTAATTGCAGTAGTGCCAGACACAGCATCTGTGATTGTCAGAGCTTTGCTGCCTGTCACTGTGATCGAAGTTGCGTCAGCGGCATTAAGAGTGGTGATCGTCGTACCGTTGGTAGCAGCAGAAGAGAAAGTCAGACTTTCTTCATTATCAGTAGTCAATGTCGTTATTGCGGCGCCTGTTAGCGATACCGTCAGCGAATCAGCAACTGTATCCACTGCACGAGACAAGGTCACCGTGGTCGGGTTGGCACCACTTACTCCGAGCGTTGCGATATTGGCTGACGCGTTCGTAAAGCCCGCAGTATTACCGGTGCCGGACACGTCGGCTCGGGTCAGCGTGGTTCCAGTAAACACTGACAGGTCTTGATTTGCCCCTGTAAGAGAAGTACTCAGCGTTTCGATCGAGGTAACATTGGCGGCGTCGGTGCCAGTGACTGCTGCAGTAACACTAAGCGTATCCGTACCGTTGCCGCCGTCGATTGTATCGGCAGAGGTCAAATTCCCGGCCAGCGTAAATGTATCGGCGCCTTCACCACCTGACAGACTATCGTTACCGGTATTTGCGGTAATGCCATCATTACCAGCACCACCAGTGATGACATCGTTGCCGGTCCCGCCACCCAGAACGTCTGCACCTGTACCGCCAGTAATCGTCGTCGAGGTGGTGTTGGTACCGGTTGCCGTCAGAGCAGCGGTCATGTTCGCACCATTGATTGTACGCGCTGCTGTACTCAGAGCGCCCAGGTTCAGAGCGACTGAACCAGAAGCATTCAACGTAGTTGCACTGGTAGCAGTCAACCCGGTCAGAGTGTTGGCGCTGTCTTCGGACGTGATGTTGATGGTCTCAACGCCGTTTACAGTTACAGTGCCAGCGGTGACATTGGACAGCTCCAATGCTACTGCGTCGGAGGTTCCTGCTACAGCAGCAGTCGTGAAGCCAAACGAAGCGCTTGAACCAGTATTGGTTACTTTAAGGGTCAGACCAGCAGCGGAACCAATGTTGCTTACTGTCGCCGTGTTGGAAGAGCCCGTTGCTTCGATGCTTGTTACGCCTGAAGCATTAAGCAGCGACAGAGTACCGGTGTTTGAGGACGATACTTGGATTGTTTCGATGCTGGAAAGGGTCGGGGCGTATGTGCCCGTGCCACTGATCTCAGCATACAGAGTGTCTGAGCCAGCGCCACCGCTTAGATTATCCACAGAGGCGAGTGTCTGTGCACCGGTTGCGCTCAAAGAAGCGTCGAATACATCGTTTGCGTCACCGCCAGCAAAAGCATTCATACTTGCAGTCAGCGTGAACGTCTGGACAGGTGCAGGAGCAGGTGCTGCAGCAGCATCAGCAGCTGCTTTGGCAGCATCCAGGCTCGCTGCGCTGCTGGTGACGCTGGAAACTACGGCTTGCAGGCCGGCCAGTGAGGAACCACTCAGCTGCTTGTCGACAGAGTAGTACACGGCAGCGGCAACTTTGTTGTCGAACGCAACGGCGGCATTGCCCCATGCGGCGTTCGTGGAAGTCACGGCGTTCAATGCGGAAATGGCATCTGCAAAGACGTCGGAACGTGACTTGCCGGAGTTCAGCTGGGCAGTCAGCAGGGTGACAGCAGCAGCTTTCTCAGCAGCGACGACTTCGGAACCGACCAGCTGATCAACCACTTTGGCAGCGAACTCGCCATTGGTCATGAATGTCGGGAAGATGCTCTTGAATTGATCGCTCTTTGCGAGGTTCGCAGCGATCTGCTTGATGGAGCTGCCGGCTTCATATGCAGCCACCAGATCTGACAGAACGTTGGCACCTGGTGCGGCACCAAACATGCCCACTACCAACTCGATAATCGCGGTACGTTGTTCGACGGTAATCGCCATTTGTAAAGCTCCTTGATTGGATCCAATTTGTTTTTTCCGATTGTGACTCGCCAGAATTAGCTGACGGATGACCCCATTCGGTTGTTCCAAGGATACGCAAGTCAATTCCACGTCGGTGTGACGACAATCACAAAGACTGAAATGAACCTGCCTATCCGTGATAAACCCACTTGGTCGCCAGCACAAATACCGGCCACAAGCGGACACGCTCGACGATCTTACCCGGACACAACTAGCAAGACAACCTCTTTCTTGATTTAAGTCTTATTTGTAAGCGTTTATTTTTTAACAACTATGTGGCGGTTTCAAAAGGCGAAACCAAGCCCGATTTCGAGGGAACTGTCGCGGGTATCGAACAGCGCGATGTTGCTGCGCTGGTACTGGTGGTAGAAGCGGGTCAGAAACATCAGGCCAGGCTGTATGGGCCTTTGGTATTGCAGCAAGACGTAGCTGCGCTCCAGCCAGCGGTCGGCTCCATTCGCAAGCAACGGGCTGTAGCCCGCCTGATCCCGCAGGCGCGTGTAATTCATCTGGCTGCGTATCAGACCGCCTGACACAGGCCATTGCCAATCGGCGCTCACCTGCCAGCCACGGCGATTCTCTCCGGGGCGACCACTGCTGAGTGCGGTGTTCGACAACAGGCCGAGCTCCAAGCCAAGCACCGAGGGCATTCCGGCGACTGCCACCTGACATTCGACGCCTGCAGCCAGTTTGGCCTCCAGGGAATTCAGATTGCGCTGCCCGTGAAAATGCTGATGTTGCACGGTGAAGTCGTAGCGGCGCCCACAGGTTCGAGCGCCGGGGTGGCTGTAACGCACCAGTGCCTCGGACGCGGTGTAAAGCGCACTGCCACCAAAAAACAATTGCCCGGCGGCGAGGCTCGCGAGCCAGCTACTGCCCCGGCGTGGCCGCAGAAACTCGTAACGGCTCTGTAGTTGCAACAGGTCGGAACCACTGTCCTGACTCATCCTTCCCCGGGCTTCGACACGGGCATTGTGCCTGTGTCCAGCCGTGAGCCGCTGGTGGCTGGCGCCGCCACGCAGATTCAGGTAGCGCCCGCTGACCGCCTGGAACTCAGGATTCAGGGTGAGAGTGATCGGCTCGCCGGAGAGCGTCAGGGTGATCTGGGACGGGTCTGGCGCCCCGTTGAGATTGTCGTCATAGCCTACCAGTGTCTCCAGCTGAAAGCCTGTCTGCCGAGTGCCGGCCTGCCACAGCTGATCGCGCTGGCGCACCAGCGCTTCGATTTCGGCAGGCAGGTCGGTGCGGGCCAGAATCTGGCGATTCAGATCCAGGGCTGAGAAGACTTGTCCACGCAGGTACAAGGCCTGGGCGTAGTCAATCTGGGCAGCGCCATTGGCAGGATCCAGCAAAAGGGCGCGCTCGAGCGACTCCAGCGCTGTCGTCAGATCGCCTGATTCCATCTGCGCCGCACCGATCAGAGCAAAGAACTCAGCGCTCTGCAGACATTGCGACATCAGCGGAGCCAGCTGCGCCGCCAGGGCCGACTGCGATGCGGGACTTTGCTCGGCCAGATAAAAGGCACTCAGATCCGGACAGGCCTGCGCCGAGGAAGACAGCAGGAATATGAGCGCAGAGAAGGTCTTGCGCATAGAACCTCGATAGCAGAGATCGCCGCAAACGCGTGTGCGTGACTGCCACTGCGTGGAAATGCCGCGAATTATCATGAAGGCAGTGCAGGCTGGCAACCAGCGGGGCTGGGGCACGACGCTCAGCGACGGCCGCCGGTGATGACCGACAAGGGAACGGCATCCGAACGCTGGCGCCGCCCGGTGGCGGGAAGTAGCAAGGGCGCGAACAGCACGTGGGGCGTGCGCAGGCCTGAGAGCAGGTAGCTGCCCTGGGAATCCAGAGTCTCACCGCTTAGTTGCCGCGCAACGCATTCGCCCAGCAGGATCGGTTGCGCAAGCTCGGCGGTCATCTCCTGAATCCGTAGAGTGATGGTGACCGTGTCGCCCAGCATGGTATGAGTTCGCCGATGGGCAGGCCCGATGGAGCCGATCAGCACCGGCCCTTGTTCGATGCCGATGCCCAGGGCGAGGGGTTGCAGTCCCGCCGGCGGGTGTTGGGGAAGCATGTCGCGATCGATGGACGCCTGCATCTGTTGCGCGGCGCGCAGTGCCTGCAGGCCGGGTGTCGCACCCTGTCCATCCCAGACTGCGAGCAAGGCATCGCCCTTGAACTCATGGATGCGCCCGCCATGTGCCTCGACAATCTCGGTGGCTCGAACAAAGAAGAAGTGCAGCAGCGCGGCGGATTCTTCCGGCGGCCGCGCCTCGCTGAAAGCCGAGAAGTTGCGCAGGTCGGCGCTGAGCAGAGTCACCTCGCTGCGACTGGCATTGACACTGGAGCTGGGCAGACTGAAGGCGATCTCGTGCGCGACATCAGCCGGCAGGTAACTGTTCAGGTTGCCAAACACACGGCTGCGTTCATGGCGGACCCGCGCCTGCTCCAGCAGCATCAGCAGACTGGCGCCTGCAAGCCCGTAGAGCGCCGGGGCGACCCATCCCAGCCACACGTTGCCCGCGGCGAGCCACTGGATGTGCAGGACCAGCGCCAGCACAGGCAGCACCAGCCCCGCCAACGGAAGTCCGACACCTGCGAAACGCTCACGGTAGCTGGCCAGCACCAGGAGCACGCCGGCAAAGACCAGGCAGACGAGGACCAGCAACCAGGGTGCCACCCGGGGCGTGTAAGGCACATCGGCATCCAGCAGACTGCCCAGCATGCGGGCCTGCAATTCCACTCCCGGCGTGGCCCCACTATAGGGGGTAGGGACGATGTCGCCGATTCCGAAGGCAGTGGCTCCGACCAGAACCCAGGTATTGGCCAGCATGGAAAGGTCAGCACTGCCGTTGAGCACATCGGCTGCGGATACCGCACGGTAAGCCTGTGGGGCGCTGCGATAGGAAATCCGCAGATGGCCCTCGTGATCCAGAGGAATACGCAAGCCTGGGTAAGCTTGCAGCGTCATTTCCCGGGCGGGCCCGAACCAGCTTGTTCCCTGCTCGATGGATGCCCCCCAGGTGGATGTCTTCACGGCCTGCAGGAACGCACTGACAGGCAGTGCCGGGTACGCGTCGCCGTCCAGACAGACGGCGGCAGCGACTTCGCGAATGGCGCCATCGGCGGCGACAATCGGCGCGATATGCCCGGTGGCGATGCTTGCCAGCCCCGGCGCATTGGCGACATAACCCGACGCGACAGGCAAGCCTGCATCGCAGGCGATACCTGTCAGGGGGTGTGTCATGACGCCGGTCCGCACGTCCTGACCCGAGTTCAGTACCGGCACCTGGGCAAGGACGACGCCGGGGGCGGATTGCAGGGCCGCCAGGAATTGTTCATCCCCGGGCTGTGCTTCGGCATACACAACATCGTGCAACTGCAGCTGCACACCCGCGTCGGTCAGTGCGGTGACCAGTCGCGCCATGGTCTCCCTGCGCCAGGGCCAGGGGCCTTCCTGTGCGATGCTCTTCTCGTCGATGGCAACAATGGTGATGCGCTCTTCGGTGCTCAGGTCGGAGCGCAGCGTCCAGCCCAGAGCCCCCAGATTCTCTTCCAGGGTGGTCAGCGCCGGCGACAGCACCGACAACAGCGCACTGGTCAGCAGCCCCGCCAGCACCAGAAGCAGAAGTCGCGCCTTCACTGGCAGCAGCCCCAGCAGATAAGCGATCGCGCGATGGAGAGTGAGGATTGGCGGGCGGGTTACTGGCATCACTGCGCATCCCAGAGAGTCAGGCCCTGCACGCTGGCACCGGCGCCCAGCTGCTTCTCGAAGAAATATCCGGCCTCGGAGCCCGTCAGGCTGACGGCTCCCGCCATCGCCTGAGTGTCGGAATTGTCGTAGAAGTTGCCGGCGTCGAAGATGCGTCCGGCGGCAGTAAACAGGATGGCTCCCGTGCTGGCATGGCTGAGGCCGAGCTCGGTGGCGAAGCGACGTTCATTGAAGTCGATCCGCAGACTGCCGCCATTGACCTGCATCGCGAGCACGCCCGAGTCTGAGTGATAGAACGCCTGGGCACTTTGCAGAGCGAAACTGACCACCGCATATTCAGGCTTGATCTGTGTGCTGCCCTTGCCGTCGCGGAACAAACCGTAATTGTCATTGCCCACGGTGATATCGCGACCCTGACTCGCCTGCGCGTAGGTCTGCGTCAGCCGCTCCTGCGCCCCCATGGCGTCGCGGCCATCCCAGCGCCCCCACACGAGGTTGCGCGCGAAAACCTGGGTTGTCGGCAGCGCGGCTGCCGGCGTGAAATCAACGGCCTGGATGACAGGGGGGGGCACTGGCGTCTGCGTCTGCGCCGGCGGCCGCTGCGCTGGCAGGGCTACCACGTTGCTCGCCACATCCGTCACCCGTCGCGAGGTCACCGTTTCCAGATAGACGTCGGTGCCGGCAGCCTTGTCGGCAGCATCCATGCGCTCATTGCCGGCGGCCACCAGATCACTGCCCAGCGCCCCGCGCTCGTCGGTGGCAGGCAGCAGACGCGGCAAGGGCTGCGAACGATCCAGCGCCACCATCTGGACATCACTCTGAGAAAGCTCCACGGCGTTGGCCAGACACGGCCCGAAGGCGTCTGCCCGACAATCCTGGGAGAACGGGGCCACCACGATGGCTCCCTCGTTGACGAGCGCCCGCACGGACCCCTCGGTGGCACTGACTGCGAAGTCAGTGCCGCGCACACCGATCGCCGCGATAGGCGTGTTCAGGCGGAAGCGGTCGCGTGCCGCGTGAGCACCTTCACCGGAAATGCTGCGCGTGACCCCCTCCACCAGGTTGAGCTTGATGGACACCTTGGCCGGATCCTCGCGGTCAAAATCGTAACGCTGAATCTCGAGCTCGCTGTCGGGGCGCACGCTGAGCAGCGCCTCGTCGATAAACCGGATGTGCACATGGCCGTTGGATTCGGTGGAAATACGGTCAGTGACACGCACCACCGCACCCGCCTGGAGAGGCTGGCGCGCGGTGCCGGCCGAGTGCAGCCAGGCCTTGCCCAGCACCAGACTCACAACGCCCGCTTCAGATGCTTCCTGCGCCAGGGCAGCGGTGCCAGAGAGGCACAGCGATGCAGCGATGACGAGTGATGGCAAAAAGTGTTTCACGGTCTGTCTCAATGAGATTGCCCAGGCGGATTGCCGGGACTGTTCAATTTAGCGGCAATATAATCCGCGGCATTTGCCAGTCATGTGACCCGAGTCACACCGATGATATTTCCCAGCGTTTGCTATTGAGGGTCAAGCTCCTATAATGCCCCGGCACCGCTGAAATCAGCCATCAGGGACTTTACAACCACCGTGGTAACCCCAGAGCTGTTAAGCACTTTTCCTGTCCTCAAGCCTTTGCCGCACGACATCCTGAGTCAGTTGGCCGCTCTCACAAGCCTGCGCAAGTTCGCGCGTCGTGGTGTTGTCATGAAAGCGGGCGTGCAGGAAGACTGCGTGTGTTTTCTGTTCGAGGGAAGACTGCAGGGCGTCGATTTCACGATTGACGGACGTGAAGTGGGGCTGTACTTCGTGGAGCCGGGTGATTTCTGCGGTGAGGTGGGCTTGTTTGACAATGGCCCTCAGCCTGAGTTCGTGATCGCCCTGACCGCCGCGGTGACTGTGATGGTTCCCATGGCGAGCCTGCGCAGCGTCATGCTGACGCATCCGCATCTGTTTCGAGTCATGACAGAGCGACTGGCCGCGCGGCTGCGGCAGATGACACGACAGCGCTCGTTGCTGGGACTGCCCGACATCAGTCAGCGTGTGTGCTGCCAGTTGTGGATGCTGGTCAAGGATGCGCAGGGGGAGCCGGTGATCATTCAGAATCCACCGACACACATGGAAATCGCGATCATGCTGAACCTGAGCCGCGAAACAGTGACACGCGTGTTCCAGGCTTTGCAGACGCGTCAGATCGTCAGACGTGACGGCGCAGGCACGCTGCTGATCAACGACCCGAATGCCCTGCGCGAGCTGGCACGGGGCGGTCAGTCGTTGTGACGCAGATCCAGCGCATCAACCAAAAGGGAGCCTTTGCGCAGGCAGGCAGGGAAGTCAGACTTGAAATGCCACGTCGCTTACCCAACTACTTTCAACCCGAACAACAAGCAGCCCGAACACCATGAATCAGACCAAGACCAACAGCCCTTATCCGGAATTGCGTGAGGGCTTCAAGGCCGTCAGGCAGTACTTCATTCTCGCGGGCGTCTACAGTGCCGCCATCAATATCCTGATGCTGGTTCCCATCATGTACATGATGCTGGTGTATGACCGCGTCGTGACCAGCGGCAGCCAATCGACACTGGCAATGCTGACGCTGATCATGGTGTTCCTGATGTCTGCCTCCGGCGGTTTCGAGTGGGTACGCTCGATGATTCTGGTCAGTGCGGGCAACAAGATCGAACAGAATCTGCGCGACCGGGTTTTCGATGCATCGTTCAAGCAAGCGTTGTACACCGGCGGTGCAGCGAACGGTTCGCAGCCGAGCAATGACCTGTCCCAGCTGCGCCAGTTCATGACAGGCAATGGCCTGTTTGCGTTCTTCGATGCGCCGTGGTTTCCGATCTATGTCTTCGTGATGTTCCTCTTCCATCCCTGGTTCGGCATTACCGCCATTGCGGCCGGCATCATCATGGTCGGCCTGGCCTGGACCACCGAGAGAGTCACCACTGGCAAGTTGAAGGATGCCAACACGGAAGCGAACTGGGTGCTGGGGCAGATCAACGGCAGCATGCGCAATGTCGAGGTGATTTCCGCCATGGGCATGCTCGAGAACATCCGCCGCCGCCAACAGGTTCGCGCGGACAAAGTGCTGCAGCTGCAAACCAGTGCCAGTCGCCTGGCCGGTATTCTCAGCACACTCTCCAAGTCCTTCCGTGTCATCACGCAATCGCTGATCCTGGGGCTGGGAGCGCTGCTGGCGCTGCGTCAGGAAATCTCGCCGGGCATGATGATCGCCGGATCGCTGCTGCTGGGCCGGGCGCTGGCGCCAATCGACATGCTGGTGGGCACCTGGAAAGGTTTCTCTCTGGCTCGCGCCCAGTACGACCGACTGGGTCAGCTGCTGGAGCGCGTCCCGATGGAGGCTGAGACGATGACTCTGCCTGCGCCGCACGGCAATCTCTACGTCGAACAGATCTTTGTGACCCCACCCGGTGCCAAGGCGCCCGTGGTCAAAGGCGTGTCCTTCGAACTCAAGGCCGGGGAATCGCTGGGCATCATCGGGCCGAGCGCCTCCGGCAAATCGACCCTCGCCCGCGCCCTGCTGGGGCTTTGGCCCACCGGTGGCGGAAAAGTCCGCCTGGACGGTGCCGACATCTTCGCCTGGGATCGCCTCAAGCTGGGCCCGCACATCGGCTATCTGCCGCAAGACATCGAGCTGTTTGATGGCACCATCGCCGACAACATCTGCCGTTTCGGCGAACGCGACGCCGAGAAAATCGTGGCGGCAGCGCAAATGGCCGGCGTGCATGAGCTGGTGCTGCGCCTGCCCCAGGGATATGACACCGCCATCGGCGGCAGCGGCGGCATCCTGTCCGGTGGCCAGCGTCAGCGCATCGGCCTCGCCCGCGCGCTTTATGGCCTGCCCCGCCTGCTGATTCTGGATGAGCCAAATTCCAACCTTGACGACCAGGGCGAACGCGAACTGGTCGCTGCACTGCAGCGCGCGAAGGCGCAAGGCTGCACGGTGATCGTGATCACTCACCGCACGATGGTTCTGATGGCCGTCGACAAGATTCTGGTGCTCAAGGACGGAGTGCCCGTGAATTTCGGCACCCGAGAACAGGTTCTGGCAGCACTGATGCCCCAGGCCGACGCCCGCAAGGCAGCCCAGGCCTGAGCCCCTTTCCACCCTTGGACACGAGACTGACACCGTGACAGAGAACACCCGCAATCCTGAGAATCTCCCCGCCCTGCAGACACCAGGGCAGGCGGTCGGCCCCGTTTATGACGGTGAGCTGGAAACCAGCCTCGAACAGCCGCGGCGCATTGGCACCCTGATGCTGCTGATCGTCTTCGGTGGCTTCGGGCTGTGGTCGGCACTGGCCCCGATCGAGGGAGCGGCACATGCGCCGGGGAGCGTGACAGTGCGCTCCTACAAGAAGCTGATTCAACATCTGGAAGGCGGCATCGTGCGGGAGATTCGCGTGCAGAATGGCGATCACGTGGCGGCCGATGACGTGCTGCTCGTGCTGGACGACACCCAGGCCCAGGCGCAGCGTGAAATCAACAATGCCCAGCTGATCGCATTGACCGCACTCGAGGCTCGGCTGCTGGCAGAGCGCGACGGCGCGACGCAAATCGAGTTCCCCGCCAGTCTGACAACCGCCGGGCTCAGCGCGCGGGCCGAAATCGACGCGCAACGCCACGTCTTTGCCACCCGCAGAGCCACCATGGAAGGCAGCCGCGCCGTGCTGGAGCAGCGCATCGAGCAGCTGCGTTCACGCCTGGTGGGGCTGGAGGCCATGCGGCAAAGCAAGGAGGCACTGTCGGTGTCCTTTGCCGCCGAACTGAGCGACGTGCGGGTGTTGCTCGAGGAAGGCTTCGCCGACAAGCTGCGTCTGCGCGAGCTCGAGCGCAATCTTGCCGTCTACCAGGGGGAGGCTGCCGAGCTTGTTGCCTCCATTTCCGCGACGCAGATGCAGATCGGCGAGACGCAGTTGCAGATTCTGCAGATCGACAACGAATGGCATTCGGAAGTGGCGTCCCTGCTCAGCGAGACGCAGACCCGGCTCAAGGACGCTCGGGAGCGCATGATCGCACTGGATGACATCCTGTCGCGCACCGTCATCCGTGCCCCGGTCGGCGGCATCGTGGCCGGCATGCAATACCACACGGAAGGGGCCGTGATCGGCCCTGGAGCCCCGATCGCCGAGGTGGTTCCGCAAAGCGATGAACTGATCATTGAAGCGCGCGTTTCCGTTGCCGACATCGATCGTGTGGCGGCAGGCCAGGACGCCACCATTCGCTTTTCCAGTTTCAGCAGCAGCGTCCCCACGATCTTCGGCACCGTTCTGGGCGTGTCCGCCGACGCCATGGCGGATCAAACCACGGGCATGCCCTTCTACCTGGCCCGGGTTGCAGTGACCGAGGAAGGAATGCAGCAGCTCGGCGAGCTGGCGCTGGTGCCCGGCATGCCGGCTGAAGTATTCATCGCGTCGGGCTCACGTACCTTCCTGCAGTACGTGATGAAGCCTTTCTCCAATGCACTCGCACGCGCCCTGCGCGAAGACTGACGCCTATGAAACTCACACGGATCGGCACCCTGACCCTCGCCCTCGCCTGCAGCATCAGCCTTGCGGCGAGTGGCGCGCGCGCCGCCGAAGCGGTGCCGGGCAGCGCGAGCACTGTCATCGTTCAGGGCAGTACGCTCGAAGATTTCTTTACGGCGGCGCTCGATTACAGTCCTGCACTGCGCATCGCGGAAGAACGCTGGCAGGTCGGCACCCAGCGGCGCAAGGCGGCGACAGGGCAATTGCTGCCCCAGCTCAACGCCAATGCCAGCAGATCAGACAACACCCAGGAGTCTCTGGGCACTGTCGCCAACTACCCCGGTGAGCGTTCATCCCTGCAGCTGACCCAGGTGCTGTTCAACTGGCAGGCCTTCAATGCGCGCAAGCAGGCGGCCATTCTGGAAGACCTGGCCGAAGCGGAGTACTACGCGACGCTGGCAGGGCTGCTGACGGACGTGGCAGAGAAGTATTTCAACGTCCTGCAGGCGCAGGATGCCTTGCGCTCCGCAGTGGCGGAAGTGGATGCGGTCGCCAGACAGGCGGCCATGGTGGCACGCCTGCATGAATTGCAGCAGGTGCAGATCACCGATCTCTACGACGCGCAGGCACGGCTGGCCTTCGCGCAGTCCCAGCAACTGGACATGGAAAGCCAGCTCACCCTGGTGCGCGAAGAATTGCGCGCTCTTGCTGGCGTCGGAGTGGGAGAGCTCTATCAGCTTGACCCGAATCAGGAACTTGCTGCCCCGCAGGGCAGCCTGGAGTCCTGGCTGAACCTGGCCAGCCAGTCCAATCCCCAGGTCAGAGCCCGGGAGTTTGCCGTGGATGCTGCCGACAAGGCCATCGCGCAGCGGCAAGGAGCCTATATGCCGCGCGTGACCCTGATTGCGCAGAAGCAGATCTCCGATCTGGGTTACGACAATTTCCGCAACCCGCGCACCGAAACCGACTACATCGGCGTCGACGTGCAGATTCCGTTGTTCGCCGGCGGCAGCAACCGCGCTCAAGTCGCCGAGGCGCGCAGTCTGCACAGCATCGCTGAGAACGAACTGCGCCAGACAACGCTGCAGATCGTCGAGAGCACCCGTATGGCCTATCTGCAGGTACAGTCAGCCGCCCTGCGCGTGCAGGCCGCCGAGCGCCTGGCCGAATCCACAGCGCTGTCTTACACCGCCCGCCAGCGCGGCTTTGAGCTGGGCACCGTCACCAGCGTGGATGTGCTCAATGCCTTGCGCGACCGCTTCAGTGCCGAGCGTGACCTGCAACGGGCACGCTATGATCACATTCGCTACTCCCTCGTGTTGAAACGGGAGGCAGGCAGCCTGAGCGCCGAGGACCTGCTGGATGTCGGCACCTGGCTGGTGGAACCGCAGCCCTGATCCCAAGGAATTGGTCACCCCGAATGCTCCTCTCTCTGCTCACACAGTGGCTGCGTGCCCCGTTCACTCACTACCGGCTGTTTCACAACTTCGTGCGCCAGGACTTCACCGGCCAGTTCGCCGGCTCGCTCGGCGGCAAGCTGTGGCTGTTCGTCACGCCCCTCGTGAACATCCTGATCTACTCCTTCGTGTTCAGCGTGGTGTTCCGCGCCCCCATGCCCGAGGCCTATGAGGGCACGCCCTTCGTGGTGTTCATGATGATGGGCTATCTGCCCTGGTTCGCCTTTGCCGACGCTGTCGGCCGCGCGAGCACCCTGTTGCTCGAGAGAGCGCCGCTGATCACCAAGGTGATGTTCCCGGTGCAGATCCTCCCGGCCGTCGGCACCCTGGTGCCCTACATGGTGCACGGCATCGGGCTCGGACTGTTCCTGCTGTACCTGGCAGTGCAGGGCTACCTGAGCGCGCTGTGGCTGTGGCTGCCCGTCGTCTTTGTGCTGCAGTTCCTGTTCACCATGGGCCTGGTGGCCATCCTGTCCGCGCTGTGCGTGTTCCTGCGCGACGTGCAGCAGATCGTCACGCTGGTGCTGACCACCTGGTTCTTCCTCACGCCCATCGTCTACCCGGTCTCGCTGATTCCCGAGGACTGGCAGCCGCTGCTGATTCTGAACCCCATGCACAGCTTCGTGCAGATGTACCGCGAACTGATCCTGCTCGACAGCTTTGCCACCAGCAGCTTCCTGGTCATCGTGCCAGTGTCACTGTTGACCTACCTGGTCGGAGGCTGGCTGTTCATGCGCATTCGTCACGCCTTTGGCGACGTGTTGTAAGGAGGGCGACCCATGTACAGCATCGCCGTCGAGAATCTGCACAAGGACTACCGCATCTACCAGCGGCCGCAGGATCGCCTGATCGAGCTGCTGACGCGCCGGCCGCGCCACAACCTGTTCCATGTCCTGCAGGACATTTCCTTCACCGTGATGCAAGGGCGCAGCCTGGGCATCATCGGCGACAACGGCGCCGGCAAGTCCACGCTGATGAAACTGCTGGTGGGTACGCTGCAGCCCACCAGCGGCAGCATCTCGATCAAGGGCCAGGTGGCCGCGTTGCTGGAACTGGGCGCGGGCTTTCACCCGGAGTTCAGCGGCCGCCGCAACATCTACCTGAATGCGGCATTGCTGGGCGTGCCCGATGCCAATATCGCCGAGATGGAACGCGAGATCATCGAGTTCTCGGAGCTGGGGGATTTCATCGATCGCCCGGTGAAGACGTATTCGTCGGGCATGTATGTGCGCCTGGCTTTCTCCATCGCCACCATGGTGCGGCCTGACGTGCTGGTGATTGATGAGGCGCTGTCCGTAGGCGACATCGCGTTCCAGAAAAAGTGCGTGGAACGCATGAACGAGTTCCGCCGCCAGAACAAGACGATGATCTTCTGCAGCCATTCCATGTACCACGTGCAGGAGCTGTGCGACACGGCGATCTGGCTGGAGAAGGGCCGCATCCGCGAGATCGGCGAAAGCCATCACGTGGTGGGCAATTACGAAGCCTTCTGCAACAGCCGCGCGGTGGAGCACCACGAGCCGCTGGACATCAACGCCGTGGAAGATCGCAAGATCAAGGACTGCCGCGTCATCTACACCATGATCCGCAATCTGGACGGCGAGGAGGTTGACTCCATCGAGCCGCTCTCGGATGTCTATATGGAAACGAAGATCGAGATTCTGCAAGACAATCTGATGTGCAATTTCGGTTTCGCCATCATGCGCAATCTGAGCGAGATCATGTCGGCCTATCTCACCACCGACCTCGACGACGTGCCGAAAGGCCCGTTCATGAAGGGTGAAATCCTGACCGTGCGTTCTCGCTTGAATGCGGTGTCGATGCGCGTGGGGGAATTCCATGTGCTGGGCGGCGTGGCCGATGCCAGTGGCCTGCTGTGGTACGAGACCAAGCTGAGCAATCTCATCAAGATCAAGTCCACCAAGGGCGTCGGTTCAGTGGTGATGCGCGTGGACTGGGACGTGCAGCGCGGCTGAGCTTGCGGTGCTGCAGCGCGGGCGCTGCGCGCGCATTCATGCCTCCGGCTAGTCGAGCACCAGCCCCTGCAGCAGTTTTTCAAGATCCGCGTAAGAGAGCGCGCCAAGCGCCTCCTTCTTCAAGGACTTCAGCAGGGTTTGCTGCACGGCGCGGGACAGCGGACCGAATTCGAAGCTTTCTGCGCCAAGGCGGCATTCCTCCACAAAGGCCGCCGCGCGCTCACGCTGGCTCCAGGGCCAGCACACCACGCAGGCGAGATGCAGTGCCGGCAAATCCCGCATCAAGGCAAAGCACAGAGCCCAGGTGGCCGGCTCTATCGCCAGCGCGTCACGCACCAGCATCAGGCGCGGTGCGCCCTGGTGGGACTCCTTGCGAATGGCACTGCTCAGCGGCACATCGGCCACCAGCGGATTGAGCATGGCCAACAGGTCGGAGTCGGCATTGAGCTGCAGCAAGTCGCGCCCGCTCTCGCTGGCAACATCGATCAGGTATCGCAGCAGATAGTCGCGCAGCGCGTCGCTGGCGAACACAGTGCTGGCGAAACCCGGACTGCTCTGCACCGTCGTCATCAGACGACGACATTCCTCTGCGTAGGGCTGTGCCTGCAACAACGCGTAGCTCGCCTGCGTGCCAGTTGTCTTGTGCAAGGCAGCCAGAGCCGCCCGCAACATCGGCTGACTGAAACCCAGGGCCTCTGCCACGCCGCGCATGGAGGCCCCGGCGGCCAGCTGCTCCTGCACCCACGCCAGTTGGGCGGGTGTCGGCCTGGGCTTTTTCACGCTACTGCTTGGCATCAGGCTGAATGTCTCCGTTTTCGTCGAAGCGCATGGTGTCTGGCACAACCGGGACAGGTCGCTTCAAACGCTGTCCCATTTTCATCGCCGTGCCCACATTGAAGATGTAGGCAATGACCTCGGCGACGGTATGGTACAAAGCCTCCGGGATCATGTCATCCAGACGCGTGGTGAAATACAGAGCGCGCGCAAGTTCAGGCGCTTCGAACAGAGGCACTTGATATTCAAGCGCCTTTTCGCGGATGCGTTGCGCGACCAGATCAGCGCCCTTGGCCACGACACGCGGAGCGTCGCTGGTACCGGGCGTATAGGAAAGCGCCACGGCAAAATGCGTCGGGTTGGTAATCACCACATCTGCGGTTTCCAGCGCACTCATCATGCGGTTGAAGGCAATATCCTGCTGGCGTTTGCGCTGTTGTGCCTTGACCTCGGGCCGCCCCTCGCTTTCCTTCATTTCATCTTTGATTTCCTGCAGGCTCATGCGCATCTTCTTCATGTGCTGGAAGTACTGCCAGGGCATGTCCACCAGGGCAATCAAGAACAGTGACAGCGTGATGAACAGCACGGCGCCCGCAAGAATCCTGCCGGCCTCGCCCAGGGCCAGAGAGGCTGGCAAGACACCGAGCATTCCCAGCGCGTCCATGTAGAAGTAAATGACCAAGGCCACGATGCTGCCCAGGAACAGCGTCTTGAAAATATTCTTGACCAGTTCGAACAGCGCATTGCCGCCAAACATGCGCTTCAGACCCGAGAGCGGATTGAGCTTGGAGAGTTTGGGTGCCGCCGCTTTCAGGCTGAAGCTGATGCCACCGAACGCCCCGTTCGCCAGGATGACCCCGAGCACCGACAGCAGGCAGATCAGCCCCACCAGCGGCAACATGATTTCCGCCGATCCGACAATCTTTTCCAGCATCAGGCCCGGGTCGCGGGTCACTCGTGCATCGAGCCTGAAATTGTAAGTGAACAGCGTGGTGACTCGCTCGATCAGCGTGCTCGAAATCAGCACGATCAACGCGCCCAGACCAAACAGACTGACGGCGATGGCAAAATCCTGCGAACGCAGGATCTGCCCTTCCTCGCGCGACTTGTCGATGCGTTTCTGGGTGGGTTCTTCGGTTTTGCTCTGGCTGTCGTCATTCTCTGCCATCGATCATGCCCCCGGCAGCGATTGCAGCACATCCAGGCCACTCTGCCACAGACGTTCAATGGTGTAGACCATGGCGGTAATGTTCAGATTCAGCGCCAGGAGTCCCACGAGCAGGATGGCGGGGAAACCGACGGCGATGATATTGAGCGAGGGAGCAGAGCGAGTGATCACCCCGAGCCCGATATTCACCACCAGCAAAGCCACCATCATGGACAGCGCCAGATTGATGGCCCCGGTGAAGATGAAGGGAATCCAGCGCAGAAAGATGTCAAACCATTCGTCCAGCGGTGGGGTGCTGCCGATTGGAATACTCTGAAAACTCTCGAACAAGAGTTGAATGACGAACAGATGCCCTCCCATCGTGAGGAAAATCAGCGTCGAAAGAATCATCAGAAACTGTGCCACCAGGGGCACATTGCCCAGATTGGGATCCACCATGCTGGCAAAGCCCAGTCCAATGGCATTCGAAATGGCTTCGCCGCCCACGACGACTGCGGCTGTCACGATCTGCAGGGCGAAGCCCATGGCAATGCCGATCAGTGCCTGCACCAGGAGCTGTCCCAGGCCCGCGGCAGAAAAGGGATCGATGTCGGGAACGGCTACTGCCTCGAACACGAACAGGGTCAGCACCAGCGCGACGACGATGCGCACTCGCAGATTGATCACGTCGAGAGAAAACAGCGGAGCGGCAAGAATGAAGGCGGAAATCCGGGTCAGGGGCCACATGAAGGCGGCAATGAGAGCCATGATTTCATCGAGGCTGCCGCCGTTGATCATTGCAGCATGACCGGAATCAGCAGGAACAGCCGTTCAAAATAATCCGTCAGCACACCGATCTGCCAGTTGCCGATCAGCACCAGCGCAATGACAATGAAGATGAGCTTGGGAACAAAGCTCAGTGTCATTTCCTGTATCGAGGTGGCGGCCTGAATGACCCCGATCAGCACACCCGCCAGCAGAATGCCGAGCAACAGGGGCCCGGCCAGAAGGGCGGCCACCAGAAGGGCTTCACGCCCGATGACAATCACATCACTGACGGTCATTCACGCCCCCAGGAAACTTGCGGTCAAGGACTGCATGACGAGCAGCCAGCCATCAGACAAGACAAACAACATGAGCTTGAACGGCATGGAGATCATCATGGGTGACAACATCATCATACCCATCGACATCAGCACACTGGCGACCACGAGGTCGATGATGACGAAAGGGATGTACAACAGAAAGCCGATGGTGAACGCCGTCTTCAATTCCGACGTCATGAAGGCCGGGATCAGCACAGGCAGCGGGACATCGGCATAAGGCGTGGCCGGGTCGACGTTGGCAATGTCCATGAAGACACTCATGTCCTCCTGGCGCGTCTGCGTCAGCATGAAGCCACGCAACGGCTGCACGGCGGCATCGAAGGCGGCCTCGGCGGCAATCTGCTCGTTCATGTAGGGCACGACAGCGTCGTCATAGACCTGCAGAAACACTGGCGACATGATGAATATCGTGAGGAACAGCGCGATCCCGACCAGCACCTGATTGGGCGGTGTCTGCGCCGTGCCGATCGCCTGTCGCAACAGCGAAAGCACGATGATCACGCGAACAAAGGAGGTCATCATGATCAACAGCGAGGGCAACAGGGTCAGCACCGACATCAGCAGGAGAATCTGCAGGGTGAGTCCGTACTCCGTAGCGCCGTCGACGCCCTGGGTGACACTGACCACGGGCAGCCCGGGTTGTGCCCAGGCGGTGGAGGTCAGCAGGCCCGCCAGCACGGCGAGGCAGAGGCCGAGCCAGCGGCGACTGCCGCGATGGGCCAACCTGCTAATCATCCCAGCTGTGAACAACCGTGGCATTGTCATTGGAAATTACCAGCAGGAAGGTCTTTTCCCGCGCCTTGACCAGGACCAGTCGTTGCCGCAGGCCCAGAGGGATTTGTGATTCGATGGAGAGATTGCCCGTCTGTGAGCTGAGGAATCTGCCCTTGTACCTGTTCAGAACATAGAAAAACCCGAGCATGGACAGCACCACGGCTATCAGTCCCAGGGCAGATTGCATACTGATCAGACTCATCGCATTCTCTTCCGCACGCCTGCGCGGCGTCAAACGTTCTTGATGCGTTCGGCAGCCGGAATGACTTGCGTCAGGCGGACGCCGTAGCGTTCATTTACCAGCACCACCTCGCCCTGTGCCACCAGGGTATTGTTGACATACAGGTCCAGCGGCTCTCCGGCCAGGCGATCCAGCTCCACCACCGAACCCTGACTCAAGCGCATCAGATCCTTGATCTTCAGCGAGGTTCGCCCGACCTCCACCGAGATGACGATGGGAATATTGCCCAGCACATCCGGATTGATGCTCGGTTTGCTGATGCCAGCGCTGTCACTGCCCAGCAGGTTTTCCAGCTTGCCGCCGAGCAGGATGTCTTCGTTGCGTTTTTCTTCTGCCATGATGCGTCTCTAATTGATGGGGGGAATCTGCACAAAGTCCTTGATCTTGACGGCGACATTGTTGCCGATGTTGCCGACTTCCGCCGTGAAGATCTTGGCGCCCTCGATTTCGCCGGTGGCAAATTCCGGTTTCTTGAAGAACAGAATATCGCCCACCTCCATGGCCTGCAGCTCCCCCAGTGACGAGAATATCTGCCCGAGGTTCACCAGCAGTCGCAGCTTGGCATGGCCGCTGGCATCGGCCAGCTCCTCGCGCCATTGCGTGTCCTTGGCATCGTTTTCTTCCGAAGACTGAATGCGACTGCGCAGCAGATCTCGGATCGGCTTGAGGGAGATGAACGGGGTCACGATGCTGATGGTGCCCTCGCTGGCATTGGCATCCATCGACAGCACAAAACGGCTGACAATTACCAGATCATTCTCATCCGCGATCTGGGCAAACTGCGGGTTGATCTCCGCTGCCGTCTCGGTGAAGTCCAGTTGCAGGATCGGCGACCACGCTTCCTTGAGCGAGGCAAAGATGATGTTGAGCATGATGCGGATGATGGAATTTTCGGTGGGCGTGAACATTCGGCCCGGGTGCACAGGGTTGCTGCCTTTGCCGAGCCCGCCGAAGAAATTGTCCAGCGAGGAGAAGATGATGGACGGGTCGATCACGACCAGGGAATAGCCGCGCAGCGGCTCGAACTTGACGGTGTTGACCGACAGCGGCGCCTGCAGTTTGGACAGGAAGGCTCCGTACTTTTCGATCTTGACGCGATCGACCTGAATCTTGGGGGTCGTGCGCAGCACATCCATCAGACCCACGCGCAACTGTCGCGTGAAGCGTTCGTTGATCATGTCGATGGCGGATTCGTTGAAGCCCAGCGAGGTGTCTTCGCTCGCCAGGTCGTGCTTGACCACCTGATAAGTCTCGCGAGCTGTCGCGAGTCCGTTTGCCATGGACTCCTGCTGCAGTGCCTGCAGTTCCTCAGGAGTCAGTTTTCCGCTGGGATTGCTCATTGCCCGGGTACGCCTTCAAGGGAGTGGGATGCTTACTGAACCAGGAATTCCGTGAAATAGACCGACTCAACGCCAGCGAATTCGCCGAAATCTTCCAGAACGGCATTGATGGTGATGCGCAACTGCTCGCCCAGCTGCTCGCGGAAATCCGGCAGCAGCAGGTTGTCCTCCGGCGTGCGGCTCATGTCCGCCAGGATGGCAGACCGAATCGCCAGTTCATGGCGCACGATGCTGTCGATGACCATCTGGTCGTAGTGAGTCATGACGGCCACCGTGACCTGCATGACCTTGCGTGAACCATTGATGTTGGCCGTCAGCGGCCGAGGCATCTCGTAGTACAGCGTGCCCAGCCGCTCCGGGTTCGGCGTCACCAGCAGTTGCGGTTCCGTGGGCACGGCCGCATCGCCCTCGGCGGGTGCGGCTGGCTCTGCCGCCGCAGCCGGAGTCTCGATCTCGGCGAGCGCCTCTTCGAGTTCCTGATCATTCATGGCGCCGGTGAGCATCAGGGTGGCAAACACGGCCCCCACTGCCACCACCACCACGACCAGCACCCCCACGATGACGGGGATCAGAGGAAAGCTTTTCTTGCCTTCCGTGCTACTCGCTACTTTTTCGTCAGCCATGGCAAATCTCCGCAGGTTGTTCAGACATAGGTATCAAGTTGTGCAGGCGTCGGGCCGGCAGAGGCCGCGTCGACAGCCTTGGCGCCAGCGGCGCTGCTGTCATGCGCGGGCTCCGGCTGGGGGGACGTGGCGCCGGACTGGCGGCCACCCGCGTGCTGCGCCCCGTTGCCCCCGGTGTCCCGGAAAATGTTGATTTCCGTGGCGCTGTGTCCGGAGAAGGCCTCGCGCAGGGCATGACTGTTTTCCCGCAACACGCGGACAACCTCTTCCGTCTGGGCGACGATATTGATCGTGACCGTGTTGTTGCTTTCGATGACTTCAGCCTCGATGGTTCCCATGTTCTCGGGCGCCAGCATTATACGTAGCGCCGCGCGGCCAGTGCCATCGGTTTCCAGGGAGGCCTTGCGGATCTCGCCGCCAAACTGGCTGTTCAGATCCTCGAACCGCATCCAGCTCTCGCGGCTGGGCGCCTCGCGTACGGGCGCTCTGCTGTGGGATTCGGCTGCACCCGCTGATTCGGCAACCGCCAACGGCGGGAGACTGAAAGCCGAGCCCTGGGAAGCATTGGCGTCGGTGAGCGGGCTGGGCTCGAACGCCGCACGAAGCGAATTCAGCGGGCTCGGCACGGGGGCGATGTCGCGTGCCCCGGACTCCTCCCGCAGCACGCCATCTCGCGCGGGCTTGTCGCTGACGGCCTCAGAGACGGAGTTCAGGCCTCGCTCCAATAAACCAGGCACCACGCGCGCGCCAGTGCGGGCCAGCGGTCGGGGTGATTCTGCGGGGATCATGGCGACGCCAGGGCGGGGGGGCGTTCCCCCCGCGGACGTCTGCCTCGGGGCGGCGGCGGGGCGCGGCACGCCGCCGCCCCGAGG
>JBEDFR010000099.1:0-23509 GCA_041175045.1 Pseudomonadota bacterium | reverse complement strand
GCACTGGCTGCCATCCATGAGGCATTGACTGCGCGGCCGTCAAAGGGGGTAAAGCCGGTAAGCAGAATCTCTGTCATTCAGTCTCCGAGTCTTCCAGGTGCGCTTGCAAGCCGCCTGTGTGCAAGTATGCTGGGCTCCATAGTCCTTCATCCGAAGACGCCTGTGAACCCTGTCCACGTAATGCATACCCTGGGCCAGCGCCTGTGGGTCGACAATATCACCCGCTCCATGCTCGATACCGGCACGTTGCAGCGCTACATCGACACCCTGCAGGTCACCGGCCTGTCACCGCAGGTGATGAGTGTTGCGTCGGTGTTCGTGTCGCGCTGGGACGTGGCAGTCAAGGACAAGGTGCCGCAAGAACTGCATAACCGGCGGGGCATCGCCGTGTGCGAGCAGACCTACCAGGCCTCGCTGCACCTGCTGGCATCGCCACGCTGGCAGCGACAGGCAAAGGCGGGGGCTCTGCCTCAGCGCGTGCTGTCGGCCAGCACCGGCACCAAGGACCCGCAGGCCAGCGACACCCACTATGTGGAAGCCCTGGCGGCACCGGATACCATCAACACGCTGCCGGAGAAAACCCTGCTGGCCTTCGCCGACCATGGCCGCCCAGGACATGTGATGCCTTTGCATGAAGCGCAGACCCAGACGCAGCTTGCGCGCTTCGCACAGGCTGGCATCGACATCGAGACGCTGGGGGTGCAATTGCAACAGGACGGTGCCGTAGCCTTCGTGAAATCCTGGCGTGCGCTGCTGGCGCGCATCGCCGAAAAATCTCAGGCGCTGGCGTCCTGAATCACCACGTCGCGCATCTTGCCTTCGACATATAGCCATTTGCCTTTCACGCGCAGAAAGGCCGAATGCTCGTGGTGAACGTGTGAATTGCCCGCCTCGTCCACATAGGTGGCCTTGAAGTCCACGCGACCACGATCGCCCTTCTGGTCTTCGTCAAGAATCTCCAGCCCGCGCCAGTCCAGCGTCACCTCATCAAGAATCTCGGCACTCAGCGGGCCGACGGTGCCGGGGTGCCAGGTCTTCATCAGATAGTCGCCATGGCCCCCCAGAGCATAGGCCGTGTAGCGCGAGCGCATGAGCTGTTTGGGTGTGCGGGCCTGCTCCCTGCCGGAAAGAAACGGGCCGCAGCAACGCGCGAAGGGTTTGCCGCTGTCGCAGCGGCACGCAGTAATTGACATGAGTTACCTACCTGTTCAGGGGGCAGGTGCGGTGGCCGCACTCTGGGTTTCGATGTCGTAAAGTCCGCGCAGGTAGACTCGCCACTGCGCGTAGAGGTCTTCGACAGGACCCGTCAGGCCGCTGACGTTGCGGCTGAGTTCCAGAACGGCCGGTGCGGTTTCGCTGACAAAACCGGAAGACAGGGCCACGAATTCCTGTTCGAAGATCTTGCTCCATTTGTAGCGGTTGTAATTCTGACTGAGTGCCTCAAAACTGCCGGTTCCCAGCACGGCCTCGCCATTGCGTGCGCGCTCGGCATTGTCGCGCTGGTCCAGCACCTGTTCGAAAGAGTACTGGCGCCACACGTCGTAGCGCGGCTTCACGTCCTGGTACAGCGCCTCGTAGTACTCATCGATGGTGTCGATGAAGACATTGTGACGCGCCTGGATATCGGCGACATGCTGCAGCAGCGGGTCGTTGCTGGCGGGCAGGCGCGAGAGTGTCAGCTGTCCGGCGGCATCAGTCTCCAGATAAGGTGCAAACGCTTCGGGCGACAGGTCTGCGGCATAGCGCAACTGGGTCACCTCCTGGATGCGCGCCAGATCGCTTGTCGTCAGGCTGTTGCGGAAGGCCAGAAGGTCATTGGCGATGGCAGCATGCAGATCCTGAAAGGGGTCCGGGCCGTCAGTGATGCCACCGCCGCGCAGTGAGGGAATGCTGTCGGGGTAGTCGGCCGTGCGGGCGATGTCGGCATAGCGTTTGTCCAGCCAGAGGCGGCCGGTGCTGTCCACAGCACGTACCTGCAGCAACAGATCAGCGCCAGTGGATTCCAGAATGGTGCCGGTGATGAGCAGATCCAGCGACGGGTCCGTCGCGGGCAGCACGCGCACGATGCCCCACTGATTCGAGGACAGAAGCGTGTGCCGCAAGGCGACGGGCAGATAGTGTGTCTCGGTGTTGCGGATTTCGGCAAAGATGGCGGCGCCCGGCAGCGTGATCTCCTCCGGGTCGGCCTCGGTGGCGAACACCTGCACGCCGATGTCCAGCATCTGCAATGGCGTGGGCATGCCCTGCTGCACGTTGAGTGTCACGCTGCCCACGGGTGGTGGACCTGGCGGCGGTGGCGGTGTGCTGCTGCCGCAGGCACCGAGGACGCTGGCGAGGAAGCTGGCCGTCAGCAGTTTGGAGGTGGCTTTTCTCACGGGGCAGGCTCCGCGGCGGGTGTTCCTGCGTCCGGCGCGCCATCCAGTGCGCTGCACACGAGTCCCCGGCTGAGCGTCTGCACGCAGTTGATGCCGTCTTCAGGCGCCTCGTAGCGTGTATAGAACGTCATCAGATTGAAGGGTGTCGAGCCCCGGCTGGAGACGCTGGTCAGCATGCTCAGCTCTTCGCCGCTGGGGTCCACGCTGAAACGGTGCTCGATGAGCACGCCCTCGGCCAGCAAAATCTGGAAGACCAGCTGCAGGCGGTCCCAGCCACACAGCTCCGAGCCGTGGGCGCTGGAGAATGTGTTTTCGATGTCACTGAGCGTGCTGCATACCAGCGCCGCATCGCCCTGCCGCTCAATGCGCACTTCGTCGCCGCTCTGCGTGATGCGCATGGTGGTCTGGCGCGTGATGAGTTCCGCCAGGCGAGCATGGGCCACCAGATTGCCAACGCTGCGCCGCGAGCCGCTCATGCCGACGGCCCCGGCGTCCCCGCGACCCTGCTGGCGCTGCATCTCGCGGTTGAGCTGGTCGATGATGCGCTGCACTTCTTCTTCCCATTTGTCACTGCGCGCGAAATCCTTCTGCCAGCTGCCGGCAAACAGCGGGCGCAATGGCAGGTCGCTGCCGCTGACCGCCGGATCGCGCAGCACGGGCTCATCCGCCGCATGCAGCGCAGTCGACAGGGCGAACAGCCCCAGCAATGCCGACAGTGCAGCGAATCGCAGCGTCACGGGAGTGAGAATGAGGAAGGACTGAGTCATGGGGCGCTGTGCAGGATCCTGACGGTGTGAAGGAAAGCCGATTCTAGTGAATAAGCATGACGCATCATAGCCGGGAACCGTTTCGGGCGCCGGCGCTTGCAGCGCGTGATCGTGCCGGGAGTGTCACAGATTTTGTCAATATTGACACGTGCGCAGAGACAAGCCTGAGACTCTGGGGGAGGAAGATTGTGTAAAAAGCATTGAATTCAACAAGTTGATCCTCAATGACGCAAGCTGGCCCGGCCTGTGCAGTGCGTCAGGCATATCCTGCTCAGCGCAGGCGCAGCCCCGGCGTTTACGGGCAGCGTCTGGAGCAATCATTCTGAACAAACAAGGACATGACCATGACACAGATTCGCAACATGCTGTTATTGATGAGCGTTCCCGTACTCACTGCACTGGCCTGCTGGGCTGTCTGGGTCTTGCTGTTCTGACCTCGCACAGCGCCGCTCTTCCCATCGATCCAGCAAAAGGCCATAGTGGTGCCACCAGGCTTTCCGGGAGTTTCGTGTCATCACCCAAAAAGGCAGACCCGCTCACGGGCCTGCGGCAATTGCTGATATTCCAGTTCAAAATGGTGGCCGATGCCCTGCGCGACCTGCTGATGAGTCCCGTCAGCATTCTGATGTTCCTGCTGGACCTCATTCTGAGGCCCCCGCAAGAACAGAGTCACCACGAGCAGTTGATGAAGTTCGGCCGCTAGACTGACCGCTGGATCAACTTGTTTGGCGAGTATTCGGAAGAACAGAACGCCGCAGATACCCAAAGGAATTCGACGCCTGACTGAGACTGAACCCGCCAGAAACAGAGGTTCTGCAATCTTACGGTGCTTTGCGTTCGTAGTGCCCCATCAGCATGCCCGTAGCAAGTACGTGCCCTTCGATTGCCTCCAGCAGTTGCGCCTTGTTCAATCCTTGCGGAAGATTCAGCGCGGCATCAAGGGCGTAGACTCTGAAGTGATAGGCATGCAGATGGCCATTCACCGGTGGGCGCGGACCGAAGTAGCCCGAACGGTTTGTGCCATTGACGCCGTTGATCATGCCTTCAAGGCCTGCGATGCCAGTCACAACGGCCTCCTTGGTCATGTCTTTCGGCAGGCCTGTAGAAGAAGCCGGAATGTTGTAAGCCACCCAGTGCGGGAACGGTGACTCCATCATGCCGATAGTGACAACTTCAGGATCGTCGCAGATCAAGGCCAGTTGCACAGTACCTTCGGGCAGGTTGGACCAGCTGAGATCAATGGAGCGGTTTTCGCTGTAGGCCGTATATTCCTCCGGGATTGTGCCGTGATGCTCGAAGGCAGTGCTGGTGACAGTGATCGTTTCCGGTGCCTCGGCACCATATGCATTGAGTGACAAGGCAAGAAATGCCATCGCCGCAAGCTGTGTGAATTTACCCATTTTTCATTTCTCCGTTAAATTTTTGACTCGCGATTTCAGCATAACAACCCGGTGTCGCTACGGGAATTCTTTCATTACCTGGCAGTCCAGAAAAATACCTCCCAGGTATGCAGTGGTTCATTGGTCCCCGGAATGATCTCACCTTCGAAATCGTAGCGCATGGGCATGTTGTATTTGCCACCGTATTGTTCCAGAAACGGGATCCTGGCTTCGCCGAGAACTTCCCGGGCACTCATGGCATAGCTGCGATCACCGATGCGCAACCAGCCATCCGGGTTCGACCTTGCCCGGTTGGCCCAGTAGCCATTGTCCGGTCGCGACGCCGTGATGATTCCGTCGGGGGTACCCACATACCAGACATTGATCACAAAGGGAGGAAACCCGGCCAGTTTGAGCTGCGCCACGGTCTCGCCGTTGATCTGGCTCCAGTCTGACGGCGCGGCCGTCAGCTCGCCGCCCAGCCTGACACCCGGGAAACGGACATAGGGTGCTGTGAAGACATAATAGGTGGTACCAATCACACACAGGAGCGCCAGGGCGATACCTATGTTTCTTTTTGTACTTGTCATGATTGTTGTTCCTCGGTAGCAGAAGCGACAGCTCCTGAGTGTTGGATGATGGGTGGATTTTTCAAAAGCTCGCCTTTTCTGAGTCGTTCGCCAAACGGTACCTGCCAGAACCTGCCACCTGTCAGCGAGCGCGCAATGGTGCAATGCCGCGATCGACGATGGAAAGGCCGGTGCTGACGAGCAATGCGGCAGACATCCACCAGAGCAACCCGGCCAGTGCCTGCTCGAATGCCGAGAAAAACTCCAGACGCGAGATGGCAAGCACCACGATGGGCGCAAAGTAGAACACCCCGTTCCAGCGCCCCAGGAAACTCATGCGCAACTGCTTCTGCCGGTACAGCCAGTAGGAATCAATGACGTACTGAGAAAATGCAATCACGATCAGAACCGGCAGCCAGAAAATGACAAGTCCTGCTGCAGCGGCACCAAACAAGGCACTGGTGACAAACAGAAAGTCCACGCTGTGATCGAACAGCATGCCACGCGAGGATGCTGTTCCAAACCGGCGAGCCAGCTTTCCATCAAAATAGTCGGAGGCAATTGCCACGACTACCAGTGCCAGCAGCAGCGGTGGCGGCAGCAGCCCGGGGCTGGCACAGGCCCACGCGACCGGAAGCACCAGCAACAGGCGCAGAGCAGTCAGGGCATTGGCTATCACGTCCCGAACAACTCCCGCTGCGCACGCCGCCAGAACAGCAGCCCGATGGCCGCATTGAACAGAATGAAGAAATTGTGCTGCACGAAGCCGAATGCAGCCATCTGGCCTTCATTCTCCGGAAACAGGACCACCCACAGGGTAATCGCTGCGGCGCGCATGGGTGTCGGCACCGTGGCCGCGAAGAAGATGACCGGCAACACTCCAATCAAGGACAGGAAGCTTGCTTCCACCCCGAACAGTCCGAGCGCAATCGTGTAGACGATCATCGCCGCGATGATCGCTGGTGAGCGTAGCAGGAAAAACGCCCCGTAGTGCCATGGCCTGGCAATCTTGAAAGCATGCAGGATGCGCTTGTCGCGCAGTGTGCTGCCTGGCAGGATGCGGCCCTGGAAATAAAGCATCCACACGACCAGAAACACCCCCGCGGCCAGGGCGATGTAGGGAATCAGATTGAAGACGTCGGGCAGGATGTCAGTCGTGAAGGTATAGCCGATGGTGGCCCATACCAGCAGATAGAAGATTTCGCAGAACATGATGAAGAGCATGACAGAGCCTGTCTCCCAGCCTGGCACCTTGTCGCGACGGTTCAAATAGTAAGCCATGGCGCCTTTGCCAACCTGCTCATTGAACACCGAGATGATGTAGGCGCTGCCGCGAATGGGCATGATGTCGCGGTATTTCACACTGGCGATGAACCAGTTCAAGGCGCGTGTGATGACCAGTGTGTCGATCGCGAAATAGATGAACGAGTAGGTCACCATCAGCAACAGCCAGTTCAGCCATTGCACATTGGCAAATACCTGTGACATGTAAGGGACCAGCGCCATGCCTTCGCGCAGCGCGGCACCATTCAGGCGATAGTACAGGTAGCCGAAGCAGAGAAAAGTGATGGCCAGAAATACAAGTCGCTGCGCGGCGCTGGGCTTTCTGCGCGCTGAAATGGCCGGGGCTTCCTGTGACTGCGCAGCGTTCGGGTCAATCATGGCATTCGCCTCTACGATTTGATGAATTTTTTCAGGGTGGATGAAAGCGGGGTGAGATTTACTCCCAGTGCCTGATCGGCATTGTGACTGACGGTTTCGTCCAGCGTGATCACGTCGATCACCGTGGGTGTCATTCCGCCGGGTCGAATCAGTCCCTTCAGCCGCGCCCCCAGTTTTGCAAGACCGACCGGCACAGAACTGATTGTTGTCTGACGGCCCTGAAGAGCTGCCGCCATGCGGACCAGATCGCAGTATTGAATCGCCTGAGGCCCCACCAGCTCATGCACTTCGACGCCTTCGCGCTGTGCATTGCAGCTGTTGAGAATGGCCGCGCACAGATCGTCGATGTCCAGAGGATGCATGGTGTAGCGTCCGCCGGCCAGCAGCTTGACCCGCGGGCGGGACGCTGCCCATTGCAGGGCGGACGCCCCGGCGGCACCTGGCCCCAGCAGGATAGGGGTGCGAATGATGGTGGCGGACATGCCACTCTCAGCTACCAGCCGTTCGCCATCCGCCTTGGATTTGAAATAGGCATTGGCCGATTGGGGATGTGCCCCCACCACGCTGATGAACACCACGTGACGGACTCCCGCTGACCGGGCCGCGCTCAGAACGGCCGCAGTGGCATCCACATTGGCACTTTGGTAGGTAGAGCCTTTGCTCTCCATCAGGATGCCTGCCAGGTGCACAAGACAGTCGACGCTGTCCAGAGCGGCAGCAAGACCGGCGGCATCGCTGTAATCAATCACTACTGGAGCGACCCGGGGCGAGTCTGGAAACCCGGTGAATGTCCCAGCGGACCTGGCGCCGGCCACGACCGTGTGTTCGCTTTGTGCCAGAACATGGGTCAATAGCGTCTGTCCTACTCTGCTGTTGGCGCCGGTTACTGCGATTTTCATGATAGCCACCTGAGTCGTTTGCTGCGCTGCAGCTTTCCAGCCGGAAGATTCTCGATGTCTTGCAGCAAGCTGGTCTGTAAAGCCTGGGCCCGCCGCTCCTGTGCCGCATCACCGTAAAGCGTGGTCCGCATTCTCGGAGTGCGGCCCAGGTCGCGAATGGCCTCCTCGATTTCCTCGGGTGGCCACTCCTGACCAAAACCGGCTCCGGCTGCGCGAGTAATACTTTCGTTCATGAGGCTGCCTCCCAGGTCGTTGCATCCCGCATTCAGGCACACAGCAACACCCGCCCGTCCCATCTTCACCCAGGAAGCCTGGATATTGTCGATGAGCCCGTGAAACACCAGGCGCGCGATCGCGTGCATCAGCACGGCTTCGCGGAACGTGGGGCCGCGTCGTGAGCGGCCCTTGAGATACATCGGGGCTTCCATGGGCACATAGGGCAACGGCACAAACTCAGTGAAACCCCCGGTGCGAGCCTGCAGATCGCGCAGACGCAGCAGGTGACTCGCCCAGTGCGCAGGCGATTCGATGTGGCCATACATGATGGTGGCCGTGGTTCGGAAGCCCACTCGGTGGGCGGCTTCCATCACGGCCAGCCATTCCTCGGTTCGCAGCTTGTCGGGGCAAAGTTCGGCGCGCACGTCATCATGAAGAATTTCGGCAGCAGTGCCAGGCAAGGTGTTGAGTCCGGCCAGCTTCAGCTGCTGGAGGAATTCGTCCAGGCTGATGCCGAGCGTCTTTGCGCCCTGCCAGACTTCCAGCGGAGAGAAGCCATGAATGTGCATTTCGGGCGTTGCCGTTCGGACTGTGTGCACAATGTCCAGGTAGGTCTGACCTGTATAGTCGGGGTGAATTCCTCCTTGCAGGCACACCTCGGTCGCCCCTCTTTCCCAGGCCTCGATGCAGCGGCGGGCGAGCTCTTCCGCACTGATGTCATAGGGTTTGCCACGCAGGTTCTCGCTGTGTCGTCCCTTGGAAAAGGCACAGAACTGGCATTTGAAGTAGCACACGTTGGTATAGTTGATATTGCGGTTGACGACGTAGCTGACCGTGTCGCCGCACACCGCCTGGCGTAGCGCATCGGCCTGCCGGACCACGAAGACGAAATCATTGCCGCGCGACTCGAAAAGTCGGGTGATGGACGCCTCGTCCACCCGCTCACCGGCGCTGCATCGCGCCACGATTTCCAGTACTTCCTTGCTCACGTCATCTTCTTTGACGGAGTTTTTCAGCAGGCGGGATTCAAGGATCGGCACCTCTACACTCTCTCCGGGCGTCCAGGCATCGCGGCGGGCGAGACCGCCGCTGTCCATGAGCTTCAACACGGCGGGACGGACGCCTGCGTCCAGCCAGCGCTTTCCATCCAGTGCAAAGGAGGGGTACACCGTCAGGCGTTGTTCCAGAAATTTTCCGGCTGCTGCGGTCTCACGGGCCAGCAGGTCAAGGTGCGGCCAGGGTGCCTCGGGATTGACGTGGTCGGGGGTCAGTGGTGAGACACCGCCCCAATCATTGATGCCGGCTGCAATCAGTTGAGGCAGCACACCAGGGCTGAGATTGGGCGGTGCCTGGATATTCATTTCCGAGCCGAACAGCAGGCGGGCCACCGCAATGGTCCACAGCAGGTCGTCGAGGTCGGGCTCTGGCGCCTGAGCCATCCGGGTACCCGGCTTGGCGCGGAAGTTCTGCACGATGATTTCCTGGATATGCCCGTACTGCTCGTGCAGACGCCTGATTGCGAGCAATGCGTCGATGCGTTCACGACGTGTCTCGCCAATGCCGATCAGGATGCCGGAAGTAAACGGCACACCGGCCTGCCCCGCCAGCGCTATTGTCTCCAGCCGTCGGGCCGGATCCTTGTCCGGAGAGCCGTAGTGGGGCATGCCTTTCTCACACAATCTTGGCGATGCCGATTCCAGCATGATGCCCATGGACGCGCTGACTGGCCGCAGCAGGGCAATCTCCTGCGCTGTCATGCACCCGGCGTTGATGTGGGGCAGCAGGCCGGTCTGCGCCAGCACGGCCGCGGCGACCTTGTGCACATATTCCAGCGTGGTGGACATGCCCATTTCGTCGAGGGCATTGCGGGCGGCACTGTAGCGCAGCTCTGGCTTTTCACCGAGCGTGAACAAGGCTTCCTGGCACCCGCTGGCTGCACCTTGCCGGCACAGTTCCAGCACAGCGTCCACGCTCATGTAAGCCTGTCCGATGTGCCTGGGAGTCTTGGCAAAGGTGCAATAGTGACAGACGTCACGGCACAGGTGTGTGAGTGGAATGAAGACTTTGCGTGAGTAGGTGACGAGCCTGCCGTGTCCGCGATCCCGCAACAGCGACGCTGCAGCCGCCAGGGCTGCAGTGTCCCGAAGCTCCGCCAGCGCGGTTGCTTCGGAGTCACTCAGGTAATTGCCGCTCAGCAAGGGGCTGGACATCCGGGGCGTAGTCATCGTGGTTCCCATGATCCGGTGTTGGCGAGCGCTGTGAAAGCATCAGCGGGGAACGTAAGGCTGGCCAACGATCAGGGCAGGGTCGGCGTCTGCCTTGGGCACGAGCTTCTGCGGGCGCCCGGCCTGATTGTCCGTGCCATAGAGATTGCCATCCTCATCGATGGACGCCGAATGCATTTCGATCCACATGTCGGGACCTTCAACAGGCAGATTGAAGACGTAGGTTGGCGTGCCTTCCAGATCAAATTTGACGATCTTCGGAGGATTCAGATCCGTCACCCAGGCAGCGCTTTCGGTCACGATGATGTCCAGCGGCAGACCCAGGCCCGTCCAGGTCTTGACGTACTCAAATTGCGGATAACTGGCGCTGTCACGCGCTGCAGTCTGTCTGAACACCTTGACGTCGCGCTTGTCCCTGTCCAGGGCGTAGAGATGTTCGTTGGGTCCCCATGCCAGAGAATGCACGCTGGCAAACTGATGGGGCAGGTCGCCAGCTTCTCCGAACTCGCCAATATAGCCGCCAGAGGGGTCACGGATGACGATGCGCTTGTTGTCGCCCAGCCCGTCGGCGACCAGGAACTTGCCATCCGGGAGGAAGGCAACGTCCTGAGGCATATGGTAATGGGTGGCATCCCGGCCCGGAATGTTCTTCTCTCCGAGAGTCATCAGCAAGCGATTGCCGTCATTGGAGAATACGTAGATGATGTGGCCGGTTTCGTCGACCAGCCAGAGTCGCTTTTCCGGGTCATAAGGGCTGATTCGCAACTTGTGCGGACCAGGGCCGTCCGTTCCCACGAACAGGTGATCCCACTGGTCCCACACCTCCAGCACTTCGCCCTCACTGTTGATGACATAGATGCTGTTCTGCCACACCCGGCCCTGACCGCGCAGCACATTCCAGCCCATGGAGCCGGCAAATGTCGTGTATTCGGGGGGAAGCGGATCTGGCAGCTGAGTCTCGCCCCGCTGCAGAATGAAGATGCGGTCCTGCGATTCCACCACCACGCTGGAGGTGCCACCAAAGGTGAAGCCCTCTGCAGCAAACGGTTTTATCCACGATTCCGTAATGAACTCATAGGGGCTTGGCCCTGCCTCGACAAGCCCTTGCCCGAGTGCCGGCAAGCTCAGACATCCAGTGACAATCCACGTTAAAGCTTGCTGCAATTTCTTCATTTTTTCTCCTTGTTCTACTGACCGGCTTTTGATGGGCTGGGAAAGCTCTAAAATTGGAGTGTGTGAGTGTACAGACAAATTATGGAATCTCAATCTCGCAGAGTTTTTCCCGGAACAGGGGTGCGAACAGGTTCGTTTTCGACCTCTAAGTTGATGCAGTCTCTTCCTGGGTGTAACTGGAACGAGTGACGAGGCAGACAGGATCAAGATCACGGAGCTCTCGCAGGGGCCAAGCTCTCATTGACGCCCTGTGATACCGGGTGATAGGGTCTTGCAACAGGCCGAAATTACTGAACAAGCCTCGCAGCAACGAGCCGTAAGAGCGGTATTGGCACCACTGTCAATATCCCTGTTCGCTCCGGTCCACTGGACTGATAACGACAATAAAAACGAGGAGAATGCGCAGTGAGCAAGAAGAAAATCATTGGAATCAGCGCTGCAGGTGTGATTCTGGTCGGTATATTGAGCTGGATGTTCACAGCCCCCTACCTCAGCAATACAGGGCTCGCCCGAACGCCAGGCATCATTCTCGGAGGCACACCAACCCCTGCACTAAGCGACTTTTCGGTACTCAATGGCACTGTGCAGGGCCCGTTGATGAAGAAGCATGTTGGTTTTCCGCCATTTGTTGACTACTTGTCCTGGGTAGCCTTGCCAGAGGGCATTATCACCGCTACTCGCCCGGACGGTGGCTATTGGGCGCGGCGCGTGCAGGAGCGCGGAGGCGATGGGTGGCTCCGCATCGGAGACGCGACTTTTGAAATGACGGCCGTCGAAAAATTCGGGGAAGAACGTCTCGCGATGATGCAGTTGTGGGCCGACAAAGCGGGCAGAACCCTCGACGAGTCAGTCTATGAAGGCGCAGAACCACTGCGCGACTGGCTGGTGTTCTTCTGGGTGCCTCGATAGTCCGGGTTCCCTGCGTTGAGCATGCTTTTATTGACTATTCATATCAGATGAGCTCGCCATGAGTGAAACAGCCAGCAATAATTTGCCTCCTGTGAAATCTGGATTTCGAAAGATCCTTGTCATGGCCAGCGGGGCTTTGCTGGTGGCAGGGTTGTTCGTGTTCGCCGGTTGGTATCTGACCTGCCCTTGTGAAACCGTGCCTGGCGCAGTCCTGTGGGGTGAGGTGGTGGAAGAGCCCGTCACGGACTGGTCATTTGCCAACGACTCGGAGCTGTGCCAGATACAGGTAGGCGGCCCGATCATCACGCAGGCGTTGAACCTCAATTGCATGGCGACAGATCAGGGCGAGTTGTATCTCAGCTGCACGCAGTGCGCACCAAAACGCTGGTCGAAGGTCGTTGCCGAGAATCCAGACGGGCGGATCAGAGTCAACGGGCGCGTCTACCCGGTTCGCATAACGCAAGTGACGGAGCCCCAGGAGAAAGACCGAGCCTGGAATGCGCGATTGCAGAAACTCATCAACTCGACAGTGCTGGGTGGAGGCACTCCGATAGGCACGCCACGACCGTCGGATGACCAATGGTGGACATTCCGCGTGGTGTCCGCGAATCATTGAAGGCTGTTCGGGCCTGCTCTCTTCTTCTCAATGCGCGACTTCTTGTACCTTCAGTCAACTTCAGGTTGTCAGTGAGTTCGGCATGATTCATGCGGCTGGCTATGCCAAGCGTCAGAAGCCGGCGTGATAGCCGGCTTCCGATTTGCTGGAGGTTTGCGTCTACTTGCTCAGTGCGGCGCGTACCGCTGGCTCGAGGCTGGTCAGGCCCCATGCTTTGCCGGTGCTGATCGCTGACTCGAGTGGCTCACCGCCGGACTCGGCTGCAATCAAGGCACGCAGGGCGCCGACGCGATTGCTGCTGGCGCAGTGCACCAGAGTTGGCTGGCCTTCCAGGCTGCTGAGCAGCTCCTGAAGCTTGCGGGCATTCTCGCTGGTCACATCGTCAGCGCCTGCCACAGGAATGTTGTGGAACTCCATCCCCAGCGAGCGTGCGAGCTCCGCTTCATCCCAGTCGGTTTCACTGGCGGGACGCAGGCTGATGATGTGCTTGACTCCCGATTTGGCCAGCACCTGCAGCTGGTCCTGCGAGGGCTGTCCGCTGGCGAAGACATTCTCGGCAGGGGTGCTGAGATTGAGAATCTCGGCGCTTAGGATGGCGGCGGTGTTTACCTGAGCCTGGGCGAGGCCTGCGGCCAGTGCGATGACGCTGACCAGGGCTATGCGAAACATGGCCAGCGAGGAACTGGCTGCGTTATGACGAAGTGAAAGTGTCATGGTGGTGTCCTGTATGAGTTGGGAGTCGCGCTTCAGGACGGTAAGAGTAAAAGCGAACGCATGCGAAGTCCATGCCGTGATCGTGCTGACATTGAACAAAAGCAAGGGGAAGACAAGTGGTGCCCAGGAGAGGACTTGAACCTCCACGGCCGCAAAGCCGCCAGCACCTGAAGCTGGTGTGTCTACCAATTCCACCACCTGGGCAGGAGGGGATAATGCAGGCGCGCACTGTAGCCGCGCGAAATGCGTCTGTCAACGCCCGCTCAGGATTTATCCGGGTAATGGCTGCGGCTCCCGTGTATACTGCCCGCCAGCTCAATTATCAATGGCAGGATATGGCAAAAAAAGCGAAAGAACTCGACAGTATCAAAGACCCCTTCGCAGGCCGGGAAGCCGAAAACTACGAAAATCCTATCCCCAGTCGTGAGTACATTCTCGAATACCTCGAACAGACTGGCGAGCCCGTCAGCTACGAAGCACTCTGTGAACATATGGGGCTCGAGACTCATGACCAGTCCGAGGCGCTGCGCCGCCGCCTGATCGCGATGACGCGAGACGGCCAGCTCATCAGCAATCGTCGGGGCGTCTACGGCCTCGTCGATCGCATGGAGTTGATCAAAGGCCGCGTGCAGGGCAACAAGGACGGTTACGGCTTTTTCATTCCCGCGGATGCCTCTGGTGATCTGGTGTTGCCGGCTGCCGAAATGCAGAAAGTCTTCGATGGTGACATCGTGCTCGCCCGCGTCAGTGGTGTGGACCGCCGCGGCCGCCGTGAAGGTATGATCGTCGAGGTGCTGGAGCGCCGCTCACGGCAGATCGTGGGGCGCTACTACCGCGAAGCAGGCTTTGGCGTGGTGGTCCCGGACAACCGTCGCAACAGCCACGAAATCATGATTCCAGAGAAGGAGTCGCGCGGGGCGCAGGACGGGCAGTTCGTGGTCGCCGAGATCACGGCCTATCCCTCTCAGCGGCGCAAGGCGGTGGGCACGGTCGTCGAGATCCTGGGCGATCACATGAAGCCCGGCATGGAAATCGATGTCGCCATTCGTAGCCACGACATTCCCCATGTCTGGCCAAAGGCCGTGCTGGAGGAGCTCAAGGCCATTCCCGAGGAAGTCCCGGTGGCGGATTCTGCCCAGCGCATCGACCTGCGGGCGCTGCCCTTTGTCACCATTGACGGGGAGGATGCCAAGGACTTCGACGATGCAGTCTATTGCGCGCCGGAGCCCGACGGCGGCTTCCGCCTCTACGTGGCGATCGCCGATGTCTCGCATTATGTGCAGGTGAACTCAGCACTGGATGAAGAGGCCAGCAATCGTGGCAATTCTGTGTATTTCCCCGGCCATGTCATCCCCATGCTGCCCGAGGTACTGTCCAACGGGCTGTGCTCGCTGAAGCCGAAGGTAGATCGCCTGGTGATGGTCTGCGAGATGCAGATGAACAAGCTTGGCCAGGTGCTGGACTACGACTTCTATGAGGGTGTCATCCACTCCCATGCGCGCATGACTTACAACGAAGTGGCGGACATCCTGGAACCGCCCGAGACCGAGATGCGCGAGCGTTCGAAGGCGCGACTGCGTGAGCGTTGCGCCGATCTGCTGCCTGCACTGGAAGCGCTCTATGCCGTCTACAAGCGGCTCGCGAAACTGCGGCAGCAGTCCGGCGCGCTCGACTTCCTCAGCACCGAGACCCGCATCGTGTTCGGCGAAACGCGCAAGATCAGCTCCATCGTGCCCGTGGTGCGCAATGAAGCCCATCGCCTGATCGAGGAGTGCATGCTGGTGGCGAACGTCTGCACGGCGCAATTCCTGTCCAAGTCAGGGCTGCCCGTGCTTTACCGGGTGCACGATGGCCCGAACATGGACAAGCTGGAGAACCTCAAGGCCTTCCTCAAGGAGATGGGTATTCTGCTGACGCGCTCGGCCAAGCCCGAGCCGCGGGACTACCAGCGCGTGCTGCTCAAGATTGCCGACCGGCCCGATGCGCACCTGATCCAGACGGTGCTGATTCGCTCGCTGCTGCAGGCGGTCTATCAGCCCGAGAACATCGGCCATTTCGGCCTGGGCTTCACGGCCTACACGCATTTCACCTCTCCCATTCGCCGCTACCCGGATCTACTGGTCCACCGCGCGCTGCGTTTCCTGATCCGGCATCCACAGCAGACGCTGCATGTACGCAAGGTGCCAGGGGTCGGTGCGCTGGCACGCAAGCAGATATATCCGTACGAGCTCAAGCACATGCAGACCTTCGGCGAGACCTGCTCCATGACCGAGCGGCGCGCCGATGCCGCCAGCTATGACGTGGTGGACTGGCTCAAATGCGAATACATCCAGGATCGCGTCGGCGAGGAATTCAACGGCACCGTCAGCAGCGTCACGGCCTTCGGCCTTTTCGTGGAGTTGGACGACATCTACGTGGAGGGACTCGTCCACATCACGGCGCTGAAGAACGACTACTACCAGTTCGACCCGGTGCGGCATCTGCTGCGCGGTGAGCGCAGCGGCCTGAGCTATCACCTGGGGGATGTGGTGCGGGTCAAGGTTGTGCGGGTTGATCTGGATGATCGCAAGATCGATCTGGGCATGGTCGATGGCCCTCTGCGCACCTCCGAGTTTTCACCGGATGCGCACGACGCTCCTGTGCGCAAGAAGCCGAAGCCCGCCGCGCGCGAAGGCGCCCGGCGCACCCGCAAGCCGAGGTCGTGACGTGAGCGGCAAGGAATGGGTCTATGGCTTGCATGCCGTCAGTGAGCTGCTGAAGCAGCATCCAGAGGATTTGCTCGAGTTGCTGCTGCAGGGTGGGCGCGAGGACCGCCGCATTGCTGAAGTGCGTGCACTGGCCGACGCGGCCGGGGTGGTTGTCCAGGCGCTGGAGCGGCGCGAGTTCGAGCGGCGTCTGCGGCAGCTGCCGGCCGCTGCGGTGCATCAGGGGGTGATGGCGCTGTGCCGCACGGGCGTCAGCGTGCTCGATGAGCGAGCGCTGGATGTCCTGCTGGATGGACTGAACGGCCCGGCCCTGCTGCTGGTGCTGGATGAAGTGACAGACCCTCACAACCTCGGCGCCTGCCTGCGCACCGCCGACGCTGCGGGCGTGCACGCCGTGATCGTGCCGAAGGATCGCTCCGCCCCCCTGAACATGACGGCCCGCAAGGTGGCCAGCGGGGCGGCCGAGACCATTCCCTTCGTGGCCGTGACCAATCTGAGTCGCACCCTGGAAGCGCTGCAGCAGCGCGGCATCTGGATTGCCGGCGCCGCAGGGGAAGCCGGCGCAAGTCTCTACCAGATCGACTTCAGCGTGCCGATGGCGATCGTCATGGGCTCGGAGGGCAAAGGGCTGCGGCGTCTGACGCGCGAGCATTGCGATTATCTGATGGCAATTCCCATGGCCGGAGCGCTCAGCAGTCTGAATGTCTCGGTGGCGACAGGCGTGTGCCTGTTCGAGGCCGTGCGTCAGCGGCGGGAAAAACTGATTGCATGTTAACCAGCCGTTCTCTAGAATGCCGGCTCTTTAATTTCGGGGGTAGACCCCCTTCACTCCTTGTCTTACCGCGCAACAGGCCCTCATCCTGGTGTTTGTCGGAAGACATAACCCGCAAGGAGTCTCCATGAGACATTACGAAGTTGTATTTCTGGTACATCCTGATCAATCCGACCAGGTGCCCGTCATGGTCGAGCGTTACACCCAGATGATCAAGGACAGCGGTGGCACTATCCACCGTCTTGAAGACTGGGGCCGTCGTCAGCTCGCTTACCCGATCAACAAGATCCATAAGGCCCACTACATTCTGATGAACATCGAGTGTGGCAATGCCGTGCTGGAAGAAATCACCACCCTGTTCCGCTACAACGATGCCATCCTGCGCAATCTTGTGATCAAGATGAGCGGACCTGTCACCGAGGAATCCCTGATTCTGAAGGGTGAGCGCGAGAGCCGCGAGCGTCGTGCCCGTGCCGAGCAGAAGCGCAAGCTGGAAGAGGACGCCGCCGCGCGTGAGGCCGGCAGTGGTGATGACGAGTCTGCAGAAGGCTTCGACGGTTTCGAAGAAGCTGAAGAGCTGGATTCTGAAGATTCCAAGGACTGACCGGCAGCGTCTCAGACCTGATCTGCATCTCATACGAATTTATTGAAAGGATATGACCATGGCCCGTTTTTTCCGCCGTCGCAAGTTCTGCAAGTTCACTGCAGAAGGCACCATCGAGATCGATTACAAGGACATTGAGACACTGAAGGCGTACGTGTCTGAAACTGGCAAGATCGTGCCGAGCCGCATCACCGGCACCAAGGCGCGCTATCAGCGTCAACTGGCCACCGCCGTCAAGCGTGCGCGCCATCTGGCACTGATTCCGTACACGGACAGCCACACCGCCTGATTCCGCTGTGCGCTGTCGCTCTCGTGAGCGGCGGCCGTGGTACTGGAGCAAGACGGAGAAGCCCATGAAAGCGCTGGCCGGATTTGCGATGACAGGGCGTCGCCAGGCGGTTCTGGCGGCGACACTGCTGGGATTCCTGCCCCTGGTCAACTTTCTGAGTGCGCCGATCGTCGCACTCGTGTGTCTTCGACACGGCATGACCGAGGGGTTGCTCGTATTGATCTGGGCAGCCTTGCCAGCCGCAGCTTGGGCCGTGGCGGGTGACATGATTCCGTTGTTGACATTGCTGGGCAGTGTCGCTTTGGCCGCTGTGCTTCGCAGTTCAGCGTCCTGGGAACTGGTGCTGCTCGGGGCGATCGTCGTCGGCATTGGTGCTCAGCTGGCGCTGCTGGTGCAGCCCGGCTTTGTCGAGCTGATGATGCAGCAGATCGAGCTGCTCTTGGCGAACCCGGAGTTGCAGGGACAGGTGAGCATCCTGCCGCCGGAACAATTGCAGCCGCTGCTGCGCATGTTCTACGGCATGATGCTGATGTTTCTGGCTGTTTCGGTGCTGATCCTGGCCCGTTACTGGCAGGCCGCGCTGTACAACCCGGGCGGTTTTCGGCAGGAGTTTCACCGCCTGCGGCTCGGCTGGAAGACCAGCGCCATGCTGTGCGGTGCCTTCGTGTTGACGACACTGGGGCCCGCCGCGCTGCAGCCCTTCGCGATCCTGTTCCTGATGCCGCTTCTGGTGGCCGGGGTGGCGCTGGTGCACGGCATTGCCGGATTGAAAAGGCTGCCGTCCGCCGTGATGGTGATTTTCTACGTGGCTCTCATGAGCCCCGTCATGACACAGATACTGATGCTGGCGGCGATTGCTGACAGCTGGTTGGATTTCCGGTCCCGAATGCAGCCACCGGCGTGAGGATGAGCGAGCGGTGCCACAGACAGATAAATGCAAGTTTTGATGAGGAAACAAAAATGAACGTCATTCTGTTGGAAAAGGTAGGCAAGCTGGGTGCAGTGGGTGACAAGGCTTCCGTCAAGTCAGGTTATGCCCGTAACTTCCTCTTCCCCACCGGCAAGGCCATTCCCGCCACTCGCAGCAATCTCGAGAGCTTTGAAGCGCGTCGCGCAGAACTGCTTGCAGCGCACAATGAGAAGGTAGCTGCCGCCCAGAGCCGTGCAGTGAAGCTGAAGGATCTGCGCATCGCGATCTCTGTGAATGCTGGCGAAGAAGGCCGACTGTTCGGCTCCATAGGCACCCGTGACATCGCGGATGCCCTGGTTGCGGCCGGTGCCGACGTGCAGAAGTCCGAAGTGCGCCTGCCCAATGGCGCACTTCGTGAGATCGGCGAATACGCCATCAGCATCGACCTCGGCTATGACGTCGAAGAGACGATCACGCTGGCCATCGTTCCGGCCTGATTCGTCTGAACTCTCCGGTGCGTGAGGGTTCATGCCCGTTGCGTGCCGGCGCGGCCGTGAAGGACAATGAGGCGCCGTCGCTCCCTTGAGTGGCGGCGCCTTTTTACATGCAGGATTCAGCCAGACCCTCGCCATGTCCGAGCTCTTTGAAAAGAATCGCAAAACCACCGATGCCAGCGCCCTGACGGCGCTGAAGGTGCCGCCGCACTCGGTGGAAGCCGAACAGGCCGTGCTAGGTGGTCTGATGCTCGACAACGCGGTCTGGGACACGGTGGCCGAAAAGCTCATCGACGAGGACTTCTTCCGTCATGAGCACCAGCTCATCTTCCGTGTGATGTTCATACAGACCGAGGCGAACAAGCCGCTGGACGTCGTTACCCTGGTGGAGGCACTGGACAGCCGCGGCGAACTGGACGCATGTGGTGGTATCGACTATCTCAGCGATCTTGCGAGCAATGCCCGTGGCTCGGCCAATATCGGAGCCTACGCCGACATCATTGCCGAGCGCGCCAAGTTGCGCAAACTCATCCGCGTGGCCTACGAAATTGCCGAAAGTGGCTACAACCCGGCAGGCGCCAAGGCCGACGACGTGCTGGATGTCGCCGAACAGAAGGTCTTCCAGATTGCCGATGACCGGCCAAAGGACGGTGGCCCGCAGGCCATCAATCCCCTGTTGCAGGCCGCTGTAGGGCGCATCGACGAGCTGTTCCGCAGCGATGGTACACTCACAGGCCTGCCCACGGGCTACAAGGACCTCGACGAGAAGACCTCCGGTCTCCAGAAGTCCGACCTCATTATCGTGGCGGGCCGCCCGTCCATGGGCAAGACCTCTTTCGCCATGAACCTCGCCGAGAACGCATTGCTGCTGAGCAACAAGCCGGTGCTGGTGTTCAGTCTGGAGATGCCGGCCGAGAGCCTGGTGTTCAGGATGCTGAGCTCCATCGGTCGCATCGACCAGAAGCGCCTGCGTACCGGTAAACTGGAAGACGAGGACTGGCCCAGGCTGACGGCTGCAGTCAGCAAACTCAAGGACAAGCCCCTGCTCATCGACGACAGTGTCGGCCTCAGCCCCATGGAAATGCGCTCACGGGCGCGTCGCGTCGTGCGCGAGCACGGGCCGCTGGGACTGGTGGTCGTGGATTATCTGCAACTCATGCAGATCAAGGGCTTTGGCGACAACCGCGTGGGCGAGATTTCGGAGATCTCCCGCTCGCTCAAGACACTGGCGCGTGAGTTCGAGTGCCCGGTCATCGCGCTCTCCCAGCTCAACCGCAGTCTGGAGCAGCGCCCCAACAAGCGTCCTGTAATGTCCGATCTGCGCGAATCCGGTGCCATCGAGCAGGACGCCGATATCATCGCCTTCGTCTACCGCGATGAAGTCTACAACGAGGACAGTCCGGACAAGGGGGTGGCAGAAATCATTATCGGCAAGCAGCGCAACGGGCCTATTGGCACTGTGCGCCTGAGCTTCATGGGGCAGTACACCCGCTTCGAGAATCTGGCCCGCCAGGACTACGATGACAGTTACACGCACGGCCACTGATTTGCGCGCCTGGGCCCGCATCGACCTGCAGGCTCTGAGGGACAACCTCGCGCGCGCCCGACCGTCGCAGCATCCCGCGTCCCTCATAGTGGTAGTCAAGGCCAATGCCTACGGCCACGGCATGCTGCCGGTGGCTGGTGCCCTGCAAGCGCAGTTGCGTCCGCGCGACTGTTTCGGGGTGGCTACCCTCGAGGAAGGCCTGGCTCTGCGCGCGGCTGGGTTTCCCCAGGACATCGTTCTGCTGGAAGGCGTGGTCACGCCGGAAGAGCTTGACCAGGCCCTGGCCGCCAATCTGCAGCTTGTGCTGCATTCCACTTATCAGATCGAGGCGCTGTTGCGACGTCTGGAGAGGGGTACCTCCGTGCAGCCGCAGGTACTGTGGTTGAAGGCCGATACCGGCATGCACCGCCTGGGGCTGGCACAGGACGAGTTCGTGCAGGCCTGGCATGCTCTGCACGCTCATCCCGCCGTCGCCGCAGTGCGCGTTGTGACCCATTTCGCGTGTGCCGATGATCCTTCCAGCACCATGACCGTGCGTCAGATGCAGGCGCTCGATGCCATGCTGATTGCGGCAGGCATAGACAACTGCGAGCGCAGCGTCGCCGCTTCGGCGGCCATCCAGCAGTGGCCGCAGACGCATTTCCAGTGGCTGCGGCCGGGCATCATGCTTTACGGCGGTGCGGCTATTGCAGCCGAGAATGGCGAGGATAGAGGTCTGTGCCCGGTGATGACGCTGCATTCGCGCATCATGGCCATCAAACAGGTTCAGGCTGGCGAGACCTTGGGGTACGGCGCCAGCTACCGCTGCGAGCGAGACATGCGCATCGGCATAGTCTCGATCGGCTATGGCGACGGCTACCCGCGTCGGGCGCCTGCCGGCACGCCGGTACTTGTGCACAGCCGCACCCGGCCCGGCCTGGCGCCGGTGCGCGCCGGTCTGTGTGGACGTGTGTCCATGGACATGCTCATCATTGATCTGACGGATGCGCCCCTTGTCGAAATTGGGGATGACGTCGTGCTTTGGGGTGAAGGCCTGCCCGCCGACGAGATCGCCCGCTACTGTGGCACCATTGCCTATGAGCTGTTCTGTCAGGTCACTCCACGTGTGCAATTTGTCTATGTCTGAGAGGAGCAAGGGCTGATGGTCAAGGCAAGGACAGCCTATGTCTGCACCGCCTGCGGGGCCGAGCATGGTCAGTGGCAGGGGCAATGCGCTGCGTGCCGGGAGTGGAACACCCTGTCCCGCGTCTCGCTGGGGTCGGCCGCCGCCACACCCGCTGCGCGTGCGGATTTTCGCCGCCAGGGCTATGCCGGCAGCACCTCCGGTCTGCAGGACCTCGCCGAAATAGACCTCGCCTCCGTGCCGCGCGTGTCAAGTTCTCTGGAGGAGCTGGATCGGGTGCTGGGCGGCGGTCTCGTCCCCGGCTCGGCCATTCTCGTGGGCGGCAACCCCGGCGCGGGCAAGAGCACGCTGCTGCTGCAGGTGATGTGCACGCTCGCGCAGTCGAACAAGGCGCTGTATGTCACCGGCGAGGAGTCCCTGCAGCAGGTGGGGATGCGAGCTCGCCGCCTCGGTCTGCCGGAACGCAATCTCAAGCTGCTGGCCGAAACCAATGTCGAGAAGATTTGCGACCTGGCCCGCGAGCAGGAACCCCGCCTGCTGGTGGTGGATTCGATCCAGGTCATGCACAGTGCCGACATCCCCTCGGCGCCCGGCAGTGTGGCACAGGTGCGCGAGTGTGCCGCCTATCTGATCCAGTTCGCCAAGCAGACCAATACCGTCCTGTTGCTGGTGGGCCACGTCACCAAGGATGGCACGCTGGCCGGCCCCAAGGTGCTGGAGCACATGATCGACTGTTTCCTGATGCTCGAGGGTGGCAACGACAGCAAGTACCGCACCCTGCGCAGCCAGAAGAACCGCTTCGGCGCCGTCAACGAGCTGGGCGTCTTCGCGATGACGGAAAAGGGCCTGCGCGAGGTGAAGAATCCGTCGGCCATCTTTCTTGCGCGAGCCGAGGAGCCCAGTCCCGGCTCTCTGGTGATGGTGCTGTGGGAGGGTACGCGGCCGCTGCTGGTGGAAGTCCAGGCTCTGGTGGATTCCAGCACCTCGGGGCAGCCACGCCGTCTCGCCGTGGGTCTGGACCAGAATCGCCTTGGGATGTTGCTGGCCGTGGTGCATCGCCACGGTGGCCTGTTCATGGCAGACCAGGATGTGTTCGTGAACGTCGTAGGCGGCGTGAAGGTCACCGAGACCAGTGCTGACCTGGCACTTGTTCTCGCACTGGTATCCAGTCTGCGCGATCAGACCCTGCCTCAGGACCTGGTGGTGTTCGGCGAAGTGGGTTTGGCGGGCGAAATCCGCCCGGTGCCCGGTGGGCAGGAGCGGCTGCAGGAGGCGGCCAAGCACGGTTTCAAGCGGGCCATCGTGCCCAGGGCGAATGTGCCGCGCGGCGGCATTGCCGGCATGCAGATCACAGGGGTCGCGCGGATGTCGGAAGCCATCGCGGCCATAGCGGAGCTATAGATGCAGGACACCATCGTCTCGATACGCAGTCTTTCCAAGACCTATGCCGGCGGCTTTCAAGCCCTGAAGCAGGTCAATCTCGATATCCGGCGCGGGGAGATCATCGCCCTGCTGGGACCGAACGGCGCGGGCAAGACCACGCTGATCTCGACCATCTGCGG